>JBIHZV010000026.1:0-15397 GCA_044240275.1 Ilumatobacteraceae bacterium | reverse complement strand
CGATCAAGGATGCCAAACCATTTTTAGGATTCCGATTACAGCGCACGCTCGACGCTGGGTCGATTGCATCGCCCGAGGCGCGCTCACGCACGGCACAACAGGCAATGGCAGTAATCAACGAGCATCCAGACAAAAATGTGCGCAAAATCTATGCAGGAGAGGTGGCGAGCCACGTTGGTATTCCTGCTGCTGACCTCATGCAACTGGCCGAGCGAGGGAGTCGTAAACCCGAAGTGCGCACGAGTCCAACTGTTGACTCATCCCGCCGAGAAAATGCTGAGTTTGTAGCGCTGGCGATTATGGTGCAGGATTGGAATGCAATTGCAACATGGATGAGCGAGGGTTTGTTCTCGGATGACGTATATCGCAGGGCGTATTTGGCGGTTGCATCAGTGATCGGCAATATTGCCGGAGCATTAGAGGCTGCCGATCCAGATGCTCGTGAAGTGATTGAGCGTGCCGCTGTTGCCGATATCGATTCGGACCCATTTACCGAAGCGAAAAATCTGATCTCGGCTGCTGTTCGTCGAGAGTTGTTGATTCGCAATCGCATCACTGATCCAGACGAGATCCGTGCTGATCGTGATGCTCGAATTTTGCTGGAAGAAATTGACAATCCAACAATGGCAGATGCTGTTGCGATGGAACTTTTGGATTGGCTAGGCAAACGAGTTGGTGAGCACGCATGAGACACGTGATTGGTAGTGATACTGGTCCAGATGCAGTGCGGATGTATCTCAATGAGATTGGTCAGGTTGATCTACTCAATGCAGATGATGAAAAGCGCCTTGGCAGAGCCATCAAAGATGGTTTGGATGCTGATGCACAGCTCAAACGTGGCATTGGTGCACTCGGTGTGCGCGACAGGCGGGCATTGCAGCGTGTGGTGACCGAGGGAGTCAAGGCTAAGGATCACATGGTGCGGGCCAACTTGCGGCTCGTGGTCTCGATCGCACGTCGATATGACCGCAAAGAACTGCAATTAGCCGATCTCATTCAAGAAGGCAACATCGGTCTGATGCATGCCGCCGACAAGTACGACTACGAAAAAGGTTTCAAGTTTTCAACGTATGCCACTTGGTGGATTCGTCAGTCAATGACGCGAGCGATGGCAGACCAGGGGCGCAACATTCGTATTCCTGGACACATGATGGAGATTGTTAATCGAGTGCATCGTGCTGAGCGCGAACTTGCAGCGGAGCTTGAGCGTGATCCAACGCCAGACGAAGTAGCCGTGCGCACGCAGATGAGTGTTGAAAAACTTCTGGATGTTATGCAACTCGCATTGTCGACAACCAGTCTGGATGCTCCTGTGGGCACTGATTCTGATGATCTGACGGTTGGCGACACAATCGCAAGTGGTGATGCAACCAATGATCCGAGTGAATCAACTGAGCGCCGACAACTAGGTGAGGCAGTAGAACGAACTTTGAGCGATTTGCCGGAGCGGGACCAGGATATTGTTTCGATGCGATTTGGGATTGGAAAGTATGAAGGTCAGCCGCACACCCTCGAAGATGTGGCCAAGAAAATGAATGTGACGCGCGAGCGAGTGCGCCAAATAGAGCAAAAGACATTGGCTAGGTTGCGTCACCCGCATAACAGCGCCAATCTGCGCGCTTTTCTTGACGACAACTAGTCTGTAGGGATGAAATCGGTTTCTCCGTCAGGTACGGCTCGCAGTCGAGCCACTGATGTCAAGGTTGTAACGGTAAACGCTGAGGGTCGGTCGGGATCCAAGCCAGACTTTGTGGTCACTGAAGAGCCAATGGAGATCAGGGCAGGAGCACCAGGTCAGGAGCCCGAGTCGGTTTCGGTAACGATGCGCACACCCGGCCACGATTTTGAATTGGCTGTTGGCTTCTTGTTTACAGAGGGCATGATTGCTGCGCCGAGTGATGTCGCAACTGTGAAATATTGCGAGCTCAATGGTGAAGAGGAGCAAAAATACAACATCGTTACTGTTGGGCTAACGCGCGCATTTGATATGGCGCTGGCTCGACGAGCAATGGTGACGTCATCAAGTTGCGGTATCTGTGGCACCGAATCGCTCGATCAGTTGCTGACATGCACAACTCCCGTAGATCGAGATTCTGGACCGACTTTGACGACCTCGGTATTGATTGGATTGCCCGACGCAGTGCGCAAGGTGCAACCAACATTTGATCGAACTGGTGGTTTACATGCTGCAGCGTTGTTCGACGCTAAGGGGAAGATGAAGGTGGTGCGCGAAGATATTGGTCGGCATAACGCGGTCGACAAAGTGATCGGTCATAGTGTGCTCGAAAAATCTGTACCACTCACTCAATACGGTTTGTTTTGCAGCGGACGATTGTCGTTTGAGATTATTCAGAAAGCGGCAATGGCACGGATTGCATTAATTGCCGCGGTTGGTGCGCCCTCGAGCCTTGCCGTGCAAACGGCTGATGCCTTTGGAATCACCTTGATTGGATTTTTGCGTGATGGCAAAGCAAACATTTATACGCATGATCACCGCGTGCAGATGTAGTTTTACGAAAAAGTTGCTTGATCGCTCGCTGTTTTGCGCAGTACGTCTTCGTTGAGAGAGATGCCAAGGCCTGGTTCGTCTGAAAGGTGAATCCATCCCTCACCGTCTGCTTCGATGGTGTTGGTGAGCATGTAATCGCGTCGCTCGGTTGTCCACTCTGGTGGGTCAAATGGAAATTCGATAAATGGTGCGCCAACGGTGCCAGCCGTAACGTGCAGGTTGCCCATCACGCCGATGCCGGTGCCCCAAGTGTGTGGCGTAAATATCTTGCCGGCAGCAGCGACTTCGTGCGCAAACTTGGCGAGGCCGGTGATGCCTTGCGTGCACACGACATCTGGCTGAAACACATCAAAGCATCCGCGTTGTAGGAGTTCGCGAAACTCGTATGGTTCGCGCGTGAGTTCTCCGCCAGCAATACGAATCTTGACGCGATTGTGTAATTCGGTCATGCCGTCGTAGTCGCCGCGATGCAGCGGCTCTTCCATCCAGTACACGCCGTTGTCTTCCAGCACTTTGGCCACGTCTGTGGCGTGATCAACTGTCCAAGGCGCTGCAGTATCCCACGGCATGCGCCATCCCTGGTTGCAGTCGACCATTAATTCGAGTGACGAGCCCAGATCGTTGCGGATGGCTTTAACAACAGCAAGATCATCGTCCAACTTTGGTCGGCCAAAGCGAACCTTGAGGGCAGGAAAACCCAGGTCGCGGGCTTGGCGTGCGACAGTGACCATGTCGGCGATAGGGCGGTGTACGCCAGACGATGCATATGCGCGAATCTTGTTACTGAACCCGCCAAGCATCTTCCAGACAGGTTCGCCGTTGATTTTGCCGATGAGATCCCAAAGCGCGAGGTCGAGCGGCCATGGTCTTCCTGCGTGAAACTCGATATTTGCGAGCACTGCAGCGTGTCGGTCAATGTTGGTTGGATCTTGACCGATGAAATATTTTTGGTAATCAGAAAACCCGTACATCGAATCGCCGGATCCAATTCCGCATCTGCCGGCATCGTCAAAGACCCGCACGATCGTGGCGGGAAAGTGTGTGCGTGGCACGGTGTCCCACGATGCAGGAAACGGCGGGTCTAGCGGTAAACGATGGTGTGTGATCTCGATGCGTGTGATCGTGCTCATTGGGATGAGATTTAGGCGCGCATGCGTGAGCCACTTGGGTCGAGCACAGGCTCGAGTTGCAAGTGGGCTGGACGCATATTGCCGATGATCTCGATCTCGAAGCCAGTCGTTCCCTCTGCAGCTAATGCCGCAGGGATGTAACCAAGTGCAAGCGAGACACCCGAGTAATGGGCATAGCCGCCAGATGTGATCCAGCCAACAACTTCACCGTTGTGAAACACCGGCTCGTCGCCAAGCACATCTGCAGGCTTGTCCTTATCGACATCTACTCTGAACATCACGAGCTTGCGTGCCGGGCCAGTCTTCATCTCGGCCTCGACTGCAGCGCGACCAATAAATTCGTGGTCGAACTTCATCGCTCGTTCCATGCCCGATTCGAGCGGTGTGTAGATTGGGCGGAACTCGCGGTACCAGGTACCGAAGTTCTTTTCGAGACGCATCGTGATCAATGCGCGGAAGCCGAACAAACGCATATCAAACTCTTTGCCGGCATCCCAAATGAGATCAAACAAGTAGCGCTGATATTCCGGTGCAATCCAAATTTCGTAGCCCAGGTCTCCTGTGTAAGTCATGCGCGACAACCACACTGGCGCCATGCCGATGTTGACGCGACGGAATGACATAAATGGGAAGTCTTTTGTTGCAAGCGATGTGTCGGTCAGTTTTTGTAGGACATCGCGCGAGCGAGGACCAGCAACGGTGAGACCCACCATCGAAAGTGAAAGTGTCTCGAATCGAATTGGGGATCCCTCTGGCAAGTGAGCCAAGAACCAACGCGGGTGATGCACCTCTGCTGCCTGTGAACCGAACAAGAAGAACTCTTCCTCGCCAATGCGAGATACGGAGAACTCGCCTTCGATACGGCCTTGTGGGTTGAGCATCGCAGTAAGCACTGTGCGACCAATCTTTGGCAATGCATTGGTGAACAGTCCTTGTAGCCACGCAGCCGAACCTGGGCCACTCACTTTGTATTTAGCAAAGTTGGAAGCTTCGGAGAACCCGACACGCTCACGCACCGCACGCGACTCTTCGCCTACGTTGTTGAATGCGCTCGATCGGTAGAACGTCACTTCTTCGACAGGTTCTTTACCCTTGTCTTGGAACCACAGTGGGTGCTCAAGACCGAAGCCAACACCCATCACGGCGTTGTGCTCAATCAAGCGATCGTAAATTGGTGTCGTGAGCAATGGACGTGCTGCTGCTAGTTCTTCGTTAGGGAACGTAATGCGGAAGCGACGCGAATAGTTTTCACGCACCTTTGCATGTGTGTATGCAAGTGTTGCGTAGTCGCCGTAGCGAGCAACGTCCATACCCCAAATATCTGCACCAGGATCACCATTAACCATCCAGTTGGCAAGCGACAAACCAACGCCGCCGCCTTGTGACAAGCCGGCCATAACACCACACGCAGACCACATGCCGCGCATGCCGCGGATTGGACCAACAAGTGGGTTGCCGTCGGGAGAGAAAGTAAATGGACCGTTGACAAACTTTTTGATGCCTGCACGACCAACGGCAGGGAAGTGAGCGAAACCACGCTCGAGTTCTGGCGCAATGCGCTCGAGGTCATGAGGCAACAATTGGAACACAAAATCCCATGGTGTTTCTTTTGCAGCCCAAGGGCGGTTCTCTTGCTCGTATGTACCGAGCAAGATGCTTTGACCTTCTTGGCGAGCATAGATTTCACCAGCGAAGTCAATGATGTGTGGCAGTTCGCGACCCATCGTCTTGTTGTATTCAATGACTTCGTCCATTGGCTCTGTCATGAGGTAGTGGTGTTCCATTGCTAAAACTGGCAACTCAAGACCACACATGCGCCCAACCTCTCGGGCCCACAACCCGCCAGCGTTCACGACATGCTCTGCATGAATCGTGTGGTCCTTGTCGGTAATGACATCCCACGTTCCATCTGGGCGGTGGTTGAGTCCGGTCACCCATGTATCGGTGTACACCTCGGCGCCACGATTTTTTGCACAGATTGCGTATGCGTGAGTCACGCCGTATGGGTCAACTGAACCTTCGTCTTCGTCGTACAACGCGCCAACAAAGTATTTCTCTTCAAGTAGCGGGTTAAGTGCCTTTGCTTCTTTCATCGACAACATTTCCATGTGCATTCCCAAATAGCGACCGCGAGCCTGCGCCATGCGCAAGAAGTCAAGACGTTCAGGGGTGTCGGCGAGCATGAGTCCGCCTGGCAAGTGAATGCCGCAATTTTGGCCAGACTCTTTTTCGATTTCTTTGTACAAGTTGACGGTGTACTGCTGCAAGCGTGCAACGTTTGGATCACCATTGAGTGTGTGCATACCGCCAGCTGCGTGCCATGTTGAACCCGCTGTGAGTTGTTTGCGCTCCACGAGCACCACATCTGTCCAGCCGGCCTTCGTGAGGTGGTACAACACCGATGCGCCAACGACGCCTCCACCGATTACTACTACGCGTGCAGATGATTTCATAGTTGCTTTCCTTGTCTTGTGCTAAATATTCGTACTTAAAAGTCAGTTGCTACGCCACCTTCGGCGAGTCGGCGTGCACGGAATGCATCGAGCTCCTCGACGATTGTCGCGTCCATTACTGGTTTCTCATAGCCGTCAAGGTAAGCCTGGGCGAGTTGACGCGCCTTTTGGTCGACTGTTGGCTTGCCGGCCTCTTCCCACGACTCGTAGTTGCGCCAGTCAGAGAGGATTGGCTTGTAAAACGCATCGCGAAAACGATCCTGTGTGTGCTGCACGCCAAAGTAGTGACCACCTGGGCCAACTTGACCAATCGCTTCGTGGGCGAGTGTTGCTTCATCAACAACGATGGGCTCGAGGTATGCAGCGACCATTGCTAACAAGTCAGCGTCGAGCACAAACTTCTCGAGTGAAGCGTGAAGTCCGCCTTCCATCCATCCGGCGCCGTGCATCAACACGTTGACACCGCCTTGGATTGCACCCCAAAGTGAAAACACACTCTCGTATGCAGCCTGCGCATCTAGTGCATTCGCTGCACACACATTGCTCGAGCGGTACGGCACGTTGTAACGGCGGGCAAGTTGCCCACCTGCCATTGCGGTGCGCATGTATTCGGGGGTTCCAAATGCCGGCGCACCCGACTGCATGTCGACGTTAGATGTGAAACCACCGTAAGCAACTGGCGCACCAGGTCGTACGAGTTGTGTGAAAACCATGCCGGCAAGTGCCTCGGCGTTTTGCTGAGCGAGTGCACCAGCAAGTGTGATCGGCGCCATGGCACCAGCCAATGTGAACGGTGTGATGATAATGATCTGATTGCGCGACGAAAATTCCATAATGCCTTGCAGCATCGGAATGTCGAGTCGTAATGGTGAAGACGAGTTGATGATTGAGAACACCGATGGTTCTTTGTCGAGTTGTTCTGGCGAGACTTGACGAGCGATGCGTGACATCTCGAGCACATCTTGGTTGCGTTGGCGACCAAGGCTGTAACAGTGAATTGCTTTATCGGTCATGGTGAGCATGTCGTACGAGCACTCGATGTGGCGAATTGATGCATGCAAGTCAACTGGCTCGACTGGGTAACCAGCAGTGAAGTGCACGATGTTGAACATCTGAACAAGTTTGAGCAGATCCTGGAAGTTTTGGCGGTTACCTGCGTGGCGCGTTCCGTCGAGTTCCATGAAGTTTGGCGGGCTGGCAACCGAACCAAATGCCATCCAGTCTCCGCCGATATTGAGCGTGTGCGCTGGATTGCGGGCGTGCAACTTAAATTCGCTCGGACATGTCTTAATTGTCTCGAGCACCATTTCTGGGTCGAACCGCACGCGGTTATCGGTGATTTTCGCACCGGCCTTGGCGAGCAGGTCTCGTGCCTCGGGCAACAAAAAGTCCATGCCGTAATCAGACAAAATGCGTAAGGACGCTGTATGGATGCTCTCAAGTTCGTCGTCGCTCACCACTTTTGTGGGCGCATATTTCATTCGTGGTTGGCGAAACGGTTTCTGCTCGGGAAGCAATGAGCGAGGGCCTGCAGCTTGTCGTTCGCGACCACGACGACGTGGACCTCCAGTTTCGACTTCGGGCACGGTGACCTCTCCAAATGCTTAAACACCAATATGACTAGAGAAAATAGGCTAGTGCTCAATGCTCAGATAGCGATAATTGGATCCGTAATTTTGCGCAAATACCTTTGTGAAACGAAAGCGTTATTGGCTATTGACCGCGACGGCGGAGAATCTCTGCAGAAATAGCAGGCACGACCTTGTGTAAGTCTCCGATGACGGCATAGCCAGCCTTGGTCACGATGTTTGCTTCGCGGTCGGTGTTGATTGCCAAGATATTTTTTGACGCCATGGCACCAACCCAGTGCTGAATGGCGCCAGAAATACCGCAAGCGATGTAAATATCTGGGGCAATTCGAGTGCCAGTTTGGCCAACTTGATCGGTGTGATTGCGCCAACCATTGTTAGTTACGGCACGTGAACAGCCGACGATGCCGCCCAATAGCCCGGCCAATTCTTCGAGAGGGCCGAATGCTTCTGCCGATCCAACGCCACGTCCGCCACTGACAACAACTGGCGCTGTAGCAAGTGTGACACCAGCTACTCGTTCGACTCTGTCGCGAACGAACGAGTGTAAAACGGTTGCATCTAATGCAACGTCGACTACTGCAATTGCAACGGTTGAAGGTGCTTCGACAGGTTCGACAGTGTGGTTGGCAAGTGTGACAAGTTTGATTGGCGCATCAAGTGCAGCGTTCTCAAGGAGCGATCCACCCCAACGCGCGCGAGTTACTTGCAGCGGTTGCGTGCCATCAAACGATGTATCAAATTCGGTGCAGTTCATGGAAGCTGGCAAGTCGAGACGTGCGGCAACTTGGGCAATCACTTCGTGACCACGCTCTGTGCCGCATCCGATAACAACTTGGGGCGTTATGTTGCGCACAATTTGTGCAACAGACTCACCCCATGCTTCGGGGCCAAAGTCAACAAGTGCAGCGTGGTGTGCTTGATGCACGGTTGTCGCGCCGTAATTTGCGATTGTGTTGCTCAATGCATCGGCATTCGATCCAACGGTTACTGCTTCCATTGTTGTATTTATCTGTTTTGCAAGATTGCGACCAGCGGTGAGTGCTCCGAGTGATGCTGGAGTCATCGTGCCACGGTCGTGCTCAACAACGACGAGCACGCTCATTTGAAAACTCCGAGCTCGACGAGCAAGTCGACAACTGCAGACGCTGCTTCCGGGCCAGTGCCAAGAATCTGTGTATTGCTCACACGCTCAGGTGGACGCTGCAACTGAATCATTTTGAGTCCACCAACTTCTGCCGAAATCTCGCTGCGCTGAATCTCGACTTTTTTGGAAGCGAGGCGGCCCTTCATAGTTGGGTAGCGGGGCAGATTGATTCCTTCGCGCACACCGATACACGCAGGAAGTGGCAGGTTGTAGATCTCGATACCAGCATCGGATTCGCGACGAATTGTGGCAATGCCGTCTGCTATGTCAATGCCTTTTGCGCCGTTGACCATTGGTCGACCGAGTTTGACTGCAGCACGAACACCAACCTGGTAGCCGCACGAGTCGGCCGATTCGTTGCCAAACAGGATCAGGTCAAAGTTGCCATTCGCTGCTTCAAGTGCGGTAATTGCTGAACTGATTGCTGAAGCTGTTCGCTGGGCGTCCCAATCTATTCCTTCGATTGGAACCAGTACAGCCTTGACCGCACCGACGCTTGCAGCAGTGCGCAGTTGCTCTTCTGCCAAGACATCTCCAAGTGTGAGCACAGTGACTTCGCCGCCATGCTTTTCCACAAGTTGAACTGCCGCTTCAACCGCACATTCTTCGTGTGGGCTAACGGTGAAGCCAAGAAATGCAGTGTCAACTTGCTGACCGTCTTCGGTGATGTTGATGCGCGCACCAGGGGCTGGCACGCGTTTGACGCAGACGAGGATGTTCATGGTGGGGAAAAGTTTCTAGCTCTTCATTCGTGCATCAGTTGGGTCAAACAACGGTTGTGAGCCAACGCGCGCAACTCGCACTGGAAACATTTCGTTCATGTACATCACGCGCAGCTCATTGCCTTCAACGGCATGTTCTGGTGTGAGGTATGCAAGCAACAAATATTTGCCAAGCGACGGTGCTGCACCTGCGGTCGTTACGCGTGAAACGCGACCCTTTGTGTCAACGATTCGTTCGCCATCTTTTGTCAAAATTGGTTCGTTGCCGCCAGTAGGGAAGCGTTTGATGCCCGACTTGCTGGTGTTGTCAATCATCTCGAGTGTGCACATGATGGCAGCAGGCTTTTCGTCGCGAGCTTTCATGTACTCAGCTTTGCCAATGAAGTCTGCAGACTTCACTTTTGCGCGGTTGAGGCCAGCCTCCATTGGGTTGTATTCGCTTTCGAGTTCTGCACCCATGAGGCGGTAACCCTTTTCGATACGACCGGTGACCGCGTACACGCCCATGCCTACAGGAATGATTTCAAATTCCTTGCCGGCTTCTGCGATTGAATCCCACAAGCGCAATCCGTGTTCCATCTTGGTGTAGATCTCCCAGCCATTTTCGCCAACATACGAGATGCGGAACATGGTTGCAGGAACACCATCGATCAGTACTTCGCGCACCGAGCCGTATGGGAAGTTTGCTTGGCTGACATCGAACGGAACCAACTTGCCTTCGGCGTTGATGTTTTGTGTTGCCTTCGCCATTGTCTTTTCGGCGTTAGGACCCCACACACCGATAGTGCACAGTGCACTTGACATGTCGGTGAACGTCACTGAACCGTCTTGCGGCATGTACTTGGTGAACCAATACTTGTCACGACCACCGTCAAACGCGCCGGTGATGACACGGAAATGGTTTGCACCGAGACGCATGATCGTCAAGTCGCCACGGAAGCCGCCACCCTGGGTGAGTAATGGCGTGTAGACCGAACGGCCAACTGCAACATCGACGTTGTTTACACACATGTATTGCAAGAACGCCATCGTGCCAGGGCCAGTGAAATCGAACTCGTTAAACGCTGTGAGGTCGACCATGCCAACTGACTCGCGCATCTGCAAGTGTTCGGCATTGGTGATCGGCGACCACCAGCGTGCGTCCCACTCGCTTGGGCGTGCCTCGCATTGACCCTTGAACTTGTCCATCAACTTGGCGTTGGATGCAAACCACTGTGGACGCTCCCAACCCCGGGCATCAAAGAACGTTGCTCCAGCGGCTTCTTCGCGCGGAAAGAATGGACTGCGACGCATATTGCGTTGCGTGCCCCATTGCTCGCGTGGGTGCACGATGCCGTATGTCTTGTTGAAGTGCTCATCACAACGTGCGTAGATGTGGTGGTCTGTTTTTTCATGCGCATAAAAGCGGCTGATATCGGACGAGTGTGGGTCGCACAAATGCGGGTAGCCATAAGTCATCCACTCGGCAACGAGTTGAGCGATGCCAGGGCCTTCCTTGATCCAGACTGCAGCAGCAGACCACAAGTTGCGCACTTCAACTGTCTCGCCAAGAACTGGCATTGCATCTGGTGTCAGCGACAAAAGACCATTGATGGCGTACTTGATCTCGGCATCGCCGAGCATCTCCATCAGTTCAATTGCTTGTTCCATTTGTGGATCAAAGTCGTCTTGCGTAAGTGGCAATTCGGTAGGCGACAATGCTGATGCTTCGTTGGAAGGAATGTCATCTGGGTGCATGAAGATTGCACGGTGGGCGTATGAACCAACTTCCATTGATCCTGCTGCCTGACGCTCGTAACAGAACGTGTCCATGTCTCGGATGATTGGGTATGCAAGTTCTTTGTTTGACTGCTGCAAGATATCGATCGGACCAACGTCTGCCATTTGGTGAACGGCTGGTGTCAACGGAATATTTGCTCCGGCCATTGCAGCGATGCGCGGGCTCCACACACCGCACGCCACAACAACAAACTCAGCTTCGATTCGGCCCTTGTTTGTCACAACAGCTTTAATGGTGCCATTTTCAACTTCGAGGTCCAGCACTTCGGTGTTTGCGAATACTTGCAAGTTGCCAGCCGCTACAGCGCTCTCGCGCATCAGTGTGCCTGTCTGCAATGAGTCAACAACCGAAACGCTTGGGGTGTAAAAACCACCGAGCAAAATCTTTTCGTTGATGAACGGCACGAGCTCTTTGATCTCGGCCGGGGTCAGCAACTTGGAGTCGATGCCCCACGACTTGGCTGAAGTCATGCGACGGTTGAATTCTTCGAGACGTTCTGGTGTGCGAGCTACTTCGATGCCGCCGCACGTGTTGTTCATGCCCATCTCGACGTATTGCTTCTGCGATGCAAGAGTAAGCAACGCCATCTCTTTGTTGTGGTCGGTCGGGAAGATGAAGTTGGATGCGTGGCCTGTCGAGCCACCTGGGTTGGGCAGCGGACCCTTGTCGATCTGAACCATGTCGGTCCAACCCAACTTGGAAAGGTGACCGACGAGGCAATTGCCTACGATTCCGGCACCGATTACGACGCACTTTGCACGGGTTGGAAACTGACTCATCTGGAAACCCCCAAGATTGGCTAAATGAACGAGATCTGTAGTATATCACCGCAATATCACGGGCAAAAAATCGGATAGTCTGTCTAGTAATGAGTATTTCATTGAGCCAGCAGGCATACCTGCAGATCCGCGACAAGATCGTGCGCCTGCAACTTGCGCCAGGCGATGTCATCAGGGAAGACGTTTTGCAGGCCGAACTGGGCATCGGTCGTACCCCAATTCGCGAGGCTTTGCAGCGGTTGGCTCGAGATCAATTTGTGACCGTTATACCGCGTCGAGGCATGTTGGTATCGCCAATCGACGTAATGGAACTTTCGATGCTCTATGAGACTCGCGCAATTTTGGAACCATATGCCATGCGCCTCGCGGCAGTGCGCGGCAAGCAAGAACATTGGGATGCAATGGCGGATGCACTCGAGAGTTCGCGACGGCCAAACGTCAGCAATAGTGATTTGATGCGCATCGACCGCAAGTGCCACGAGATTGTGTGGGATGCGGCCAACAATCGTTTTCTTACCGACACTCTCGACATGATGTACGCACAAAGTGATCGGCTATGGCATTTGTATATCGCCGATGTGGAAGACATGCGCCATGCACTTGAGGAGCACACCGAGATGTATCAGGCACTGAGTGCGGGTGATGGTGATTTGGCAGCGAAACTTGCAGAAGCACATGTGCGCGCATTTGACGAAGAAATGAGCTTGGCTGTGCGCAAGAATCTTGGCTCGCCGCTCAATTAGCACGTGCTAGCTATTTAGCGAGTTAGCAAATTTCTATTGCGTGCTGAGACTGGCACGAAACTCACCCTCGCGCATCATCTGTTTGATCTCTGCGGGCGGTTCATCAAGTCTCTCAACAACAACCGAGTGAATTATTGCCGTGCAGTCGAAACCATGTGGGTACGGTCCAACAGGCGAGCCAGTGTCAACACCAACATCAAACGTTTCGCCACTCATCGAATAGACAAGTGGAACAGTTTTGTCAATGCGCGCAGAATCAACATTTTTGTCGCCGTTGTCGTTGTGTACAAAAATTGTGACGTCACCGCCAGCACCAAATCCACCGTCGTAAGCAAATGCAACAACGATCTGATGCTTTCCGCCAGTGAGCGGAGTGCTGCTTGCAACAGAGGTGTGCTCGTGTCCGAACCAGTTGTAATGAAAAGTTGGACGACTCTGTTCGTCAAGGTACAACGACCAGCCGGCCATGTTTCCGCCCTGGCACACGATCACGCCATGTGATGCATCCGAATTGATTTCGATGTTTGCGGTAATTCGAAACGAACAGTTTTTGATATTAATCACAGAAGACTCTGGCATGCGCACGTGAGCCGGCGTGTAGGTCATCAATGTCAAGCCGTCGAGTGAGTGTGGCACCGAGAAATCTCCGTGACGCGGTGAACCAGGGTCGCGAAGTGGGTAGACACCGTAATCAGTTGCATGCTGATGAAAGAGGGCTTGCAGTTCGGCAAGTTTTTCTGGGTATTGCGTAGCAAGATCGACTGCTTGCGAGAAGTCTTCGGCAATGTTGTACAACTCCCACACTTCTTGTGGTCCATCAAACTCAAAACCCTGCAGTCTGATCCACGGCAGTCGACCATGGAAACACGAAGCCATCCAGCCGTCTGCGTAGATGGCTCGGTTGCCAAGAATCTCAAAGTATTGACTGGTGTGGGTGCTTGGCGCATCGGCAGCATTAAACGAATAAGCCATTGACGTGCCATGCAATGGCATTTGTTCGATGCCATTGACATGCGTTGGCGGTGCGATGCCAACAATGTCGTAGATAGTTGGCACGATGTCGATCACATGATGAAACTGTGTGCGCAAACCACCCTTGTCTGCGATCTTCTTCGGCCACGAAAGCGCCATTGCGTTTCGGGTACCGCCGAAGTGTGATGCAACTTGCTTCATCCACTGAAACGGAGAGTCGAGAGCCCATGCCCAGCCGACATTGAAATGATTTTCGCATTTATCTGTTCCGAAGTCGTCCATATGGTCAAGCAACCACTCAGGATCTTCGGGGACTCCATTTTGAAAAGATGGTGCGCTCCACGCACCATGGATTGTTCCCTCAGCCGATGCGCCGTTGTCGCCGGTGATATAGATGACAAGTGTGTTGTCGGAAATACCCATGTCCTCTAACGAATCGATGACGCGTGCAATCTGTGCGTCGGTGTGCGCAAGGAAGCCAGCAAAAGTTTCCATCAATCGTCGCGCAACTGGTTTGTATCGGTCCGGGTAGTCGGCCCAGGCTGGCACTTGCTCTGGTCGCTTGGTGAGTGTGGTGTCTTTGGGAATCACACCAAGTTTTAACTGGCGCTCGTAAATCATGTCGCGCAGTGAGTCCCAACCGTCGTCGAACTGACCCTTAAATTTGTCGATCCATTCGCGAGCAACATGGTGAGGCGCGTGTACTGCAGGCGTAGAGAAGTAGCAAAAAAATGGGCGATTAGGAGTTGATGCATGCTGGCGTTGCATCCAGGTGATTGCTTGATCGGCCAAATCTTCGGTGAGGTGGTAACCGGGCTTGCCAACATGGGGGGCGATCGGTGTTGTCTGGTCGTAAACGGGTGGTTCCCATTGCGACGACTCTGCGCCCATGATTCCGTAGAAGCGATCGAAACCTAAGCCGGTCGGCCAACGATCAAATGGACCTGCGGGGCTTTGTTCCCACGATGGCGCAAGGTGCCACTTGCCAAAACATGAAGTTGAATATCCAGACATGCGGAGTACTTGCGCAACAGTTGCCGACTCTGGCGGTATCGCACTGTCGTATCCAGGAAATGAATTGGCAATCTCGGTGATGCCTCCCATGTGCACGCTGTGGTGATTACGTCCTGTTAGCAGTGCAGCGCGAGTGGGTGAACACAGCGCTGTCGTATGAAATTGGTTGTAGCGCAAACCGGTTGTTGCAATCTTGTTAAGTCCGGGCGTCGTTACTGGTCCGCCAAAGTTTCCGAATGAGCCGAAGCCCACGTCGTCGAGCATGATCAACAAAATATTTGGAGCACCCTCCGGTGCAGTTGGCGCCGTAAGTTTTTGTGGAGTAGACCCAGCAATGAATCGCGAAATGTCTCCGCCAAACGTTGGTGTTGACTTCGGAAGTTTTTGTGTCACGACTGAAGACCCACAACATCAAAGCACGCAAGTGCACGCAACACTTGTGCTGTATTGCCATTGATGTGCAATACCGAAGCAGCAATTGCTTGCGACAGTGTTGTGCTCCCACTCAAAATGTCGGCCCACACCGCTATTTCGCACGTAACCGAATTGTCGGCACCTA
>JBIHZV010000079.1:0-4693 GCA_044240275.1 Ilumatobacteraceae bacterium | reverse complement strand
ATACCTATTGAATGATCGGCGTATTTGGACCACCCGAATGTGCTGCCTGCTTCAACGGACAGCACTGGAATACCGCGTGGGAAAACTTTCGATTTGTATTGTGCGGGCATCGTGTCAAATCGATCCCAAGACGGCATGCTCACAACCTGGGTGGAAATTCCCGACTGTTCGAGCTGCGTAGCAGCCTGAATGCAGAGCGATACTTCGCTACCTGTGCCGACGAGTACAACTTGAGCCGTTGCTTCGCCCTGACGCACAATCGCTGCTCCGGTTGCGATGGCTGAGCCATCGGTCGTTATTGGAAGAGATTGCCGACTCAATATCAGAGCAGTTGGTCCATCGTGATCAGCAGCATCCCGCCATGCTTGCGCCGTTTCGTTGGAGTCGGCGGGACGGACCACATGAAGATCAGGAATAATCCGCAATGAAGCAAGATGTTCAACTGGCTGATGGGTTGGTCCGTCTTCACCTACGCCAACCGAGTCGTGTGAGAAAACGAATATCACTTTTGCGTGCGAGAGCGCTGCCAACCGAATTGACGGACGCATGTAGTCAGCAAAGACAAAGAACGTGCCTCCGACAGGAAGAATGCCTCCGTGCAGAGCCATGCCGACCATTGCTGCGGCCATCGCATGCTCACGAATTCCAAAATAGATTTGTTGTCCTTCAGGCTGAGCAGCAGAGTGTGCGTTGAGTGCTCCAATTTTGACACCCGTATTTCCTGTTAAGTCGGCAGACCCAAGCATTAGTCCGGGTAGATCGGCCAGGCTTGCGCTAATTGCCAATGGCATAGCTTGGCGTGTTGCAAGAGTCGTATCTGGTGCGAAAGTTGGGATAGTCGATTTCCATTTTTCGCTCTTCTGAGGGTTCCAACACGCTTCAAAGTCAGAATTTGATTTCAAAGACTTATATGCAGACACGACCTGGGCTGATCTCTGTGCTGCAAACTCGCGGGACGCTGCAACAGTCTTTTCAGGTGCCCAGAAAGGTTCGTTCGGAATATTGAGAACAGCTTTAGTTCGCTCAACGTGCTCGGCGAGAAAGGGATTGCCGTGTGCCTCGTGACTATCGGTGAAATCCGGAGATGGAAAACCGATATGGGTTTGCAGGATGCATAACGTAGGCGAACCGCGGTGCTGTTTGGCATTGTTAAGCGCAATCTCGAGCGCGTCCATATCTTCGCCAATTTCTCCGAGATGGACAACATTCCAACCGTATGAAGTGAAGCGTGCAACAACGTCATCGGAGCAAGTCAGAGATGTGCTTCCATCAATTGTGATTTTATTGTCGTCGTAGACGCAGATAAGCCGATCGAGACCGAGATGCCCAGCAAGGGATGCCGCCTCATGGCTAATGCCCTCCATCAAACAGCCATCACCAGCGATCACGAATGTGTGATGGTCCATCAACTCAGAACCAAAGCGTGCTCGTAGATTGCTTTCGGCAATTGCTATGCCCACCGCGTTTGCGAAGCCCTGACCGAGCGGTCCTGTAGTTACTTCTACGCCCGCAGTGTGACCAGCCTCGGGATGTCCCGGCGTCAATGAATCAAATTGACGAAACGATTGCAAGTCAGATAATTCGAGTCCATAACCGTTGAGAAACAACATTGCATATTGCAGAATCGATGCATGACCTGCGGACAGAATAAAACGATCGCGGTTACGCCAGGAAGGATCCTGTGGTGCATGTTGCATGACTCGGGAATACAACACGTGTGCAAGGGGAGCAAGAGCCATTGCAGTGCCCTGATGTCCACTTTTTGCTTTCAGTGGGGCATCCATGGCCAAGCCACGCGCGATCGCAACAATTTCGCGGTCTAATTCGGGGGAGAGACGAGACAAAGTATTCACGGCGGCGACTGTAGTTGCTTCTAGGCGACTGGTGGGAGCAAAGTCAGCGGAACTTTGTGCCAAGCCTGCTGATCAATGCGGCAATGAGCGAAAATGAGGCCATATTTCTGTAGTTCCAAAGCTCCCCGCACAAGGCGATAGGTGAATTTTCCAGGTTCAACCGTAAATGGGCTGACATTACGGGCCAGTTGTTCTGAATCTTCTTCAAAGCCGTCTCGAAAAATGACTTCGAATACGCCGGAACCGGGTTCACTCGCTTGGCAATAGATCAATGCCATGAGATGTGGCTCTATGGTCAAGGGAACAGGGTTCGGAGCGGCAAGTGAGAAGAAGACTCCAGTGATATCGATACGTGTAGCCGGCCCAGGTGCTTGCTTCATTTCAAACGTATCGA
This sequence comes from Ilumatobacteraceae bacterium, assembly GCA_044240275.1. Classification (GTDB taxonomy): domain Bacteria; phylum Actinomycetota; class Acidimicrobiia; order Acidimicrobiales; family Ilumatobacteraceae; genus UBA3006. Next base: position 2,446 of record JBIHZV010000079.1, on the reverse strand, counting down.
TAAACAAAGCGGAGACAATGTGCACGTATTGACTTTAACCGTGACTGGCGTTATTCAAACCATAAGTCCAAAATAGAGCTTGCTTGAGTAATGTGTTCAGTTGTGTCTGTTCAACGAACGATGTCTGAAGCGTTGTCTAAGCAACTTCTTGCACCATTTGGATTTCCGTTCGCTGCTGAAGTGGTAGTAACAACAGCTACCGAGGCGGCAGATGCCGCAGATGCGATGGGCTACCCAGTTGTTGCGAAGCTCAATGGTGATTCGATTGCCCATAAAACAGAGCGAGGGCTCGTACGGCTAAAGCTTGCAAATCGTGCAGCAGTCGAGCAAGCTGCCGATGAATTGTTGGCTATGGCCACTCCGGAGGACGGAGCAGTGCAGTTGCTCATAGCGAAGATGATTGATGGAAGCCGAGAACTCATTGTTGGCATGGTTCATGATCCAGCTTTTGGAAAAACAGCCATGCTTGGGGTGGGCGGCATATTTGCTGAGGTCATCCAGGACGTTGTATTTGCCCCAATGCCGATTGATGTAGTTGCTGCAAAGGGAATGATCGAAGCGCTGAAATATCAGGCATTTTTGAAAGAATTTCGTGGTGAGGGGTCCGTTGATACAGATGTTTTGTCTCATGCGCTCGTTGCCCTCTCCGCAGCATGTGACGCCCATCCCGAAATCGTGTCGATCGATATCAATCCACTCATTGTGCAAAGAGATGGAACGATAGTTGCGGTTGATGCGCTCGTAGAGATCTGCTCCACGGATGAAGTTGTAGAACAGGCACCGAACAAATTTGTTCCACAATCCGAACATTATCGAGCGATGTTTCTGCCACGAGCAGTTGTCGTTGTTGGAGCCTCATCACATCCCGGAAAATTTGGTTTTGTTTCGTTGCACAATATTTTGTCGAACAAATTTGCAGGCAAGGTCTATGCCACCAATCTGTCGGCAGAGGTTATTCTTGGCGTTCAAACAGTCTCATCAATTGACGATCTTCCGATGAACGAAATTGATCTTGCCTTCTTCTGTACTCCTGCAAGCGCCAACTTGGGCTTACTTCGTCAGTGCGCTGCCCGCGGAATACGTGCAGCCTTTATAGCTTCGGCCGGGTATCGAGAGGCTGGAACTGATGGCGAACAAGCAGAGCATGACCTCGTTGAACTTGCAGCAGAACTTGACATGCTGATCGCAGGACCAAACGGCCAGGGCGTTGTCAGCACGCCGGTTTCAATGTGTGCCCAGATCGTCGGACCGTACCCTCCACAAGGTGGAATATCGGTCGCAAGCCAAAGCGGCAATTTTGTTTCGAGTTTTCTCAACTATGCTCGACAAACGGGAGTCGGAATTGCTCGTGCAATTTCTGCTGGTAATGCAGCACAAATCTCGGTCGGTGAATACTTGGAATGGTTCTCACAAGATGATGAGACACGCGTCAGTTTGGCTTACATCGAGAGTGTCAACGACGGTAAAGCGCTCGAGTCTTCGTTTAAGTTTGCGCTCAAGAGCAAACCCCTCGTGGTTGTGAAGGGTGGTGCGACCGACGCTGGGTCGCGAGCTGCCCAAAGCCACACTGGGGCATTGGCAAGTAACGACAAGATTTTTGATGGCCTATGTCGGAGCACTGGAGTTTCACGTGCCAAGACAGTTGAAGAAGGTTTCGATATCGCGGCAAGTTTTGCAACACAACCACTGCCGCGAGGCAACCGGGTTGTTGTGCTCACGACTGTTGGGGGTTGGGGAGTTGTTACTTCAGATGCAATTGCTCAAGATGGTCTGCTCGATCTCATCACGCTTCCTGCAGCGTTGGTTAAGTCTCTGGACGAGCTGTTGCCACCACGTTGGAGCCGAAATAATCCGATCGATTGTGCAGGCGGCGAAACACGAGACACTATTCCAGCGATCCTCGATCTGATCTGCGCTCACGAAGGAGTCGACTCCGTGATTTTTCTTGGTTTAGGAATTCAAAGCAATCAAGCTCGAATGATGAGTGAAGGTCACTTCTACCCAGATCATGGGTTGGAAAGAATCGTGGCGTATCACCGAAAACAAGATGAGCGTTTTGCACAAGCGGCGGCTGAATGTTCAGTGAAGTACAACAAGCCGGTATTTGTCGCAACAGAACTTGCAGTTGCAGACCCGCTCAATCCTGGCCCAGCCACGGTTCGAGAAACAGGGCGACTGTGTTATGCAAGCGGCACTCGCGCCGCCACAGCACTTGGCCACATGTACAAGTATGCAAACTTTATTGGAGTCGCTCAATGAACCAGGGAAGTAGTGGCGATATTTCGCACTCGATGAAACGTGCCAACAATAAGGTCCGTCTCGGTTCACCTCGAGTTGTAGCAACACTGCTCGCTACGGTGCTGTTGGTTGGATCATCGATTATCGGTGTGGCATATAAATTCGTTGATGATATTGCGGTCTCGGTATCAGCCAATCAATCCTCAAT
>JBIHZV010000025.1:0-15489 GCA_044240275.1 Ilumatobacteraceae bacterium | reverse complement strand
GTACAAAGTTGTGGGCCCTCAAGACGGGGGAAAGTTGTTTGGCGCAGGCGTGTTGCCTCGTTCGAATGACACAGCGATGCCACATGTCTGGACAATGCTCAGTCGTTATGGCCGACCAGAAGTGCGCGGCTCTGACAAGCGTGTGTGGTTAGTAGTGCTCGAGGGTGCTTGGTTTTCGTTTCGCTTATCAGTCGCTGGTTTTTTGCTCGGCTCTTCGATTGGTGTTGGTCTTTCAATACTGATGTCGCGTTTTCGAATCGTCGAACGCGGACTATTGCCATATCTCGTTGTGTCGCAAACAGTTCCATTAATTGCACTTGCTCCACTCGTTGCACTGTGGGGCGGCAAGCTCAGCATTTTTGGTATTGAATGGCCACGCTGGTTTTCGGCAGCAGTGCTTGGCGCATTTTTATCGTTCTTTCCAATTGCGGTTGGCACACTTCGTGGTCTTGCAAGTGCACCTGCAGCAGCTGTCGAACTTATGGAGAGCTATGCGGCGTCGTGGAAGCAGATATTGCTCAAACTTCGTTTCCCATCAGCAATTCCGTACATGATTCCAGCGTTCAAACTCGGCGCATCCGGCTCGGTTGTCGGCGTAGTGGTCGCCGAGATTTCGACCGGTCTCAAAGGTGGTATCGGGCGACTCATTATTGAGTACGCGCGCGAAGCAACAGCCGATCCAGCCAAGGTGTTTACTGCAGTGTTTGGTGCTGCAGCACTTGGGCTCACGATGGCAGGAGTAATTGCAATTTCAGATGTGTATTTGATGCGTAATCGACCGAAGGAGACCAGCTCATGAGTGCGGTTCAAGTAACAGGGGCAAGCAAGATCTTTAATCAAGGCTCGCCGAAGCAGGTGGACGCATTGATTGACGTCAATTTGACTGTCGAGCCAGGTGAATTTGTGTCACTCATTGGTCCATCTGGTTGTGGCAAGAGCACGCTGTTGCGATTGATTGCAAACCTGCTCGAACCAACATCTGGTTCGGTCACAGTGAATGGCAAGTCGGCTACTCAGTCGCGTCTCGATCAGGACTATGGCATGGCTTTTCAGCAAGCAGGATTGTTTGACTGGCGTACCGTTGCGAAAAACATTGAGTTGCCACTCGAACTCAAGGGTTGGGACAAGGCCAAGCGCGCGGCACGTGCACAAGAAATGTTGGAGCTCGTGAAGCTGCCAGAGTTTGCCGAGTTGTATCCGTGGCAGTTGTCGGGCGGCATGCAGCAGCGCATTGCAATTGCTCGTGCACTTGCAGCACACCCGCCGTTGTTGTTAATGGACGAACCGTTTGGTGCGCTTGACGAAATGACACGCGAATACATGCAAGGTGAATTACTGCGCATCTGTGCCGAAACATCTACAACGGTTGTGTTCGTAACGCACTCGATTCCTGAAGCGGTGTATTTGTCTAACCGAGTTGTTGTGATGTCGCCGCGACCAGGACGTATCACCGACTTGATCAGTGTCAACCTTGGCGTAAAGCGCACCGAAGACACACGAGGCGCCGCAGATTTCTTTACTGGAATCACCGCAGTTCGTGAAGCACTTCGTGGCACGCACGCCGATCACGCAAACGCTGGCGCTGTTCGCGGGTTGGAAGATCGCTGATCATGTCGGCCACATCTCGCACCCGACGAATTTTGCCTCCACTTGTTTTTGGCGTGGCTTTTTTGTTGTTGTGGGAAGGTGTCGTACGTGGATTTGATCTGAAGCCATATTTCCTCGCAGCACCTTCAAAGATTTTTGAGCAGTTCTTTAAAAACTTTGTGCGCATCTGGGAAGCAACTTCGGTGTCTGGAACCAATGCGTTGGTTGGTCTCATTGCCGGAACGGTGTTTGGGGTTGTGATGAGTTTTGCACTCAGCAGGTATCGCTTTCTCGGTGAGTTGGTTACACCACTCGCTATCGCTCTCAACGCAATTCCAATTTTCGTCTTGGTGGCAGTGCTCAACAACATGTATTCGATCACGAGCGAAATTCCACGCCGCATCATGGTTTCGCTCGTTGTGTATTTCATCGTGCTTGTCAATGTGGCCAAAGGGCTCACGCAAGTGCAGTCGACCCATGTGGAATTGATGAAGTCATATGCAGCTAGCGACTTTGCAATCTTGCGAAAAGTACGGGTACCAAATGCGGTTCCTTACCTCTTTACGGCACTCAAAATTGCGGCCCCAGTTTCGGTAATTACGTCCTTCGTTTCTGAGTATTTTGGGGGCTCCCAAAACGGTCTCGGAAGCCGAATTACAAGCAATATCGCCAATTCCAAGAACGCTGCAGCCTGGGCTTACGTACTCGGCGCATGCTTGCTTGGATTAACCTTCTACGCTGTATCCATAGTGCTAGAAAACGCTGCTTCTCGGGGTGGCGTTGCTAATAAGACCAACAACAACAAGTAGAGAGCTTCGGCTCTCGGGGGAGTACCAAAATGAAGAAGTCAAGCATCAAACTCGCAGTTGCGGGTCTCGCTGCTCTGTCTTTGGTTGTCGCTGCATGCGGCAGCTCGGACGAAGCAGCAACAGACACCACAGCAGCAGCAGAAACTACAGAAGAGTGCGTCACACCAACACCTGTCAAGTTGCAGTTGCAGTGGTTCACACAGGCTCAGTTCGCTGGCTATTACGCAGCACTTGAGAATGGCTATTACACAGACATGTGTCTCGATGTAACCATCCTCGAAGGTGCAGTAGACATCACACCACAGACTGTTCTCGCCAACGGCGAAGCAGACTTCGCAATTTCATGGGTCTCGAAGGCTCTTGCATCACGCGAAGGTGGAGCAAACATCGTGGACATCGCTCAGGTGTTCCAACGCTCAGGCACATTGCAGGTTTCGTTCAAGGATGCAGGAATTGCAACCTCGGCAGACTTCAAGGGCAAGAAGATTGGTAACTGGGGCTACGGCAACGAGTTCGAAATCTTCGCAGCACTGACCAAGGCCGGTCTTGATCCAGCCAAGGACGTCACACTCGTTCAGCAGCAGTTCGACATGTCGGGCTTGCTTGCAGGCGACATCGACGCTGCAGAAGCAATGACCTACAACGAGTACGCACAAGTTTTGGAAACCATCAACCCAGCAACAGGCGCTTTGTACACAGCAGATGACTTGAACGTCGTTTCGTACGAAGACGAAGGTGTTGGCATGTTGCAGGACGCAATTTGGGCTGACGGTAACCGTTTGGCTGATGCCGAATACAACGCAACAGCAGTCAAGTTTGTTGCTGCTTCATTGATGGGCTGGGCATTCTGCCGCGATAACGCACAGGCTTGCACAGACATCGTTGTAGGCAAGGGTTCCAAGCTCGGTGCAACTCACCAGCTGTGGCAGATGAATGAAGTCAACAAGTTGATCTGGCCAGCAGCAGCTGGTGTAGGCATGATCGACGAGGCAGCATGGACACGCACAGTTGATCTTTCGCAGACAGCGAAGAACCTCGAAGGCGGCACCGTGTTGACCAAGGCTCCAGATGCAGAGTCATACACGAATGACGTAGTGACTGCAGCACTTGCATTGCTCACCGAAAAGGGAATTGACATCAATGGTGCAGCATTTGCACCAATCACTGTCACCCTCACCGAAGGTGGCAACTGAGTTCACTAGTTCACTAGTTCAGTAGTAAAAAAGGGCGGGTCGCATTAGCGGCCCGCCCTTTTTGTATGTATCGGCCGATTACTTCAGTGAAATAGCGACCAGCCCGCACACGATTGTGATGATCTCAATCCAGCGCAGTCGCTCGATGCGATCAAACCTCTTGTCGATGCGCTGCATGACAGTGCGCAAATCGCCGCGATCGGCCAGTTCGTCCCACTTGCGTTCCACTTCGGTATCTGCCATGGCTGCTCCTGCAAGTGTTTGGGTCATGCCACCCATGTGTGCGGGAGGTTGGCCAAAGTGTCACACAGGCCATGCTCTGGCTGTCAAGTACCGAAAAGAGTTATTTGGTCGTATCAGATGAGTACGCGCTCAGGCGGTCGTGCCTGTGGTGCGTCTCGATATAACGAATTGTGCCTGAACGGCTTCGCATCACGAGGCTGTGGCTGCGTGCGCCATAAGCGTCGTATCGAACGCCGCGAAGCAACTCGCCGTCGGTCAGGCCGGTTGCTGCAAAAAATGCATCATCGCCACTTACCAAGTCGTTGATGGTGAGAACTTTGTCGAGGTCGTAGCCAAGCGCGATTGCGGCTTTTCTTTCTTCGTCATTTCGCGGATGCAAACGACCAAGTATTTGACCGCCCATTGCTTTGAGCGCTGCGGCCGCAACAACACCTTCTGGAGTGCCGCCAATGCCCATCAGGACGTCTACACCAACTTCGCTTGAAGCTGCTGCAATCGCGGCAAAAATATCGCCGTCGGTGATGAGACGAATGCGCGCACCTGTCGAGCGAACTTCGGCAATCAAATCGTTGTGGCGATCACGCTCCAAAATCATCACCGTGAGTTCGCTCAGCGATTTTTTCATCGCTTTGGCAACTTCCTTGAGGTTCTTTGTGGGCGAGACATTGAGGTCGATTGCATTTGCGGCTTCAGGGCCAACAGCAATCTTTTCCATGTACACACATGGGCCGGGATTAAACATGGCGCCGCGTTCGGCAACAGCAATTACTGAAAGTGCATTGCCACGACCCATTGCGGTGAGCGTTGTGCCATCGATCGGATCAACTGCAACGTCGGCGAGTGGATTGGAACCATTGCCAACACGCTCACCGTTGTAGAGCATTGGGGCTTCGTCTTTTTCGCCTTCACCAATAACGACAATGCCGTCCATGCTGACGGTGTCGAGCACATTGCGCATCGCATCTACTGCTGCGCCATCGGCACCTTTCTTATCGCCACGACCAACCCAGCTCGAAGCGGCGAGTGCTGCCGACTCGGTGACTCGCACCAACTCCATCGCAAGGTTGCGGTCTGGACGTTCCTTGGCTGGCATGAACCTCAAATATAGTCGCAAGTCGTATCTGGGCTCAAAACAAGTAGCGTTTGTGCTGTGAGTGAATGGAACCCAAAGGACGCACAAGCCCTCAGTACTCGCTACGACTTGGCCGATTGGTCGGTGGACGAGCGAGCCGATGTGGTTGTTGCACTTGCCCAAGCCGAGGTTCCACACGTGTGGGATGGCGACGAATTAGTAGTGCCACAAGATCAAGAAGAAATTGTTGAAGACATTTTGGATGAACTTGAAGAGCAGATGGATGCGAATGATGACGAAGAAACCGCAGATGACAACATCACAGAATACGAACTTGAAGAATGGACCGAGGGCGAGCGCAAGCAACTCTGCGACATGCTCGACAATTTAGACATCGGATATCGCTGGGACGGCGCAGTGTTGTTGGTTCCGGTTGGTGTCGAAGCTGTTGTTGATTCATGTCTGGATTCGATTGATAGCAGGGGTGTTGAGTTCACCGAAGGTAAGTAGTTGAGCAAAGTACAAGCCGAAGTACTCGCCGAAGTTGAGTTTTGGCATTCACGGCCGATCACACCAACCCGCCGTCTTTCATTGGGGCACATCATGTTGCCTGTCGACCCAGCGCCTGGTCTTGGTGGCGTGTTGCTCGGTGCAATTGTTGCGCAATATGTCGGAGATGTTCACGAGGACATGATTCCCGACGTTCATCGATTGATCCAACAAGTAGAGCGAGGCGAGCGCATCGTGCAACCGCGACTGCGTCATCGTTATCAGGCCGATCGTCACGGACTTGGGCGCAGTGTGCACCGCATGGTCAGCGACGATGGTGAAGTTCGGTTTGAGTTTTCTGAAACTGGTGCGCCATTGCAGCATGTGCTTGGTGCCATATATGTGCTCGAACGACTCGACGAGCCAGTGCGCAAAAAGATCGCCCCTTTATTGCTCAGGGCCATGACTTGGCGTGGACCAATCGGCCAGTTGTTCATTACGTATTTAACAGGAAACGAATCTTCAACAATTTCTGCACTTACTGATCCTCGAGCATGGGCTCTCGAAATCTTGGGGTTTCCTGCGGGCACGATCAAGCCTTCAAAGAAAGAAGTGCAAGCTCGCTTTCGTGACAGTTTGCGCGACGTGCACCCAGATCATGGCGGCGACCAAGGGTCTGCTGGTAGGTCGATCATCGACTTGGGAGAAGCACGCAGAGTTTTGCTTACTCAATGAATGCGCGCGGACTCGTACTTTTTCCTGGCGCTGGAAGCGACTCACAACACTCTGCGTTGATCGCCATTGAGCAAGCAGTTGTACCGCTACCAACTTTGCGAGTCGATTTTCCTTACCGACTGGCTGGTAAAAAGTTTCCAGACAAAGCTCCGGTATTGATCGAATGGGTGAAATCGGCTGTGCACGAATTTGCCAAACAGCTGCAGTGCAGCACCAATCAACTTGTGATCGGTGGTCGGTCGATGGGTGGACGTATGTGCACGATGGCAGCAAGCGACGAGATCAATCCGCTCAATGTATTGGGCGTGGCATGCATCGGGTATCCATTGCATCCACCAAAGAAACCCGACAAGCTGCGTACCGAACATTTTGACAATCTGCATAGCCCGCTGCTGTTTATCAGTGGCACGCGGGACGAGTTTGGAACACCAGAAGAATTGGAATTGGCATGGAAGTTGTTACCGAAACAGCCAACCGTGCAGATGATTGAAAAAGGTCGACACGAGTTGCGTGGTGCCGATGCACAAGTTGCAGCGCTTGTCGCGCAGTGGCTACAAAATCTGTAACAGAGAGTCTTCGGGGTTGAGTTCTTCGAGTTTGCGGTGTGCGGTTTCGGGATATTTCAAAAATACCAGTACGGCAACGAGCACCGGACCCATTGCGAGCCCCATCATCACGGCGCCATAACTGATGTCGTTGTCGAGCAAGAGTCCTGCACCGATTAATCCGATACTGCCGCCAATCAGCGATGCAGTGGTGATGATTGCAGATGCAAGATTTCGTTTTGCCGTAGGAAATAATTCGCTACGAAACACGGCCATGGCGGGGTATGCAAGACCCAAACAGATGCCACCCAAAATCGCTGTGAGCCACATCATGTAACTGCCGCGGCTGTATGACAAAGCAATCAATATTGCACCGAGCGGAATAGTCACAATCGCTAGATTTTTTCGGCCTCGCAGATCGGCAATTCGACCACCGACCATTAAGCCAATTGACGCGGGAATCGCAGTGACGGTCGTGAAAACTGCAACAAGTGTTGCCGAGTAGTCACGCACATCTTTGAGATAACGAATCTGAAACACCGATGCTGTGGCAATAAATATGCTGGTCAACACTGCAACGGCAATCTGTAGCCACAAACGATCGCGATGGATATGCGCCGATACAGCAGCCGAATGATGTGTGGGGCTTTCTTCAACTTGTTGATGTTGTAGTGCGAGAAAGCGCTCGGTCTCGGGGAGTGAACGCGTGAGCACGACCGCTACGACAAGCCACACCAAACCGACTACATATACATACCTCCACGAAATGTCGGAGATGCCAGCAAGAGGTAGAGCACCAACAGCGGAACCTGCGCCAATGCCACTGCCAAGGGCGAGCACACTAAGTGCCCAAGCCCGTGTATTGGTTCCCATTTCTTCGGTAGCGAACACAACAATAAAAATGCTGAGCGCGATACCCAGCGGCCGACCGATTGTTTGCGTTGCGACAAGAAATCCGAACGACGGAGAGAGCGCGCCAAGTGAAGCAACTATCGGCGCAAGCCAACTCATTGCAACAATCATCTTGCGTCGACCAAAACGGTCGGCAGATAATGCAAATGGCAGTGCGATCACCACACCCCAGCGCACGATGGCCGCAGCGAAACCCTGACCACGCTCGCTCACGTCAAACTCGGCTGCAGCGTAAGTGGCGGTCTGAGTAAAAACAGTGTTGACAAACGAGGCTGGCAAGCATGCGAGCCAGAGCAACCACAGCACATTTCGTTGACGCACAGTGAGTGGCTCAGATGCCATGAAACCGCGCAATAGGGGAATTTTGCGAGTTATTGAGTCGCTAGAGGCCACCGCGCGAGCATACTGAATGCGTTATGCAAATCGTTGTCCAGCGCTCATCCATGCTTCATGGCGAGGTGCAGGTGCCAGGAGCAAAAAACTCGGTACTCAAGTTAATGGCCGCAACGCTCCTTGCAGAGGGCGAGTTTCGGCTCACCAACGTGCCCGACATCGCTGATGTCAGGACAATGTGTGAGTTGCTCGAAGCACTTGGCATGTCGACGCAACGACTTGATGCACACGAATTGTTACTCATCAATACCGGCAATATCACGCCGGTTGCACCATTTGAATTAGTCGACCGAATTCGTGCTTCGATCAACCTGCTTGGTCCTTTGCTCGGCAAATACGGCCACGTTGACATTGCTATGCCGGGCGGTGACGATTTTGGCTCACGGCCGATCGATTTGCATGTTGCTGGACTAGAGGCGATGGGCGCGATTTTTGATTTAACGCGCGATGGTGTGAAAGCCACAGCAACACATCTTCACGGCGCGCAAATCACTTTGAAGTTTCCGAGTGTTGGCGCAACAGAAAATATTTTGATGGCGGCTGTGCTTGCCGATGGTGTGACAGTGATTGACAATGCCGCGCGCGAGCCCGAAATTGGTGACTTATGTGCGATGCTCAACAAGATGGGCGCAAAAATTGCAGGAGTCGGTACAGACAAAATGACCATCACTGGTGTGATGCCAATTGAATTGCGCTCAGTTGATCATGAAGTGATTAACGACCGAGTGCAAGCTGCCACATATATTGCTGCAGTTGCCGTTACTGGCGGCGATGTATTTGTGCGCGGAGCGCGTGCCGAACACATGGAGATGTTGCTCAATAGATATGCAGAGATGGGCGTCAGCATCACACCTCAAGCAGACGGATTACGTGTTGTCGCGACCGATCGACTGCGATCAATTGATTTTGCAACGCTGCCATACCCAGGAATTGCTACCGATTACAAGCCGCTGCTTGTTGGCATGCTCAGCATTGCGAGCGGCACGGGGATTGCAACCGAAAATTTGTATCCAGGTCGGTTTCGCTATGTCGATGAGCTACAAAAATTAGGTGCCGACATCCGCATTGACGGGCATCACGCAGTAATTCGCGGTGTTGAACAACTCGTTGGAGCATCGGTGAATGCGCCAGACATTCGCGCAGGAGCGGCACTGGTGGTTGCAGGACTGGTGGCTAGTGGCGAGACTGTTATCAACGACATCCATCACATTGATCGTGGCTATGACGACCTAGTTGGCAAACTAGCTGCTCTTGGAGCCCTCGTTACTCGCCGTTCGTAGGCGCTGAATCCACAAGGCTTTTGCGCTCGGCTACTTGGCGATCGGCTCGGCGTGTTGCTTGCCACAGCACCAACACAATGACCGCAATCGGCCCTGCAACTAGCAAGATTTCGTCCCAACCACCCTGATGAGCAAGCACCCCCGTATCGTAGAGGCGAGAAAACGAATCGGAGAACTTCAGTGACAATGCGAACGCAGGTAGAGGAAACAATCGAAGTGATCCGGCCTGCTCTCCAGGCCGACGGCGGCGACATCGTGCTGCAAGAAGTTGACGAAGTAACGGGAATTGTGAAAGTAACTCTGGTCGGAGCCTGCGGTACATGCCCGGCATCGGACCAAACTCTCAAGGCAGGTATCGAGCGAATTATGCGTGACCGCGTTGACGGCGTCACCGAGGTTGTGGCGGTATAGCTCATGGCATCCCGCGTTACTGACCCAACTGAACTGTTTGCGAATGCGGTCACTGGTGATCGTGGTGCGCTTGCACGTTTGCTGTCACTCATCGAGCGTGGCGGAGATGACGCACGCACAATTGGTCGACTCACGTATCCAAAAAGTGGCAACGCATACACCGTAGGAATAACTGGCGCGCCGGGTGCTGGCAAGAGCACACTTACGAGCGCAGTGATCGGACACTTGCGCGCGCAAGATCTCAATGTTGCAGTGCTTGCAATCGATCCATCTTCACCATTTACCGGCGGCGCAATTCTTGGCGACAGAGTGCGCATGCAAGATCATGCAATCGACACCGGTGTGTTTATTCGCAGCATGGCTACACGCGGACATCTTGGTGGATTGTCGCTTGCAACAACCGAAGCAATTCGTTTGTTGGATGCAGTCGGATGCCCGTGGATTTTGGTTGAGACAGTTGGCGTAGGCCAAGTAGAAGTAGAGATTGCAGGCAAAGCCGACACCACGATTGTTGTTGTCAACCCAGGTTGGGGAGACGCGGTGCAAGCCAACAAGGCGGGCCTCATGGAAATCGCCGACATTTTTGTGATCAACAAAGCCGATCGCAAAGGTGCTGACGAAACGCGACGCGATCTCGAGCAGATGCTCGATCTTTCAGACCTCGCACATGATGCATGGCGACCACCTATTTTGCAGACCACAGCAACTTCGGGCGAAGGCGTAGAAGAGTTGTGGAATACGGTTGCTCAACATCGCGAGCACAGCACCACCACTGGTTTGCTTCAGCGCCGCCGATCATTTCGATTGCGCGAAGAATTACGCGAGATTGTGGAGCGCCGGCTCGAGCACCGAGCACGCGAGATCTGCTCGGGTAACGAATGGGATGCACTGCAAACCAAAGTGCTTGAAAACCAACTCGATCCATGGACGGCAGCCGACGACATGCTGAAAGGCATTAAGGCCTAACAGTCAATGAAGTTTCGTCTTGAGCCGGAAGTTCGTCCTGTCGTTACATCGGCATTGGCGTTAAGTGGGGCAGTAGGCGTTTTTGCTCTGGCATTTGGAGTGCTTGCTGTTGGAGCAGGAGCAAATGTGTGGCAAGCATGCGCATTGAGTTTCTTCACTTTTACTGGCGCATCGCAAATGTCGGCCATGACCGTGATCGGCACGGGTGGTTCGGTGGGTGGCGCGCTCGGTGGCGCGTTGTTGCTAGCTGGACGCAACGGTGTGTATGGCCTTGCACTCTCGCCATATTTCAACGAGTCACTTGGCAAGCGTTTACTTGCCGCTCACTTCGTCATCGATGAGACAACTGCGATGATGACAGCACAAACGAATCCTCGTTTACAAAAAATTGCATTTTGGACAACAGCGATAGCGCTTTTTTCATTGTGGAACTTGGGCACGCTGATTGGCGCAGTGTTGGGGAGCGCGATTGACCCTCATACGTTTGGACTCGATGTTGGTTTCACTGCTGCATACGTAGCGATGTTGTTTCCACACCTCAAAACAGTCAACGGTCGTTTCGCTGCTGCTGGTGGCGCGCTGATCAGCGTGGTGCTTGCGCCATTTGTGCCAATTGGTCTGCCGATTTTGGCTGCTGGACTTGCGATCTTTGTTGGCCTGCGACCCACGGCTTTACCTGCCACTGACAAGGCGGCTCAATAAGCATGTCGTGGGCACTCGTGATCTGGCTTTCGGTTGGGGCATACGCATTCAAGATGCTTGGTTTTGTCGTTGTGGGTTCGCGCAAACTGCCCGATGTGTTGTCGCGCTGTCTCATGTTGATTCCAGCCGCGCTGCTAGCTGCGCTTGTGTTTAACTCATCTTTTACTAGTGGTCAGTCCTATGCGATTGATGAACGAGCTATTGGTTTGGGAGTTGCGATTATCGCTGCGTGGCGCAAACTGCCACTCATTGTTGTTGTAATTCTTGGCGCCGCTACAACGGCATTTCTTCGCGCCCTCTAGTCGGCAGGGCAGTTGCTTAGGCGGCGGCTTCGACAGCTTCCCACACTCGTTGTGACGTGGCTTGCAACTTAATGCTAACGCGATTTAGTTAAGTAGTACCTTGAATGTCGTTAACACTCAGTTCGTCTTGACTCAATAGTTGAGCTAACGTAGCATCAAGTTAGTCAAGCTTTCTCAAAGGATGCCATGGTCGAGATATTAGATAACGCCACAGTAGATCTGATGCGTAATTATCGGAAGAACCGTTTTCTTAAGATGATGCAGCAACTAGATGTGCCAACGATGCTTATTTACGATCCAGTGAGTATTCGTTATGTCACTGATAGTCGCAACGTTCAGGTCTATGCGCTTAATCACGACTGTCGCTACTTATTCATTGCTGCAGATGGCACGACAGAGTTGTTTGATTGGGTTGCCGGTCACGATGCCTATCACGGCCACCTGAACACAATTGATGCAGTGCACGTCGCTCATCCTGTCGGGTTCATGAGTGATGGAGTCGAAAACTACGACTCAAGTCTTGCTTTGTGGGCCAATCAGATTGAGGCACTCGTTCGACGTACGTCGCCAGATGATCTTCGTATCGGTATTGATCGGATGTCGCCGTTTCAAGCTATTGCGCTTGAGGCTCGCGGCATTCGTGTAATCGACGGTCAAGCCGTGATCTATCGAGCTCGTGCGGTGAAAGGCCCTGAGGAAGTTCAAGCACAGCGTTTGTCGGCGAAGGCTTGTCACGATGGTTTTGAGAGAATGTTTGCAGCCACCCGACCCGGCGTGACGGAATCCGACATCTGGGCTCATCTGCATGCAGCGAATATTGAGTGGGAAGGCGAATGGATAAACGCTCGCTTTTTACTCTCTGGTCCAAAGACGAACCCATGGTCGCAAGAGACTGGATTGCGGGTCATCGAACCTGGCGACATAATCGGTTGTGACTCCGACTTGGTGGGCCCTTATGGTTATGCCCACGATATTTCGCGAACGTGGATAGCAAATGGTCGGCCAAATGATCGGCAGCGTCGACTTTATGCTGCTTGCTATGAACACATAAATCGCAATATTGAGTTACTGAAGCCAGGTGTAAGTTTCTTGGAACTCACTGAAAAGAGTTTCAATTATCCGGCGGAGTTAGCTCAGCAAAATTTCAGCACGGTATACCACGGCCTCGGTCTCGAAAATGAGTGGCCAATCATTAAGTCTTCCGACAAGTTGGATCTTGCTGGTGCTTATGGTGGTGGCTATGACGGCGTGATTGAGGTAGGAATGACGCTGTGCGTCGAAAGTTACGCGGGTGAAGTTGGTGGACCAGACGGCGTCAAGTTGGAAGAGATGGTTTTGATTACGGAGACCGGTGTTGAATTCCTGGGACTCACACCATATGAGGAGAGCTGGCTCTAGCAAACGACAAACCAAGGTTTGTTGCTGGAATGAATAGTTAAGAAAAAGTGGTGAGTTAAAGCGGAGATTCGACGAGTTGCTTCAGCTTCTTCAGGTTGCGTTTCCAGATGCCACGCATCACGAGCTTGCCGCCAACGAAAGAACCAATCGCTCCACCGAGCCACCACGGGAAGATGAGTTCTTCGGCCCACGTGAATTTTGTGCGAGTGCCGTTGTCGATTGGGTCAAGTGTGAACTTGCCAGTGCCGGTCACAATGCCTACGTGGCGAACACCCATGACTCGCTCAGGAATCCATTCGGTGATTTCCATGCGATCAACAAGTTTGATTGGACCAACTTTGGTATCGCAAAAAAATGAAGTGCCAACGTCGCGGGTTTGCTCACCGATAAAGCGAATGGCGACGGCATCGGCCATCCAGTCAATATGACGCTCGACCGGCTCGACAACTTCCCACACTCGCTTAGGTGTGGCTTGTAGATCAATACTGACGCGAATTTTTCCCATGCCGAAAACGGTACTAGGAACTTGTCGATGGCGCGATGCCGTAGACGGTGATTTGTCGCACACTGCTGTCGTCGAAAACATCATGTGTATATGACGACCAGCGTTGTTCGACCACTAAGCCAGCCTCATGTGCCATAAAGTCAACTTGGGCAACCGTTGCGTAACGCACAGAGTATGGGCGAGAGATGTTGGGTGCATCGCCAGAAACTTGAGTGAATACGCCGCTGATGACTTGTGCATCGCGGTCGACTTGCCACCTGCTCAAAATCTCGCCAGTTGAGGTGCTTCGATGTGTCACGTCATCCAACTGATCGGGAAGTGTTTCATCGGGCACGAAACAATCGACGATGATGTGCCCTCCTGGTGTCAGACATTGTGCGGATCGTTGCAAGCACTCGCGTTGTTCGTGTTCGGTGAGCAAATTGAAGAGTGTGTTGTAGGCAATGAGCACGACACCAAATGGCCCAAGTGGCATGTCGCGCACCATGTGCCCGAGGTATGTTTCGACCAACGCGCCGTCGGGCTTTGCACGCAACTCATCGAGCATGGCTTGTGACGAATCGATGCCAACAACTTGCACTCCGCGTGCTGCGCCGGCTTGTGCAATAGGAATCGCGAGTCGGCCCGTGCCAACACCAAGTTCGAGCACCGCACTGCTTTCAGCAAGTTGTAATACAAACTCGACGACGTCGGTGATGTTGTCGAGGTCGTGATACCAGTCGTCATAGATGTCGGCAAACACGTCGCCGTACTGGTTGTGCGAATACTCCACACCTCTATTCCACCACTAATAGGTTGCCGACCCACGATTGACGGCTGCAAGAAAAAACCACATTTTTTCGTCATATTTGTGAGTGCTTGGCACACATCGAAGCACGATGGAAAAGCCTCTGAGCAATGGAGAAATTAGGCGCCTTGGCAGGGCTATGAAACTTGGACCACTTGTAAATTCAGAACAGGAAGCACTCCGGGAACTAAGAAAATTCTGGACATATCAAATAATTGAACTTGAGCTCTCAATCAGATCTTATTTATCAGGTATCGAACACGAGTTCAGTTTTCGAACAAAGAACATGAATACGATTTTGCAAAAATTGGACAGAACGACAATCCATCTTGATGACATGCGCGATGTTGTTGGCTTTCGGGTGATCATTGATGGTGACCTAAATTTCCAGGAACTCATTGTCAATTTGTTGGAGTCACATCTTGCTGGAAACAAGCCACGTCGAATTGATCGATTACATAAGCCAATGTTTGGTTATCGCGCGATCCACCTAGAAGTCCAATTTCAAGGTGGCCCTGTTGAGATTCAGATCCGTACTTCATTGCAACACCAATGGGCGATGCTCTCCGAGCGGGCAGTTGGCATTCTCGGACCTCAAATCAAATACGAAGAGTCAGATGAGTTCAGTGATATTCGTTCTGGACTATCAGAATTGTCTGCATTGATTACGGATTTTGAAAACAGCATATTTTCGGACACGTTGGCTGCGACAACAAACTATCGATTGAACATAATGAAGTTAGTGGATGAAATAACTCACCTCATTAACCAACGAGAGGATCAAGTACCATGAACAATATGTACTTCATTGTTCACTTTGATCGGAGTAGGTTGAGATTGCTAGAACTTGAAACGTTTGAAGACGGAGACGAGGCATTTGAGCGACTCAGTGCAATTGAAATGGATTTTTTTGGCACCTGCATTGATGTCATTCTGATTGGTGCCAAATCGGAAGCGGTCTTGCGAAGATTGCATGGTGAGTTCTTCGCAGGCGATGAATCGAATACAATTAGAAAAATAAGCGGCGTAAATTCGTCAGCCGAAGTCCCCTCAGCGAACTAAGCAGCTAGTAGTAGCCTTGGGATGATGGTGACGTACCTCGACCACGCGGCTTCAACGCCCATGCGCCATGAGGCAATCGAGGCCATGACACCTTTTCT
>JBIHZV010000078.1:0-4788 GCA_044240275.1 Ilumatobacteraceae bacterium | reverse complement strand
TAGATCCGCTAGCGAGCACCGACACCAACCAATTCCACATCATCCAACCGGTTGTTGTGAAATACATGACACGATCGTCATCACCGAGATTGCAATGCAACTGATGTTCTTTCATGTGCTGAATGAGTACACCACCCGTGCGGTGCACAATGCATTTCGGAACACCAGTTGTGCCGCTCGAATACAACACATACCACGGGTGATCAAACCCAAATCGCTTTGGAGCCACCGGTGACGCCATTCCGCGTGACACAAATGATTCGTAGTCAAGTAACCCCTCACGACTGTGGTTGTCAACATTCATGTTGCTCACGAGAACTGTGGCTACAAGTGTTGGCAGGCCTGCGCGAATTTGTGTCAAGCGCTCAAGACAGTCAAAATCTTTGCCGTTGTAGCGATAGCCATCAACTGCAACAAGAACTTTTGGCTCAATCTGGCCGAAACGATCAGTCACACCATTTGTTCCAAAGTCTGGAGATGCCGATGAAAAAACAGCACCAAGAGACGCCGCGCCGAGCATCACCTCGACTGCCTCGATCGAGTTTGGCAACCATGCAACCACTCTGTCGCCCGCAACAACACCGAGTTGTTCAAGAGATCCAGCAATAGCAGCTACGCGCAACGCCAACTCGTCCCAGGTGCGACTTCTCCTAGTCCCATTCTCGTCTATTGCAACTAGAGCATCGCTCCCACCATGCTCAGTGCCACTTTTCCGCAATAAATTTTCGACAACGCTCAATTGCGCATTAGGGAAAAACTTGGCAGTCGAGATTGGTGTACCTGCGCTATTTGGAATGAATGCGCGATCGCCCTTGGTGCCCACAATTGCACACTCATCCCATATCTCAGACCAAAACTCGCCGAATTGAGCAACTGACCATGCATATAAATCGCCCGATTTATTAAGCCTCGTCGCAAAACGATTCATTCGAGACTTGGCAATGCGCTCTTCTGTTGGAGTCCACAGGGCTTTGGCTAATTGCGGCATCGGCACTAACCTAATGAAGTCGTTGTATGTATTGACAATTACGGGAAGTTTTTGTCTGGCAACCATTTGAATTGAAGGGAATTGTTATGAATTGGGGATCATTTATCACCTGCGCCGTTACCGGCTCTGGAGAGACGGCGCACAAAAGCGACAAAGTTCCAGTAACTCCCGAACAGATCGCCAACTCGGCAATTGATGCCGCCAAGGCAGGCGCCGCTGTCGTGCACATTCATGTGCGCAACCCACAAACAGGGCTCGGTTCGCGCGACACCGAGTTATATGCAGAAGTTGTTGATCGCATTCGTTCCTCAGACACCGACGTCGTGATCAACCTCACTGCAGGCATGGGTGGTGACTTAGTGCTTGGTGGCGACGAAGATGTGTTGCCTCTTGCAGCTGGCACCGACATGGTTGGTTCAACAGAGCGCCTCGACCACGTAACACGTTTGCTACCCGAGATCTGCACACTCGATTGCGGCACAATGAACTTCTCAAGTGGCGGGGATTACATCATGACCAACACGCCAAGTGTGTTGCGCAAGATGGCAAAGATTGTGCAAAAACTCGGTGTGCGCCCAGAGCTCGAAGTTTTTGACACCGGTCACTTGGTGATGGTGAAGGATCTCATAGCCGAAGGTTTGCTGGATGACCCAGTGATGATTCAGTTATGCATGGGCATCGCCTACGGCGCTCCAGACGACCCAAACACATTTATGGCGATGGTCAACCAATTGCCACCAAACGCTGTGTTTTCTGCGTTTTCAATTGGTCGCATGCAACTTCCATTTGTTGCCCAAGCCGTTCTCGCTGGTGGCAACGTGCGTGTTGGTCTTGAAGACAACTTGTATCTCGACAAGGGCGTGTTCGCAAGCAACGCCGATCTCGTAGACCGCGCAGTCAAGATTCTTGACAACATGAACGTGTCTGTCATGGGCCCTGCCGACGTGCGCAAAAAACTTCAACTCACAAAGCATGCGTAAGGAAAAATTATGAGTGGTCTACCTGGATTGAAAACTGTCGGCCTGCTCGGTGGCGGCGTTATTGGCGGTGCATGGGCGGCACGGTTTGCGCTAAACGGTGTTGACGTCAAGTTGTACGACATCGACCCACAAGCCGCACGCAAGATGGGCGAAATTATGGGTAATGCACGTCGTGCTTATCAAAAACTCACTCTTGCTCCGCTCCCCCAAGAAGGCACCATCACATTTGTCTCTACGCCAGAAGAAGCAGTCACCGATGTTGACTTCGTGCAAGAAAGCGCACCAGAACGCCTCGAGTTAAAACAAGAATTGCTCGCTCGCGCAAGCAAGGCAGCAGCACCCACAACCGTGTTTGGTTCGTCAACCTCTGGACTACTTCCTACACAAATACAAAAGGACATGGTCAACCCAGAGCGTTTTGTTGTTGGACACCCGTTTAATCCCGTATATCTGATGCCGCTCGTCGAGATCTGTGGTGGTGACCTCACATCGCAAGCGACTAAAGATCGTGCGCGCGAGGTCTACACACAAATTGGCATGCGACCACTGATGCTGAGCAAAGAAATCGACGGCTTTGTTGCTGACCGACTGATGGAAGCCTTGTGGCGAGAAGCATTGTGGATGGTCAATGATGGCATTGCCACAGCAGAAGAAATCGATGATGCGATGCGCTTTGGCCCAGGCTTGCGTTGGTCATTTATGGGTACGTTCCTCGTCTATCGCATTGCCGGTGGCGAAGCAGGAATGCGACATTTCATGGCGCAATTTGGCCCATCACTGAAGTGGCCATGGACAAAGTTGATGGATGTTCCCGAACTTGACGATGTTCTGCTCGAGAAGATTGTTTCGCAATCTGACGATCAAGCAGGAACTGCAACTATTCGCGAACTTGAAGCTTTGCGCGACGATTGTTTGGTTTCTGTATTACAAGGTCTACGCAACCAAAATTACGGAGCGGGACAAGTACTGGCCGACTATGAAAAGATGTTGTTTGGTCGCGGCCCAACACCAGTGCTCGACCCACTTGCACCATCGGTCTCGCACGAGATGTTTATTCCAGCCGAGTGGACGGACTACAACGGCCACACCAATGACTCGCGTTATTCGCAACTCGCGAGCGAAGCTAGCGACACATTCTTTCGGGCAATTGGTTTTACGCCCGAATATCTGGCTAGTGGTCGCACGTTTTACACCGTTGAGGGGCATTCGAGATACCTTGACCAAACTCGCGCTGGGGACAAGATAAAGGTACTCACCCGCGTTGCGTCATACGACGAAAAGCGTATTCATCTGTGGTCTGAGGTCGTGCGCGAAGACGGCGTCGTGGCGTTTACTGCCGAGCACCTCTTTATGCACATTGATACATCAACAGAAAGAACATCACCCATGGGAAGCGAAATGTTTTCTTTGCTGAAGCCAATTGCTGATGCACACGCGAAACTTCCTGCCCCAACTGGAATTGGTCGACATGTCGGCGAACGCCCCAAAAAGTAGCAGCACCTCGCCGCTTGCCCCGTGGCAACCAGGCGATGTGGTGCCAACGCCCCTCGATATCTATTCGTGTCTTGTTGAGCAGGAGTGGGTTGACTACAACGGCCACATGACTGAGGCCGCTTATCTGTCGGCTTTTGGTTGGGGCTCCGACGCACTGTTTACCTACATCGGAGACAACGATGCCTATCGCAGTGCTGGTAATTCGTTTTATACAGTCGAAACACACATCATCTATGAAGAGGAAGCTTTTCTAAACGAGCCTCTGCGTATCGAAACGCGGGTGTTGGATGTTGATGCAAAGCGTTTGCATATTCATCACACCATGTTCAATGGTGACAACGGCAAGAGGCTTTCCACCACCGAACAAATGCTGGTGCATGTGGATATAAATGCAGGCAAGTCTGCACCGATACTCCCCCACGTTGCAGCTGCACTAGAAGCGATCTACAAGAGTCACTCAACGCTTCCGACACCCGAAGACGTTGGCAGAGTAATGAAGATCAAAAAGAAATAAGGCAAGTACTAACGCAAAGACAAACAAAGGACCCTCATGCAATTTGCACTCACCGAAGAACAAGAAGCAATCGTTGCTACAACGCGCACATTTGTCGAGCGCGAGCTCATCCCCCATGAAGAAAAAGTCGAGAAACTTGGCCTCGTGCCAAAAGAACTTGAAGAAGAGATTCGGAAAAAGTCAATAGCCGCAGGCATTTATGCCTGCAATATGCCTACCGAATACGGCGGAGGCGGCCTCGACTCGTTTGATACCACCTTGGTCGACCGCGAGTTTGGCGCGACGTCATATGCCTTGCAGTACATCGTTGCACGCCCATCCAACATTTTGCGCGCTTGCACGGACAGTCAGATCAAGGAATACCTCATTCCCACCATTGCCGGTGATCGTGTTGACTGCCTGGCGATGAGCGAGCCAGACGCTGGGTCTGACATGCGTGGCATGAAGTGTTCGGCTGTGCGCGATGGCGATGACTGGGTGATTAATGGAACAAAGCATTTTATTTCGCACGCCGACATGGCTGACTACGTCATCTTGTTTGCGGCCACCGCCGAAGAACAGACTTCAAAGGGTCCGAAAAAGAAGATCACCGGTTTCCTTGTCGACTTCGACACACCAGGTTGTGAGCGTGTCGCCGGATACAAATGCGTTTCCAACTCTGGTTACCACAACCTAATTATCAACTTTGATAATTGTCGCGTTCCAAACAGCAAGGTGCTTGGCGAGGTGCATGGTGGTTTTGATGTTGCCAACACATGGCTGGGCTCAACACGACTGCAGGTCGCTGCAGTTTGTGTTGGTCGTGCTCGTCG
>JBIHZV010000077.1:0-4804 GCA_044240275.1 Ilumatobacteraceae bacterium | reverse complement strand
CGACCATCGAGACGTGCTGGAAGCTTTGCAACGTACTCACTTGGCTCGTGTGTGACTTCATCACGTTGCACACCGACAACTGCAATGTCGGCATCTGGCAACAACTCCATCGCTGCCGGCAGCATGCCTAGACCTGCGCGAAGGATTGGAAC
This sequence comes from Ilumatobacteraceae bacterium, assembly GCA_044240275.1. Lineage (GTDB taxonomy): Bacteria > Actinomycetota > Acidimicrobiia > Acidimicrobiales > Ilumatobacteraceae > UBA3006. The sequence goes on along the minus strand of JBIHZV010000077.1, from coordinate 4,652 downwards.
GAGAACTGGTCGCTGAGCGATTTGGATTCCATCTGTTTCGCACAGCGGGGTCGTCACTCGAACTTTTCGTGTTGGTACTGATCGTGTGGCTTCAGCGATCACGATGAGTGAAAGTCTGCGCATCTCTGCTCTGAAGACTTGATTGGAGGAATTTTGGTCGCGCAGATTGGTGAGGGCTTCGGCTGCGATTGGGTGATCAACAATGGTGACGGTGACGGGCATACCTACCATCTTGGCTGATCGGTAGGGTTTTAACCAATGGACAACACATCAAGCTCCAACGGCCCAGGAAAATTGGGTCAAGTGGAGATTCGAGTAGCGCATACACCTGCGGATTCGGCAGCTATTGCAGACTTGTTTGACAAGGTCTGGGATGTGAAATCGATGGTTTCTCCAGAGATTATGACTGCAAGTCTCCACAACGGCGGTTACGGAAGCGTCGTATATATACGTGTTGATGACGCTGACGACGCTGACGGCGCTGACGAGCATCGTGTTGTTGGCGCAGCTTTTGCTCTTGTGGGCAAGGCTTTGCCGGGATGCAACGGACCAAACCTGCATTCCCATGCTGCGGGGGTATTGCCCGAATTTGCGGGAATGGGCATCGGCGAGATGATCAAGAGGCATCAATGGCACTGGGCCAAAGAGAACGGTTTTGAATCCATTACCTGGACATTTGACCCACTTGTGCGGCGCAATGCGCATTTCAACCTGATGAAACTGGGTGCGCGTGTACTTGGGTATCACCAAAACTTTTATGGTGAATTGGACGACGGAATCAATGCTGGCGAGCAGAGCGACCGGGTGTTGGTGCGATGGGATGTAGCAGGGGTTGTCGCGCCAATTGGTAGAAAATTCATTGAACCAACACCGAATTCGATTGTGATTGAAACACCTGCTGATATTGAGCAGCTGCGCAAGACTGATCGTGTGCAGTCTGATCAGTGGAGAGCTCGACAGCGAGCAGGGTTTGAATCTGCGCAGTTGAATGGTTTGCATGTTGTTGGGATGAGTAGCGATTTTTCGTATGTACTTGATGAACGAGATGAAACAGGTGAAACTGATGGGGCACTATGACAATTGAACATATTGAAATTAGGCGCGCGCACATCAATCTCGTTTCGCCATTTCGAACATCTTTTGGTGTCGAGGTTGATCGGGATCTCTTGTATGTGCACATTGTTGGCGATGATGAAGAAGGCTGGGGTGAGTGTGTGGCAATGGCCGCACCGCTGTACTCGTCTGAATATGTTGATGGCTGTGAAGAAGTGATCACGAGGTACTTATTGCCGATGATTACTCCGACCATGACAGCTCAAGAGTTTGTGGCGGTGGCATCAAGCATTCGTGGAAACTTCATGGCAAAAGCAGCCGTCGAGACAGCACTTCTTGATTATCAATTGCGCAAAGACAAGGTCTCGCTTGCGACATTTTTGGGAGCGACACAAACCCGAGTTGCATCTGGTGTGTCGGTAGGTATTCAGTCAACGACTGATGAGCTTTTGGAAACAGTGAGCGGGTATCTGGCGCAAGGGTATGTGCGCATCAAGCTGAAAATTGAACCAGGTTTGGATATTGAGCGTGTGCGCGCAGTGCGCGAAGCATTCGGCGAAAACATGTTGTTGCAAGTGGATGCCAACTCTGCGTACACGATTGATGACGCGGCACACCTTGCGAAGCTTGACGAGTTTAATTTGCTTCTGATTGAGCAACCTCTACCGGAAGAGGATTTGATCGGACACGTTGAACTGAGCAAAAAAGTTGGGACCCCAATTTGTTTGGATGAGTCGATCACAACTTTTGATGTCGCTCGCGGCGCAATAGATATTGGTGCTTGTTCAATCATCAACATCAAGCCTGGACGCGTTGGTGGATATTTGGAATCCAAAAAGATTCATGACCTGTGTGTGTCGCGCGGCGTACCCGTGTGGTGTGGAGGAATGCTGGAGACTGGTATTGGTCGCGCCGCAAACTTGGCGCTGGCTGCATTGCCAGGCTTTACGTTGCCGGGCGACACGTCGGCTTCGTCTCGGTACTTCACCCAAGATGTGACTGAACCATTTGTGTTGCGCGACGGTTATATCGATGTGCCGAACACGGTTGGGATTGGCGTGCGACCAATAGTTGAAGTGCTTGATGCAATGTCGTCGAAGTCGACGAAGTATCTCGTTGTTCGCTAATTCTTTACTGAGTGATTTTTAGAATTACTGCAGTTTCGGGAAGTCCTTTTGATTTTCCGAAACGATCTTTGAACCAGAGTGAGATCGAAAACACTTTGTAGGTCAAACCATATTTGTGCGCAATCGCGTCGCGCACTTCTTCTGCACGTTTGTGCGATACAAGAGATGCCTCGCAGTTGTAGATGGTGGCACCTGGCGTGATGACGCCTTTGAAGCTGCACGCTTGAATGGTTGCACGAGAAGTGTGGGTGAGTCGTTTTGCTTTGCCCGACGTACTTTCGATCGTGAAGCCGTATCCATCTTCAAATGGCGCGATCCACACGGGAGTTGCTATGGCTTCGCCAGATTTACGGAATGAGACGAATGAAACGTATTTGGCGTTGTCGATCTCGGAATTGGGAGATGTCATAGGCGCGGGTGTCGTAATCGGTATTGCGGTACTACTTTGTCGGGGAGGGGGGACTTGAACCCCCGGCCTCCTGGTCCCAAACCAGGCACGCTACCAACTGCGCCACTCCCCGGACTTGAGTAATCCTAGCGATGCGAACTAGTGATGAGACGCGAGCGAAGTCACAACTTGTAGCAATCGTGAAACATCGTCGTTGTTGACATATCGCGTGATTCCCGCACGCACAACGCCACCACTTTCAGTCAGTCCGAGCTGATCTACGGCTTCGACTGCATACGAACTGCCAGACCACACTGCAATGCGAGCGTCGGCGAGCACCTCTGCTACATGGTCGGGATGGTGACCGTCAATGGTGAAAGAAACAGTAGGAGTTCTTCCTTCAAGAGTGGGGATGCCCCAAACTTTGACGTTGTCGATTGCAAGTAATCCAGAAAGAAGAGGTGCAAAAATGTCGTTCTCGTACGTCATGATTTTTTGCAAGTCTTCTTCGAGCAAGAAGCGCGCAGCTGCTTCGACTGCAGCAATGCCTTCAAAGTTTGGTGTACCGGTTTCAAACCTGCGTGGACCAACATTTTCGGCTGGACGAACTTTGGCGACTGGCAACGAATTGAGTAAGTCTGGATTGACGCAAAGTACTCCTGCGTGTGGGCCGTACCACTTGTATGGCGAAGTGGCCAGCACGTCGCAGCCGAGTTGAGCAATATTGATTGGCTGGTGCACGGCCAAGTGCACAGCATCAACAAAAACTCGCGCACCGACGTCATGTGCTGCATCAATGATTGGTTTGAGATGCGGTGCAGTTCCGAGCAGGTTCGATGCGCCGGTGATCGCAACCCACTTGGTGTTGGGGGTGATCATCTTGAGCATTGCCTCGGTGTCGAGCATGAACGTTGTGGTGCTAAATGGCGCGAGCACGTGTTCTGCACCAGAGAGTTCGCATGCAATGCGCCACGGAGAAACGTTGGCATCGTGGTCGAGTTTGGTGCCAACGACTCTGTCACCTGGCTTGAGCGTTCGCGCTACTGCGCGAGTAAATGCCATAGTCATCGTTGTCATATTGGCGCCGAAACAAATGCCCTCTGGGTCTGCACCAAATAATGTGCCAACAACTTGACGAGTGCGGTTAAGCAGGTCATCGCAGTCGTTGGCAGAAGAAAAATAACCACCAGTGTTTGCGTTCGATCCGCCGGAAGCGAAGTCGCTCATCGCGCGAATCGCCGAGTCAACCATCTGGGTGCCAGCAGGACCGTCGAAGCGAGCCCAATCGTTGCGTGCACCAGGAAATCGGTTGCGAAGATCGTTCGGTGATGTCATAGCGCGAACGGTACTACGAGTTGCGAAAACTGCTGAGTCTTATGAAGCGCGTTTAGCGGCTCGCTCGAGGCGTCGAGCAGTTTTGCCAATCGGCGCGATGCTGCGGTGGTCAAGATCGCCCACTTCGGTCCCGTTTGCGAAACGCACTCGGTACCGCAACCAGTTGAAACCATTGGCCAAAATGACCTTGCCCTCGCTGCCAATAGGCAGGCCGTCTCGTTCGACCGTGAGCTGTACTTTGTCACCGTTTTTAAGGTCGATCTGACCGGCATGCGGCGTTGCAAGTGAATGTGGTTTCCATGAGGCTGTCACAATTGAAAAGGGTACACTTTGCGCTCTGTGAAAAGCATCATTGAGACCCTCGAGGGCAACAAAGTCAAACTGTCAGTGGAAATTGACGAGGTCGAATTCGATCGAAATATCGATAAGGCCTTCCGCAAAATCGCAAATGAGATCCGTATTCCTGGGTTTCGCCAAGGCAAGGCTCCGCGACAATTGTTGCAGGCCCAGATCGGACTTGGTGCCGCAAGGTCGCAAGCGATCCAAGATTCGATCCCCGAATATCTGGCGCTGGCCGTGCGCGAACATGATGTTGATCTGATTGCGACACCGCAGATTGAAGTGACCAAGGGCGAAGAAGAGGGAATTCTTGGTTTTGATGCAACGTGCGAAGTGCGCCCAATAGTGACTGTTCCTGGTTACAACGGTTTGCGTATTGAGTTGCCAGCTCTGCTTGTTAAGGAAGAAGA
>JBIHZV010000075.1:0-4882 GCA_044240275.1 Ilumatobacteraceae bacterium | reverse complement strand
ACAAAGAATCAAATCGAGCATCGCATCGTCATTGATGCAGTGCATGACACTTTGCTGCCATGGTGCTCGTACCTCGACTGGGAGCCCGAGGCAAGCATTGTTGCGGTTGCCAATGTGCAACATCTCGGCACGCACATGTTGGGAAAACTTTCCGAACCATTTCTTCACGTACTCGATGCTGTCTATGCGCTCTCTCCCACCCCCGCACTTGGTGGTCACCCACGCGACAAAGCCCTCAAACTCATTGCCGATGTCGAAGGGATGTCGCGTGGGAGATATGGCGGTGCAATTGGATGGTTTGACAGTCACGGAAACGGTGTTTGGGCTGTCGCTATTCGCTGTGCCGAATATTCAAACAACAACATGACCGCACGATTGTTTGCTGGAGGAGGAATCGTTGCCGATAGTGATCCCCTTTCCGAACTTGCCGAAACCCAAGCAAAATTGCAGGCCATGCTTGCAGCAATTATTCGGCCTTAAGAGCCTCGGCGACTGCGGCATAGATCGCGTCATGGTCGGCAACATTTTGTAGGCGATCAGTATTAACAATGATCACGCGCGAGCCTTTTTGAGCGATCGCAGCCTTCAATTGCGCAACGTTCTTTACTGTTGCGTTGGGCAGTCCATGTGCTTGCACCAGCTGACCAATATCCACATTGTGCGGGGTGCCAAATAATTGCTCAAATCTTTGTGGATCCAAAGTGGTCGCTTGAGGCAAGAAGCTAAATATTCCGCCGCCATTGTTGTCTACAACCACAATCTTGAGATCAACTTCGCGTTGCATCAAGTTGAGCAAGCCATTCGTGTCGTGTAACAACGCAATATCACCAATCAACAGCGCAGTAATTTGCCCACTTTCCGCCGCTACACCCACCGCCGTCGACACCACGCCATCGATGCCATTGACACCGCGATTAGCAAGCACTCTGACGCCACTTCGGGGGGAACTAAACCATTCCACATCACGCACCGGCATGCTCGACGAAAGCACGAGATTGGAATTTTGTGGCATTGCTTCTACGACCGTTCTTGCAACCAAGGGCTCCGACAATTCACTCGATTCATTCCACATCGAGCCGAGAATCGAACTGCACGTCGCTTGCAATTTTGCCCAGTTTGTCACCCACGAGGTAGCAGCATGTTGTTGCACATTCGCATTCAGGATTCCACACACATGAGATGCTTTTGCCACAGCATGATCACCGACAATTCTGTCTGGATCAATGAGTTGACCAGTGTCGCTCACAGCCAAGTATGCGCACTTGCTCTCGCGTAGCCATGTATTCACAACTTTCGAAACTGGCGGTTCACCGAAGCGCAAGATCACTTGTGGAGAGTTCATTCGTGCAGTTGCCCCATCACGCAATAAAACATCGGCATTGCTCACAACTGTTGCACCACAGGCATCACCAACATCCACCCGACAACCACTGCGACTGTCGGCAAAGACTGGCCAATTCAAGCGATGAGCAAGTTCCAAAACCATGTTCGGATTGTCGATGCCATTGCCTGCAACTATGACGCCCTTCTCCAAGGCGCATGCAGCAGACAACTTTTGTATCAATTCCTGCGAAATTATTCGTGAATCATCCGACAAACTTTCGACTTGCGAGGCGATGACAGCTGGCAACGGCTCTGCAACACCAACGAGAGGTTCCCTAAACGGCAAGTTGAGATGTACTGGACCAGCATCAGTTTGCACAGAAGCAAACAAAACATCCTGAGCCAACTGGCGCCATTTGTCTCTCTCTGCATCGTCGGCAACGCCAGCATTAACAAACAGTCGCGTAGAAGCGCCATAGAGATTGAGCTGATCGATTGTTTGAGCAGCACCAACACCCTGCAACTCCGGTGGACGATCTGCAGTACACACCAACATTGACACCGATGCGTGATGCGCTTCAACGACTGCCGCATGAAATTCCACTGCAGCGGTACCGGAAGTACACAGCAAAATCGCTGGCATCGATGTGACACTTTTGCTCGACAAACCAATTCCTAGAGCAGCGAAAGACGCCGAACGCTCGTCGTGAAACACATGAAGGTTCAACTCGCTTCGAGCGGCAATCGCCAAAGCCATCGGCGTGCTTCTCGATCCTGGCGCCACCACCGCATGCTTGACCCCACATCGAATCCACTCGTCCACGAGTGTGGCGCAAAAGGTCGCCGTGATTGCAGAACTACTCGTCATCCCCTCTATCGTGGCACCTATGCGCGTCATTATCTTCTCCGACGTGGTCTGCCCCTGGTGTTACATCGGAAAACGCAGACTGGATACGGCAGTAGCCAACCTGCGGGCCCGCGGGGTTGAGGTCAATCTCGATATCTCCTACAAGCCTTATCAATTAGACCCCACAGCCCCTATTGGGCAGTCAACACCAGTTGTCGAGGCCTATGCAAAGAAGTTTGGTGGTGCCGAAAAAGCTCAGCAAATTCTTGCGCATGTGACAAACATCGCCTCCCAAGACGGCCTCGTCTTCAACATGGATATTGCTCTGCGCGCAAACACGCTCATGGCCCATCGCCTTCTTGTTATGGCTGAGCGCGATTATGGCAACGAAGTCCAAGCAAAGCTCAAAGAGCGAATCATGCAGTCGTATTTCACCGATGGTGACGACATCGCCGATCATGCTGTTCTATCGATGTGCGCATCAGAAGCCGGCATACCTCAAGAAACGGCAATGCAATTTTTGCTCAGCGATGAATGCGTTGACGACGTACAAGCTTCTTTGCAGATGGCGGCAGAAAATGACATCACTGCTGTGCCTACCTTTATCTTTAACGATCAGTGGTCTGTGCCTGGCGCACAAGACGTGGAAATGTTTGAGCGAGTCATACAACGCCTCAGTGAACGCACGGAATCATGAAACTTAGTTACGATCGACTCAGCAACCAAGGTGCTTCACAGGCAATTGCATTTGTGCATGGCTTCACACAGACTCGTCGCTCCATGCATGGCCTCATTAGCGAGATGGGCAATCTGTCGACGCTCTTCTCGGCGATGGCTGTTGATGCGCCGCTACACGGAGATTCACAACACATAGCAACAGATGTGGCAGGTGCAGCAGACGCGTTAGTCGAAACATGTGGCCAAGCAATCTATTTGGGATACAGCATGGGGGCTCGTATCTGTCTTCATGCTGCACTTCAACACCCAACCGAAGTTCAAGCACTCGTCTTGATCAGTGGCACGGCCGGCATCATTGATTCGACACAACGTCAGCATCGCCAAGATGCAGACAACGAGCTCGCCAATCATGTTGAGCAAATTGGCACTCAACAATTCATTACCGAATGGCTATCAAAGCCCATGTTTGCATTGCTCCCCGACAATCCGCAAGACATCGCACAGCGGTGCACAAACACTGCAATCTCTCTTGCAACTAGTTTGCGTATGTGTGGGACTGGCACACAACAGAGTCTGTGGGATGCATTACCAACACTCTCAATGCCAGTACTGCTGATTGCGGGTGCACACGATGAGGCGTTTTGCCAACATGCACGTCGCATGCACGAACTTATTGGTTCAAACGCCACCCTTCAAATTGTGCAAGATGCCGGTCATAGCGTTCATCTTGAGCAGCCACACACAACAGCAAGGATCGTGTGCGACTGGCTTGCAACTTTCTAAATCAGTAATCCCAATGACAACAACAACCCAGTTGCCATTTGCGTTTTTCCGGTAGTCGCCAAAACTGCAATCAGTTCGCGACCGCTCGCTCCACTTCTCACGGTCCGTATTGCAGGAACGGCGACCACAAGCCCTAAGAGGCCAACGATTGCTCCGCGTCGAGACAGTGCACACAGCACAATCGCTACGCCGCACGCCACAAACAACAGGTTGTAAAAAGTCCGAGTTTGCTTGTCCCCTAATCGCACAGCCAGAGTGACTTTGCCCACCTCAGTATCACCGGGTATGTCCCGCAAATTGTTAATAACAAGTAGCGCGACTGCCAAACAACCAACCGCCACGGAAGCGTAAACGCACAACAACGTGATGTGCTGAGTGACAGCGAACATCGTTCCGCACGTCGCCACTAATCCGAAGAACACAAAGACAAAGAGTTCTCCAAGCCCCATGTAGCCATAAGGTTTTGGTCCTCCCGTATACAGCCATCCAGCCCCGATGCACGCCGCACCAATGACAACCAACCACAACGAAGTTGCAAGCGCAATCAGCAAACCAGTCAATGCCGCTACACCAAAAGCAATAAACGCAGCACGCTTCACAACTTTTGGTGCCACAAGACCCGAACCAACTAAGCGCAAAGGTCCAACTCGATTTTCATCAGTGCCTCGTACGCCATCCGAATAATCATTTGCATAGTTGACGCCAACTTGCAAAGCGAGACTGACAACCAGAGCTAACAGCGCAAAGATCCATCTCTTGGTGCCAGCACCTTCAAATGCGCCAGCACAGGCACCTCCCACCATCACGGGCATAATCGCCGCAGGCAGAGTGCGCAATCTGGCGCCAAGAATCCATACCTGTACACGAGTGGGTTGAGAATTTGTCATTACACCAGTGTTCCATGCTTATCACCGGCAACAGATGACCCTTTAGTTGATCGCCCTATCCTGTTGTAGTGGCTCGCCTCATCGCTCTTGACATGCCGGCCAGCAAAACGTTTGTCGATCTGGTGCAACGCGCATGGTCCAATGGTGACGCTGTTTTGCCCATTGATCAGCGACTTCCTTTGGCGGGCAAAAAAATGCTTCTTGACGCAATGGCACCTTCAGAGATCATTGATTCGAGCTCCATTTCTACATCGTTGCCAAACGGACGTCCGCTACAAGAAGGAGACGCCCTCGTCATTGCATCGAGCGGTTCAACAGGCTCGCCCAAGGGCATCATTCACACCCATTCGTCATTGCTCGCCGG
>JBIHZV010000074.1:0-4895 GCA_044240275.1 Ilumatobacteraceae bacterium | reverse complement strand
GTTTTACGACTTACGGATCACGCCGTCTTTTACAGCCGCTGCAGCGACGGCTGGTGCAACACGTTCGACAATGGTTCTGTCAAACACCGATGGCACAACAAAATCTGGCGATAACTGGGCATCGGTAACCGACTCGGCAATGGCGATTGCGGCCGCCAATTTCATGCCCTCAGTGATGTCAGTTGCATTCGCATCAAGTGCACCGCGGAAGATGCCAGGGAACGCAAGCACGTTATTGATTTGGTTTGGGTAATCGCTGCGACCCGTTGCCATCACGGAAGCTAAACCATCTACCTGCTCTGGTCGAATTTCTGGGTTTGGGTTTGCCATTGCGAACACAATGGGGTTCTTTGCCATCGATCGCACATCGGCTGCCGTAATGAGATCTGGTCCACTCACTCCAACAAATACGTCCGCACCTTTCATGACATCACTAATGGTTCCCATTTTGCGTGACGAGTTTGTATGTGCTGCAAACCATTCTTTTGCAGAGTTCATTTCACCTCTGCCGGTATAAATGGCACCCACACGATCACAACCAATCACATCGCCAATACCAGCATTAAGCAGAATCTTGCCGATAGCGACACCGGCAGCGCCAACACCAGCGATGACAACTGTGAGGTCTTCCATTTTCTTGCCTGTGATTTTCAATGAGTTCCACAACGCGGCCAAGGTGACCACTGCTGTGCCATGTTGGTCGTCATGAAACACAGGAATGTCAAGACTCGCACGTAGGCGTTCTTCAATTTCAAAACACTCTGGAGCTTTGATGTCTTCCAAATTGATTCCACCAAATGTTGGCGCAATGCGTTGTACAAAATCAACAACTTCATCAGCAGTGCGAGCATTGATACAAATTGGGAAGCCATTGACTCCACCAAACTCTTTAAACAAAAGAGCCTTGCCCTCCATGACCGGCATCGCGCCCTCTGGGCCGATGTCGCCAAGTCCGAGCACCGCAGTTCCATTGCTCACAATGGCAACGGTATTTTTGCGAATGGTGTACTTATGTGAAAGTAGCGGATCTTTTTCAATTGCAGTACAGACACGAGCAACACCCGGCGTGTATGCCATTGACAAATCATCACGATCATTTACTGGTGCCGTACTAATGACTTCGATCTTTCCGGATTCATGCATACGGAATGTTCGGTCCCACCAATCAAGAACTGTTACGCCGTCGAGTTTTTGAACTGCGGCAACGACTGCATGTTGATGCTCTTCATTTCGACAGTGCACAACAAGGCTGCGGCGTAGAACCGGACCACGAACATCAAAACCATCGAGGGCGCCAATGTTGCCACCTGCTTCGCCAATGGCGGCACACAACCGCCCAAGGGTGCCGGGCACGTTCTCGAGTTGGCAATCAAGAGCGATAGAAAATGCAGCGTTGGGGAGAGTCGTCATAAGACCTTCTACGATACGGACTTTGCGTCCACCAAACTACGGAGTTTTATGCGAAATAGACCTAGTTGGTTGGCTAGTTGGTCGGCTATTTACTCAACGCGCAGGCCAGAGATTGCGCGAGCAATCACCAACTGCTGAATCTCTGAGGTGCCCTCAAAGATGGTGTGAATCTTGGCGTCACGGTGCCAACGCTCTACTGGATACTCGCGCGTGTAGCCGTAGCCACCCAAAATCTGAATTGCATCTTCGGTGACTTTGACAGACATTTCAGAAGCGAAGTACTTGCTCTGTGAGCCTTCTGCATTTTTGTAGCCACCATTTTTTGCAAGCCACGATGCGCGCCAGATGAGCAAGCGTGCCGCATCAATCTGGGTGATCATGTTGGCGAGCTTGAACGCAATGGCTTGGTGCATGATGATTGGCTTGCCGAATGCTTTGCGCTCTTTGGCGTAGTCGAGTGCATATTCGTATGCAGCACGAGCAACACCAAGTGCTTGAGCACCTACTGCAGGGCGTGTCGCTTCAAACGTTGCCATTGCTGGTTGCTTGCCACTTGACGTACCTTCGCGATATCGCGCAAGTTTGGCATCGAGTTTTTCTTTGCCGCCAAGTAGGCATCGACCAGGGATACGAACGTCTTCGAGCACCACTTCTGCTGTGTGGCTGGCGCGGATGCCGTGCTTCATGTATTTCTGTCCTTGCGACAAACCTTTTGTGTTTGGCGGAACGACAAAACTTGCTTGACCGCGACCCTTGAGTTCTGGATCAACTGCTGCAACAACTACGTGCACGTTGGCAATGCCACCGTTAGTGATCCATGCTTTCGTACCGTTGAGCACCCACTCGTCATTCGCTTCGTCGTACACCGCGCGCGTGCGCAAGTTGGACACGTCGCTACCGGCGTCTGGTTCGCTCACACAAAATGCACCGACCTTGACATCATCTGCTGTGCCATAACACTGTGGCACCCACTCCATCATTTGTTCTGGTGTGCCGTTGCCGGCAATGCCTGCTGCCGCGAGGCCAGAGCCCATGATCGCCATACCGATTCCGGCGTCGCCCCAAAACATTTCTTCGATTGCGACCACCATGGTGAGACCAGTTGGGTCTGCCATTGCATTCATGATGAAGTCGAGACCGTACAAACCAATCTTTGCCGCCTCTTGCACGATCGGCCATGGGAACTCTTCTTTTTCATCCCACTCATGTGCTGCGGGACGAATAGTGTCAACTGCAAACTGATGGATCCAATCCTTGATTTGAAGTTGGTCATCGTTTAGCGAAAGTGAAAATTCGGTCATGGGAATAAGTTACCGTGCAGTAGACCCCTCCGACACATTTGCCCGAGCTAGTGCAAAAGTCCTTTTGTACCAGAATGCGATACTTCATTCGCGGGTGAGACCAGTCAGTGCGCAATTAGATCGAGTGCGGGCCTCGACTCACAGCGGAGCACGATCCGACTGGCCCGCGGCATGACGTCCAGCAATTGCCCCAAAAGTAAGAGCCAGCCCGATTGTGCCACCGGCGCCCCAGTACGCCTGTCCAGCAGGTGAGGCAATGCAGTTTCCAGCACCGTACACACCCGGAATGACAGCACCATCAAAACTCAAGAACCGCGCTTGGCTATCGGTAATTGGGCCACCCTTCGTGTCCAGTGCCCCGCCTCCAAGAAGTATGCAGTGGTAAGGACCGGTTTTGCTCATCGGATGCAAAGCCGAATTGGGCATACCGTCTCGCGCATCACCAGCCCAACGCTGCTCAATCATGGTTGATCCTCGTGCAAAATCAGGATCCACGCCCGAGTGTGCTGCGTCATTGAATTGAGCAATCGTTGCCTGCAGTGTTTTAACAAACGTGGCGTCGAGTCGGACTCCGCCTACGAAAGAATCCATTGCCACCAAATGCTCGTTGATTCGAAGAGCAAGTTCGTCCCAGTTGTCACCTGAAATCAGATAATCGGGTCGCTCTCCTGCGAGTGGCACCGGCCAACGGAAGGGGCTCTTCGCTGTGCTGTGCAGTACATCGTCATCAAAAATCATGAAGAGCACTCGGTTGGGATATTCAAGTCGATGAGCATCCCACTCGAAATGTGCTTGCCCTCGCTCGTTGTACGGTGCTTTTTCATTGACCACGCGTTGACCAAACCGATTGACGATAATCATCGAGTCTCCGAATGGTGAATACACATCGTCAATTGTTTCTGTCAGCCGATATGTGAGCTCAAGCACAACTTGATCCCACCAGGCATGCGACATGTTGCCTAGCTGGGCACCAAGTGCTGCGGCTATCGGTACCAGATCACCCGTTGAGGTGCGCGATGCGGCACCGCCAAACACGGGGCCACGAAGAAACTCCTCGCGATAGGAAACATTATGGAGAAAACCGCCAGAAGCAAACACCACACCACGCCGCGCACCGACGAGTTTGTTGCGCGTGCCAACCCGTACTTCAACACCTATGACTTCGCCAGCATCGTTTTGTACAACTCGGTGTACTTGATGCTCTGTGCGCACGCTGGTGCCACTCTGCTCCGCGGCGGCGAGCAAACTTTCCACCAACCAGTTGCCTCCGCTTGAGTCCACACCTTTACGCCAAGTTGACGGGTACCTAATTTTGAGTGAGCGCCCTAGAGGCGTTGTGTTTTCTGCCAGCTGGGTGTTGTAGTCGGGGTAGTCAAGTAGCGCAAACGAAATGACACCGGTGGATTCAAGTTCTTCAACCAAATCAGCGGCATTGTCGTAAAACGCCTCCAGCAGATCAAGGCGCAGGTCGCCAATTCCAAAATCCTCCAAATGACCCGCATACCTATTCGGAAATGCACATCGAGCCATGTACCGAATTGCTGAATCCCGATCGTCAGTTAGCCCCGCCGCGCGCAGGTGTTGATTATTCGGGATCCAGATGACTCCGCCAGATTTGGCGGTAGTCCCACCAACGATGGCAGCTTTTTCAAGTAGTACCACTGACGCACCATCGCGACTGGCTGACCAAGCCGCAGCACAACCCGCAGCTCCACCACCAACGACCACCACATCGGCAACTTCGTCCCAATGCTCAGGCCACTCTTGGCTCGGCTGAACATCTAACTGATTAGTCATCGCCACACTATAGTTTCGTTTAAATATGTCATCGTCCTCACTCGAGCTACCCGATGCTTCGGTTGGGCAAACAAATGTGAGTCGAGTGGTGTTGGCGTGTGCCCTGGTCATCGGACTCGGGGCCGTGTCGGCCAACACGATTGGCTACATCATCCCCGACCTGATGCAAGATCTTTCCATCAGCCGAGCCGCAGCAGGCCTTATCACCGGACTTTTCTTCGGCGCGACTGGAGTCGGCGCATTCGCAGCAGGCCGTGTTGTTCCGCGATTCGGCGCACGACGGGCGCTCATTGCGGCCTCTGCCACAGTGACCGTGTTGGCGACCGTCTCGGGGGTAGTTGGAAGTTATTGGATTCTGTTGTTGTACGGACTGTTCTGTGGGTTTGC
>JBIHZV010000023.1:0-16084 GCA_044240275.1 Ilumatobacteraceae bacterium | reverse complement strand
TTCAGCCTTCCACCGTGGGGTTGGTGGCCGCTCGCTTTTGCAGGCATCGCACTCTTCGCGACATGTAAGCCAACTAGCAATCGCGCTCGATTCATGTTTGGTGCAATATTTGCATTCGCATGGCTGGCACCAGGCATGGCTTGGATGTGGTTTCTTACAGCGCCGGGATATGTGATTGCAGCATTACTGTTTTCTGCTTTCCACGGCATCGCAGCGATGATCACCGGCGCCATTGCGGATCAACACAAATATCGAGCAATAGTTGGTCCGCTTGCGCACACGCTCGCTGAAGCGTTGCGATTTTCATTTCCGTTTGGCGGCGTGCCACTCGCAACTCTTGCCATCTCTCAGGCGGCATCGCCTATCGCGCCAATCGTGCGAGTGGGCGGCCCACTGCTCCTCACCTACATCGTGTTGCAGATTGGCTTTTCGCTAGCAAACCTCCGCGAAACCGAAACGTCCAAGCGCGCCGTGCATGCTCTTCTTATCGCAGTTGTTGTCGTCGCGATTTTGCCCATTGCAGGTTCAATTGCTCCGCACGGACACGAAATTGGTCGCACGCTCAATATTGCCGCGGTGCAGGGTGGCGGTCCGCAAGGCACATTGGCAATCAACACCAATAGTCGCGATGTGGTGATTCGGCACCTTGATGCGACCCAAAAAATTGCTAGTGGATCTGCTTCGACCGATAACACATTGGACTTGGTGGTCTGGCCCGAAAATGTAATTGATGTGAGCAGTTTTTCATCAAGCATCGAGCGCACCGAAGTCGCGGCCCAAGCAGCCCGACTCAATGCACCATTCCTTGTTGGCATTACCGAAGATCTCGACAACAGATTTTTTACCAACGCTCAAGTCGTAGTGAACACTGATGGTTCACTTGGAGATCGGTACGACAAAGTGCGACGAGTGCCGTTTGGCGAGTTTCTACCGATGCGTGGGTTGCTCGAAGCCGTTGGTGCGCCAGTAGACAGAATCCCTCGCGATGCTCAGGCTGGCAAAGATAGAGCAATCATTCGTGCAGCCGACACCACGATTGCAGTAGTTATTTCGTGGGAAGTCTTTTTTGCAGGGCGAGCAAACGAAGGAGTCGAGCGTGGGGCAACCTTGCTGGTGAACCCAACAAATGGCTCAAGCTATACGGGCACAATATTGCAAACCCAACAAATTGCTTCATCCCGTTTGCGTGCATTAGAGACCGGGCGTTGGCTGGTGCAAGTTTCACCCACTGGATTTTCCGCGTTTATCTCACCAAGTGGTCAAGTGTTTGACCGCACGGGTGTGAGCGAGCAACGAGTCATTACTCGACAAGTGCAATTGCGTTCTGGTCGCACCATCTATTCGTATCTTGGCGACATGCCTTTCATTTTGATTATGAGTGCTTCACTGATTGCCCTACTGATCGTTGGTCGGCGCACAACTCGAGCATGAGCACCAGCAATATGATCACGCTTTCGTCTGGAGATGTCGTTGCCGTTGTTGACGCAGAGCATGGAGCACGGCTGTCGAGCATGCGGTTTGGGGAAACAGAGCTATTAGTGCAGCGCACACATAACGATTCGTTTTCGTGGGGCTGTTTCCCCATGGCTCCGTGGGCTGGTCGCACACGCAATGGAGTATTTGAGTATCAAGGCGCGAGTGTGCAGTTGCCTATCAACTCTGCTCCGCACGCAATTCATGGCCTTGTGCATGATGCAACATGGCAAGTGGTCAATACTTCGCCAACAAGTGCAATGTTGCGAGTTGAACTCGATCAGAGGTGGCCTTTTGCAGGGTGGGTCGAACATCGCATCAGCGTCGACCCAACATCGGTGCACCTCCAACTCACCGTGCACGCGACTGATCGCAGCGATGCATCCAATTCGATGCCCGCACAAGTTGGTTGGCACCCGTGGTTTGTGCGACCGGTGCAACTTGAGACCGAATTCAAAACTATGTATGTGCGCGACAGCGACGGTATTGCTGGCGCACAACGCGCGCATCAACAACACGATTTGATGCAGTCGCCTCTCGACGACTGTTTTTCCAATGCAGTCGCAACGCCATTGCTGAAATACGACAATGGACTTGTTATACGCCTCGAAAGCGACTGCATCCACTGGGTCGTGTATAACGAGCCGTCGCATGCAATCTGCGTTGAACCACAATCCGGACCGCCAAATGGACTCAACTCCGAGCCATTAGTAATAACCCCCAACCATTCACTAACGCGTTATTTCCGGCTGACTGCACTTGGTTACCGCTAGGTAGAGTGATACGGCTATGTCAACGCCGTTCGACCCCAACGGCCCCCTGCGTATTGCCTATTTGACGTATCGCGGCAAGCCCCATGTGGGTGGCCAGGGTGTGTACACGCGACACCTCACCAAGGCCCTTGTCGATCTCGGTCATCATGTCGAAGTTTTTGGCGGACAGCCATACCCAATTCTTGATCCGCGAGTACAACTGCACCAATTGCCCAGCCTCGATATTTTTAACGATGCTCACCCTGGTCGCTTCCCCGCATATTGGGAGATCAATGACTGGCCGAACTTTGTTGAGTCGGCGCAGTTCCTCAAAGGCACATTTGGAGAACCACGCTCGTTCAGTATTCGAGCACACCGCGCTCTCAAAACACGCGTTAATGATTTTGACATTGTGCATGACAATCAATGCCTCGGTTACGGCATTCTTAAAATTGAAAAAATTATTCCAACAATCGTGACCCTGCACCACCCCATAACTAAAGATCGCAAGCTCGAGATGGAACACACACCAACTTGGTGGAAGCGCAAGGCCATCGGTCGCTGGTATTCGTTTGTGGAGATGCAAGGCAAAGTTGCAAGCAAGATGCCGCGCGTTGTTGTGGTCAGCAAAAACTCGATTGACGACATTCACACCGACATGAAAGTGTCGCTCGATCGCATGCGACTAGTACCAGTTGGTGTTGATCAAGAGTTGTTTTGCCCCAAGCCTTCGGTGCAGCGCAAGCCAGGACACATGATCACCACTGCTTCTGCCGATGTTGCTCTCAAAGGACTTTCCTATCTGCTCGAAGCTCTTGCCAAATTACGTACCGAGCGCGAGGTGCACCTGACCATCATTGGCAAGCCACGCGAAGGCGCTAACGCCGACTTGATTCGTTCGCTTGGTCTTGAAGATTGCATCACACACGTTTCGGGGGTGACCGACGAACGCATTGTCGAGTTGTATGCGCAAGCCGAGCTCGCAGTGGTGCCAAGTTTGTACGAGGGCTTTAGCCTCCCCGCTATCGAAGCAATGGCGACCGGCACATGCTTGGTTGCCACAACAGGTGGTGCGCTCCCCGAAGTGACTGGCGTCGACAACGACACGGTGTTGTCATGCCCAGCAGGCGATGCCGATGCACTGGCTGCAACGATTCGTCGCGGTCTTGACAGTAAAGAGTTGCGAGATCGTATTGGTGCCGCAGGCAGAGCCCGCGTTGTAGAGCGCTGGAGCTGGCGCCATTGTGCGGCACTCACCGTCGATCAATACAAAGAAGTGCTTTCGATGCCACACAACATCAAAAAACTTCAACAAAGGAATAGTAAGTAACCAATGCTGACCGTGCGCTTTAGCGAACTTTCCATAGGACCTGGCACGCTGTTTCTCGATGCCGGAGCAGGCTTTGGTCGTCACGCATTTGAAGCAGCACGCCTTGGCGCACAAGTGGTTGCACTCGACTACGCCCAAGACGAAGTAGTCGCCATGCGCGCAACTTTTAGCGCGATGTACGAAGCCGGCGAGATCGAAGCCGCAAACCTTGTGGGTATTTTGCGTGGTGATGCCACATGCTTGCCTTTTGCCGACAACTCATTTGATTGCATTGTGACTTCTGAAGTGCTCGAGCACATTCAAAACGATGTCGCCGCGCTGAGTGAACTCGCTCGCGTGCTCAAGCCGGGCGGCACACTTGGCGCCACCGTACCGTCATGGTTTCCCGAAAAGATCAACTGGATGTTGTCGGATGAATACCACGCACCATTTGTGGTCGGTGGCCACGTGCGCATTTATAGCGGCACCGAACTCAAAGCAAAATTGCGTGCAGCAGGTTTGCGCGTTGTTGGTCAGCATCGCGCACACGGATTGCACTCACCATATTGGTGGCTGCGGTGCGCAGTTGGCCCTGCACGCGAAGACAATCGCATGGTCAATGCCTACAAAAAGTTTTTGGAATGGGACATCATCTCTAAACCAAAAGTGACACAGGTTGCTGAACAAGTACTTGCGCCTGTTCTTGGCAAAAGTTATGTGGTGTACTCAATGAAGCCGGTGAACAATGCCAAATAGCAAACTCATCGGCAACGATCTCGACGATGTCATCACTCAAGAAGAGTTACTGGCAACCGCTCGGTCCATTGCGTCATTGCAGCTTTCGAGTGGCATGATCCCTTGGTTTGTTGGCGGACACTGCGACCCATGGAATCATGTTGAGACCGCAATGGCTCTCGACGTGATGGGTCTGCATGATCAGGCTCAACGAGCATACGAATGGCTGACTTCGGTGCAACGTGAAGATGGCAGTTGGTTTAACTATTACCTGCCAGACGGATCAGTTGAAGAAACCAAACTTGATACCAACGTGTGTGCATATATCGGCACCGGAGTGTGGCACCACTGGATCAGCACCAACGACAAACAATTTGTCGCGCGCATGTGGCCAGCGGTCAAGCGTGCAATGGAATGGGTATTGGCGATGCGTCGCCCAGATGGCACCATCTTGTGGGCACGAGAAGTGAATGCAAACCCTTGGGACTACGCACTGCTCACTGGCTGTTCGTCAATCCGCCACGCATTGCATTGCGCAGCAAATATTGGAGCAATTGTTGGTGACTCACAACCCGAGTGGCGCGCAGCCGCCGATGCAATCGACGAAATCATCAACACCAATCTCGCTGCCTTCGAGCCAAAACTTCGCTGGGCAATGGACTGGTATTACCCCGTGCTCACTGGAGCACTGACCGGCACCGAAGCAAAGACACGCATTGCCATGCAATGGGATGAATTCGTGATCCCATCTCGCGGCGTGCGCTGCGTCAATGACGAAGATTGGGTAACTGCAGCCGAAACTGCAGAATGCTCGCTAGCCCACTCCGCCATTGGCGATATCGACACCGCAAAGCAATTGTTGTCGTGGACCAATGCGCACCGCACCGAGAGCGGCGCATATCTCACCGGCATTGTTTACCCAGACCGCATTGTGTTTCCTGCTGACGAGTGCAGTGCATACACCGGTGCCGCAGTGATCTTGGCCGCCAATGCAATCAGCGGCGAAACTGCAGCAAGCCAAATCTTTGGCGCATCAACCGTGCTTGACTGACACGTACTGCGTTTGAAATAAAAATCTGTAAATATGTAAGTCTGTAAATCTGAAAGCCTTATTTATTTCACGCGTGTGAGCACACGAAGCGAACCAGTTGCGCTCACTTCTACAAACTTGCCACTGTTTATTGCTGCTAGATAAATCTCTTCATAGGGAGCCTGGCCGCCATGTGCCGGATCTAGAAACACATCGTGGATTGCCAATGTGCCACCCAAAGCAATATGCCCATTCCACGCTGCATAATCGTTTGCTGCAACATCTCGGGCATGGCCACCATCAATAAAACACATCGCGATTTGTTGCGTCCAAGTGCCTGCAATCGTCGGAGAATCTCCAACGACAGTTCGCACCGTCTCGGTGAGCCCTGCACGGCGCATTGTCTTTTCAAAATGCGGCAACGTATTGAGTCGCCCTGTTGATGCGTCGACCAATGTCGGATCGTGCCACTCCCAGCCAATCTGGTTTTCCTCTGACCCACCATGGTGATCAACCGCAAACAGCAATGTGCCGCAGGTTTCTGCTGCTGCGCCAAACCACACGGTGCTGCGGCCGCAGTATGAGCCGATTTCGACCATTGGTAAACCAGGGCAAGCTTTTCCAGCGGCTAGTGCTGCAACAAATAGAGCATCGCCTTCAACCTCTGGCATAAACCCAGTTGTCTCAATTGCAACCGTTCGTCGTTCGCCACTCAGTTTGATCACGTGAAAAATTACTCGCTATTCGTTATTCGTTACGCGTTGCGCGGAAGCAGTGCATTGGCGCGAGCAATGCGCCCAAGCCATGACGCACTTGGTCGCGGTGTCCGCACTTGTGTCTTCCAATCGACCGCAACGATTCCGAATGTTGGACCATATCCATACATCCACTCAAAATTGTCCATCAGGCTCCAATATGTGTAACCGCGAATGTCAATTCCATCCTGGATGCAGTTGAGCACTCCTTCGAGTGCACCGTGCACATATTCGATTCGTTCCGTATCGTCGCTCGTAGCAATACCGTTCTCGGTAACAATGATTGGCACATGACCTGTCTTGTCCCAAGCGCGACGAATGCATGCTTCTAGCGCTTGTGGTCTGAACTCGTAACCCATGATTGTCGTGCGCATATCTGCATCAGGCAAAATGCGACCGTCTTGATTGAAACGCTCGCGCGTGTATGTCTGCACACCGAAATAGTCGTCACCTTTAGCCACTTCCAAAAAGCAGTCCTCGAGGCCATCCCACGCCATGTCGCGTTTGCCTTCTGCTGCCTCGCGATGTGATTCATCATCGACGTTGATGGTGTATTCCTGCATTGCAAGTGTGATGCCAAGCGGGGCACTCGAAATTGACTTCACTACGTCACGCGCTTTTATGTGTGCCTGACAAAATACTTCGTTTGCTTTTTTGCGTGCTTCCCGAGTCTTTGTGCCAGGTGGAAACTCACCGAGCAAATAACCAATGGTCGAAACCATGTTGGGCTCGTTAATGGTGCACCACTTGCCAACGCCATCACCAAGCGACTTGGCCACTTTTTCCGAAAAACGAGCAAACAAATCTGCTGTTGAATCATTTACCCAACCGCCCCGTGCTGCAACCCATCGCGGAGTGGTGAAGTGATGCAGGGTCACAACCGGTGTGATGTTGTGTTCATGACATGCTTCCAAAACTTTTCGGTAGTGATTGATCTCGGCTTGAGAGAACTCTCCGTCTTCCGGCTCGATACGACTCCACTCCACGCTGAAGCGATAGTTGTCGAAACCCAACTTGGCGAGCATTGCAATATCTTGTGGATACAGGTTGTAGTGATCGCAGGTGTCCCCACTTGGCTCTTTGACACGTGTGCCAACACGATGTTCCCAATCCCACCAATCGTTATTCCAGTTATTGCCTTCCACTTGGTGGGCAGCCGTTGCAGTACCCCAAGTAAATCCGGCAGGAAAAGAAAGTGGGTTTGATGTTTTTGAAGCAGTATTCGCACTCGTCATGAAATTCACGCTAGTCGGACACACACACCCGACCTATTGCTGGCATTATGGAAGGGTGAGTAAAGCCCTTCAAGACCTCATCACATTGCTTGATCTCGAAACCATAGAGGTCAATATCTTTCGTGGTCAATCACCAGATGAAAATCGACAACGAGTGTTTGGCGGTCAGGTAGCTGGGCAGGCTCTTGTGGCCGCAGCTCGAACAATCGACGAGCCAGGTCGCATGGTGCACTCATTGCACGCATACTTTTTGCGCTCTGGCGACCCAGGTTTGCCCATCTTGTATGAAGTCGATCGCATTCGTGACGGCAAGAGTTTTTCAACTCGCCGCGTGGTTGCAGTTCAGCATGGAAAAGCTATTTTCAATGTGCAGGCCAGTTTTCAAAAAGCAGAGCCTGGACTCGAGCATCAGATTCCAATGCCCACCGGTGCACCCGATCCAGACTCTCTTCCCGATTTCAAGTCGTTGATGGAACCGTACAAAGAAAAACTTGGCGACTGGTACGACCGACCCCGACCGATCGACATGCGATATGTAGATGGCAACCCGTTTACACGCAGAGGTAATCCACAACTAAGCCAGCGCGTTTGGTTTCGCACCGACGGACAACTTCCGAACGACAACGTGTTGCATGCGTGCATCGCTACCTATGCAAGCGACATGACTTTGCTCGACTCTGCACTTTTGCCCCATGGCCGATCCGTCGCCGATAGTTCGCTACAACTCGCAAGCCTTGATCATGCAATGTGGTTTCATCGTGAGTTTCGCGCCGACAACTGGTTGCTATACCAGCAGTCGTCCATCTCCACATCTAATTCACGCGGCCTCGCCGAGGGACATATTTTTACTCGGGATGGAAAACTTGTTGTCACCGTCGTGCAAGAAGGTCTTGCGCGTCTCGTCTAGCGACGCGAATCCATGAACAACCCGCGAAGGGCCGCAAAGTTTTCGACGCAGTGACCAGCGCCAAGTACAACTGCTTCAAGCGGTTCTGTCGACATGTTGACAGGCACTTGTGTGTCGCGCTCGATTCGTCGAGCCAAACCGCGCAACATTGAGCCACCACCGACCAAGTACATGCCACGTGTAAGAAAATCTTGTGACAGCTCCGGCGGCGCAGAGGCCAGACAACGAATGACCGAGTTGACCATCTGCGTCACAACATCGTCAATCGCTACACGAATTTCACTCGATGTCAGCACCACCGTCTTTGGCAGTCCTGAAACAAGATCACGACCACGCACCTCAGCGTCACGATCCTCTGGAGTCGCCATTGCGCTACCAATCGAGATCTTGATCTCTTCTGCTGTGCGCTCACCAATTGCAAGACCATGTTCGCGTCGCACATATGACTGAATCGCTGCATCAATGTCGAAACTGCCAACACGCACTGCTTCGAGCGCAACAATTCCACCAAGACTGATTACAGCAGTCTCTGTGGTGCCACCACCAATGTCAATCACAAGGTTGCCAACAGGTTCATTGATCGGCAAGTCTGCACCGATAGCTGCAGCCATTGGTTGTTCGAGCAACTGTGCATCGGCAGCACCTGCGCGACGAGTTGCATCGGTTACTGCACGTCGCTCCACTTCGGTAATGGCCGAAGGAACACAAATCAGCACCTTGGGTCGTGAAAATCGCGAGACACCTGCGCGTTGCAGCAGCAACCTGATCATCTTTTCGGTGATCTCGAAGTCGGTAATTGCGCCACCACGAAGTGGGCGTACTGCAACGATGTACCCCGGTGTACGACCGATCATGCTCCATGCTTCTTGGCCCGTTGCAAGCACCTCACCTGTGCGCTTATTGACAGCAATCACGGAAGGTTCGTTGATAACGATGCCCCGCCCCTCCATATACACAAGGGTGTTTGCGGTACCAAGGTCAATTGCTAAGTCGCGTGCCACGTTGGTCTACCTTCTGCCCTGCTTATTGGAATGATCTTGCAACTGCTGGCGCACGTGAGCGCGCGAATCGTCAGAAAGTGCGTCTAGGTGACGACGAAATGCGACCATTCCATTATTTCGGGTTGCATTGCGCGATTCTTGCAACATCATCACGACAAGAGTTGCCGCAGACACCACCGAGATGGCGGCAAACAACAGAGAGATACTTGAAATCGCAATCATTAGTTGGCACTCGTTTTTTGTTGTGCCGTTGTCTTGACCTGATCAACACTTGTTACATGTTGCGCACCGAGCGCCCAGTCACTTCCGGTCTCCCACGCTTCGCGTTTCCAAATTGGCACTGTTGCTTTCAATGCGTCAATACCAAATCTTGCTGCTTCAAATGCTTCGGGTCGATGCGGAGCAGAGACGACAACAAGCACCGATGATTCGCCAAGCTTGAGGTCGCCAACTCGGTGAATAAGTGCAATTCTGCCCAAGTCGTTCCACTGTTTTTTCATCTCGGCCACAATTTCGCGACACTTCGGAATGACTTCCTCTTCGAAGGCCTCGTAACTCAAGGTGTGCACGCCGGTGCGTCCTTCAGAATGATTGCGCACAGTGCCAGAAAACACCACCACGGCTCCACAAGAATCGGTGACCGACCAGTTGTACACCGCACCGACATCAAGCGTCGTATCAGTGATTTCAAGCCACACGTTGTTGTCGGCAGAGAATTCACGGTGAAGCATCAATTTCAGCGTACCCGAGGTTGTGGATGGTCATTTAGTTTAAAGTTTTAATAGGCTCTAGACCAGTGAGCAACAACCCCGACGAACAACCATTTGCTGGAATTCCATTTTTTGGCGACCTTGCAAAGGCAATGGCCGGCCAAGGACCGCTGCAGTGGGATGTTGCGCGTCAAGTGGCCATCTCGACTGCAACGAATGGGACCAATACCGAAGCCAATGTTGATCCTTCGTCTCGGGTGAGCCTCGAGCAACTCGCGCCAATTGCCGAAATGCATGTGCGCAATTACACCGGGTTGACTACCGGCACTGGCAACAGCGCTGGCACCGCGCTTCCCAACATTGTTGTCACCAATCACTCCACTTGGGTCCACCACACACTCGAGTCGTACAAGCCGCTCTTCACCCAACTAGCAACTGCCTTGAGCAACCCAAGTGTTGAAACAAGTCAGCCAGGCAACGAGCTCGATACTGATTCCAATCTTGAAACCGACCAGATCGCCGGAATGATGTTGTCGCTGAACAAGATGATGGCGCCTGCGATGATGGGCATGTCAATCGGGTCAATGATCGGGCAACTCTCACTACGAGCTTTCGGACAATACGACTTGCCAATCCCGCGCGAACCAAAAAACCAGATGCTTCTTGTAGCTAGCAATGTTGAACAATTTGCAAACGACTGGAGCATCACAGTCGATGACATGCGCATGTGGGTGCTCATCCACGAACTCACATCACACGCAGTGCTGAGCGTCGATCATGTTCGTGATTCGATCAATCAACAGATCAGTAAATACATCGCTGGTTTTCGACCAAATCCAAACGCGCTAATGGACAGACTCACGTCAATGGATCTGGGCACTACCGACCCGATGGCAATGATGCAAAAATTTCTCACCGACCCCACCATTATTTTGGGTGCGGTGCTCTCGCCCGAACAGAAACGTCAAGCACCAGTGCTAGACGCGATGATCGCTTCGATTATCGGCTATATCGACCACAGCGTGGACGCAATTTCGTCAGGGGTTTTGGGTGGCGGTGCGCAGATTGCAGAAGCAGTGCGCAGACGGCGTGTTGAGTCTGCTCCCCATGACTCATTTGTTGAGCAGCTGCTGGGCTTACGCCTCACCCGCCAGCAAGTCGAACGTGGGCATGGCTTTGCTGCCGGTGTCACCGAACGCGCCGGACACGACGGCCTGTCTCAACTGTTTGATAAGGCGGGCAACTTGCCTACCCCAAACGAGCTAGATGCGCCCGGTCTGTGGCTTGCTCGTATTGAGCTTCAAGACAAATAGCAGCGACGCAACAGCCGATCCAACACCAACAATCATGAAGCCAACTGCTCCTGGTGGCGTTGCAATGACTGCAAGCAAACCGGCCACCACCCACGCGATTTGATTGCGCGTTTCATAGCGCACAAATGTTCTCGCCCGGTTCGCATCAGGCGCTTTTGATTGAACAGTTGATTCAAAAGCAAGTCGACCGATTGAGCCAACCCCATTCACAACCCCAGCCAAAACAATTCCGGCAGTAACTCCACCGAAATATCCGGCGACTAGCCCACCAATGCAAACACTTGCAATACAAAGTTTGAGCATTCTCTGTTCGTGAATGCGCCGCCGCAATAACGGACCAATTGCATTTGCTGCAAATGTGCTCAGCGAACAAACCGCAATCGCTAATCCAAACCAAGCAGTGCCAGCTTTTTGATCGCGCAACCAAAAAGCTAAATGAAAGAACATAAATCCAACAGAGGCTCGTAGCAGCAGCATGACAAATGCAGCCTGACGAATTTCTGGTTCATGAAGCTCATGTTTTTCAATCTCTTGCATCGTGTCTGGAACTGCTGCCACGTGTCGTGGCAACGCAAGCGCGGCTATGCCCGCACCCGCAAAAGCACAAGCCGATAATCCAAGTGACAATCTGGTGTCGATGAGTTGCAACAACACCGCTGGTGCACCACCAAGAAAACCAACCACACTGGTCAGTCGCCCGAGTTTTCCATTGGCCGCCATCAATTGTTCGTCACCGTCCACAACCGTTGGCATGATTGCCGAACGCGAGACCCCATATGTCTTGGCTAGCACGAGCGATAAAAATGCGAGTGGAAACAGTGCAAGTGAGTTCAGCCATTTCATCATTGCAATCAACACCATCGCGCGCATCAACCCCACAAGACACACAGTGATTCGACGACCACCCGGCAAGCGATCGATGTATGGCCCAATAATCGGTGCGAGCACGGCAAATGGTGCGAGGCTGATCGCTAAAAATAAAATGACTTTTGAACGCGCTGCATCGGGGCTAATTGACAAAAAGAGTGAGTCGGCTAACGAGACCGCAAGTGCGGCCTCACCGACCACCATCAACACATGCACGCGCGACAACCGAGTAAGAGGGCTCACTGGCGCGAGGCCCGTATGTCTATTTTGCGTTGTTATGCGCTCATTTTCTCATACTTATAGCCAAGCCCACGGATGGTGACCAACCGTGTTGGATTGGCTGGCTCTGATTCAATTTTGCTGCGCAAGCGCTTGATATGAACGTCAAGAGTTTTGGTGTCACCGTAATAGTCAGTGCCCCACACTCTGTCAATCAATGTTTCACGAGTCAATACTCGGCCTGCATTAGCCACAAGCACATACAACAACTCAAATTCTTTGAGCGGAAGTTTGGTCACCGCGCCGCGAACAGTCACCACATGCTGTTCTGGATCGATTGCGACGTCACCAATCGACACCGTGCCAATACCGACCTCATCAATCTCGGTCGGGGTCAGTGAGCTACGGCGCAAAGCCGCGCGAATGCGCGCCACAAGTTCCCGCAGTCGATAGGGCTTGACGATGTAGTCATCGGCGCCAACTTCAAGGCCGATGACAGTATCAATCTCTGAACCTTTTGCCGAAACCATGATGATAGGAACCTGACTCTTTTTGCGAATTTCGCGACACACATCGGTTCCCGAAACCTTTGGCAACATCACGTCCAGCAAAATGATGTCTGGGTTAACTTTGTCAAACATTGACAAAGCCTCTGCCCCGTCTTTGGCCACACTGACACGAAACCCTTCGCGCTTAAGTCCAATATCAAGTGCTTCAATAAACGACTCTTCGTCTTCAACAACAAACACCATTGGCAATTCGGTTGGTTGATTCATGATTTAAGTCCTTTTGTTTTTTAGTCTTTTTGGCGGGGTAACACAACAGTGAAGGTCGCGCCTTCACCTTCATTTGACTTCACTTCTATTTTTCCTCCGTGGTTGTCAACAACGTGTCGCACAATTGACAAACCAAGCCCTGTTCCTCCAGTAGATCGGCTACGTGCCCTATCAACTCGATAAAAACGTTCAAAAATTCGTTCGTGATCCTTTGGAGCAATCCCTAAGCCTTGGTCGACGATGGCGACTTTCAGGTCATCAACTCGTACATCACCAATAATTTTGACAAGTCGATTTTCGTCGCTGTACTTAATTGCATTTTCAACAAGATTGGAAAATGCAGAAACAAGTTGGCTTCGATCTCCAAAAACTTCAGCGGCAAAACTACCGCTCGTCACAAGTTCAACTTTGTGTCGTAGGGCGTTGTCTTGCGAAAGTGCGACAACCTCTTTGATCACTCCGGTCATTTCGATGCGTTCCCACTCTGTGGAGCGTCCAAACTCAATCCGCGAAAGATCGAGTAAGTCATTCACAATGCCCGCCATTCGGAATGATTCACGAACGATCCGGTCAGCAAGTTGTTTCATCACCGCAGGGTCGGTTTCGTCCATCATCGTGTCACCCAAAGCCGCAATGCCGCCGATAGGGGTTTTCAATTCGTGACTCAAGTTGGCAACAAAATCGGTACGAACTGTGTCAATTCGAACTCGATCGGTGGTGTCTTCGATTGTCACGACTACGCCATCATCATTCAGTCGTTGTGATTGCAATTGAAAGAAACGATCAGGCGGGCCCGCAACCTGCATCGATTTGTTCTGTTCGCCAATCTCAATTGTCTCTTTTACAAGCGCAACAACTGCCTCATCAACCAAGATGTCCACATGACGGACTCCGGTCATCTCTGTGGCAATGCGGTTTCGAAGCAATTCACCATTTGGGCCCCGGCTAATCACAACTCCGATGGGCAATAGGTCAAACGCTCTCAGCACTTGTTCGTCAACTACTTTTGCCACGAGTTCCACGCGCGGGGCTAATTCATTACGCCCCGAGTTTTCGGATTGACCATCGCGACCGAAACGCGATGATTTCTTACCTAAAATTGCGCCAACGACGAGTGCTCCTAGAACACAAGCGACAAACCAGGAGGTCGTCATGGCTAATTCACCGCAGAATTACGACGAAGAGTCTGACGATGACTGCGAGTCGCCAGAGTGACGAGCTTTAAAGCGGGCAGCACCGCGATGTTCTGGCAGGACACCTGTGAGAATAAATTGCGTTCGCTCGCCAACGTTTACTGCGTGGTCACCAATTCGCTCAAAAAATCGACCGATGATTGCGAGTTGAACGGCGACCTGCACATCCATCTTTCCACGAGCGTGGCACTCAAAAATTTCTT
The DNA here is from genome assembly GCA_044240275.1 of Ilumatobacteraceae bacterium. Taxonomy (GTDB): domain Bacteria; phylum Actinomycetota; class Acidimicrobiia; order Acidimicrobiales; family Ilumatobacteraceae; genus UBA3006. The sequence goes on along the minus strand of JBIHZV010000023.1, from coordinate 1,606 downwards.
GGATGAACTGACGATGCAGACCGTCCAAAAATGAGTCCATGTCGTCAATGGCTGCAGCCTTAGGTGCATCACTCAACTCAAATGCGTCCATAGCCGAGATAAACAATTGCTGCGCCTGCTCAGCCATTTTGGAAATCAAGCCCCGCAATACAGGATCAATGTCATGACTGTAAATTCGTCGCGCACCTTTGCAGATGTTGACTGCCAAGTCGGCTGAACGCTCTAGTTCGCCCGTGATCTTGATGATCGATACCAACTGACGTAAGTCACCAGCAACAGGTGCCTGTAGCGCGAGCTGCTGAAAACACTGGTCTTCGATGTCTACTGCGCGCGCATCAATCTCGTCATCACTTTGCACCAAATAGTCGGCGCCTTCAAGGTCACCACTGAGCAGCACTGCCGTCGCTCGCGGAATGGCTTCAATTACCGAGGCTCCAAGTCGAATCACTTGGTCACGAATGGCATCAACTTCTTGATGAAACGTTTTGCGTAATTCGTCCATTGGCCAACTTTCGTTCAAAAAATCTGCTGAACAGCAGATTCGATCTACATAAAACCTACACGCACGAGGTAAAACTCACCTGAACGTCAGATTACAAACAAGTTAACCGCTTTATCGGACTTGGGTTTGCACGACCCAGTCGTGCAATTTACGTTGGGCGTCAACAGTAAGCCCGGGTGCCCCTGACCGCTTCCATGAATTATCGGCGTACAAGTCAAAATGGGCAGCTTCTTCATCCATCAAATATCCAAGCACCTTGTCGAGCCACATTCTGTGCTTCGGATGAGTGAGTGGCACCAATGCCTCAACTCGCCCATCCAAATTTCGACCCATCATGTCGGCAGACCCTATGAGGTGCAGCGGTTCGTTGTTGTCGTAGCCGTGTTCGAAGCGATAGATACGCGAATGCTCAAGGTACCGGCCAAGAATCGATCGAACGCGAATATTTTCAGACATGCCAGCCACACCGGCGCGAAGGCAGCAAATTCCTCGAACAATAATCTCAATCTTCACGCCGGCTCCGCTCGCCCGATACAGCGCCTCGATTACGGCCTTATCCGAGATCGAGTTGATCTTCATGGTGATTCGCCCATCAACACCAAATGTTGCTTCCTTGTCGATGAGGTCAACGATGCTGTTGCGCAGCCGATGCGGCGCCACCAACAATGTTTTGTAATCGGGCTCATGGCCATAGCCGGTGAGATAGTTGAATAACTCGGTGACATCCGAACCAATCGCGTCTTCGCAAGTAAAAAAACCAATGTCTTCATAAATGCGTGCCGTCGTCGAGTTGTAGTTTCCGGTGCCCATGTGCACATAACGGCGCATCTTGTCTGAGTCATTGCGCACCACCAAGATGCATTTGGCGTGTGTTTTTAGACCAACAAGACCGTAGGTCACATGCACCCCTGCGTACTCGAGTTCTTTTGCCCACGACATGTTGCGAGCCTCGTCAAAACGTGCCTTCAATTCGATAACAACCGCAACCTGCTTGCCCAACTCGGCGGCACGAATCAGGTGCCGAGCAATTGAACTGTCTCCAGATGTGCGGTACAACGTCATCTTGATTGATTGGACAAGCGGATCAAGAGCAGCCTGTTTCAC
>JBIHZV010000073.1:0-4982 GCA_044240275.1 Ilumatobacteraceae bacterium | reverse complement strand
TCAGGAAAAGCTATTGCCACAACCACATGAACGAGTTGCGTTCGGGTTGTTGATCTTGAAACCAGCGTCTTGCAAACCATCTTGGTAGTCGAGGCTTGCACCAACAAGAAGTTGTGACGAAGCTGGATCAACGATCACGCGAATCTCTCCGAAAGTTACCGTCTCGTCATCGGCAGCAACATCGCCGTCGAAAAACATCTCGTACGAAAAACCAGAGCAACCTCCGGGACGAACTGCAACGCGAAGTGCAAGATCGGTTGCGCCTTCGGCTTCGAGTAATTGCTTGACCTTGTTTGCGGCTGATTCGGTAACCGTGATCATGGGAGCCTCTTTCGCTTCTGATTTGTGACTATAAAAACTAATTAAACCAACCAGCTCACACTACCGTTCATCGCCTTGTCTGTCACGGCGGATATGGCTCTGGTTTCACTGGCGACCTGACGGTAGGTTTAAGCCATGACTGGCAACAAGCCAAAGACTGCGGGTGCAGCACCGCCAAGCGTTGCAGAAGTCACCTTGCGCCTGAAGGCGGTAATGGACCCTGAATTAGGCGACAACATCGTCGACTTGGGCATGGCGGCAGTCGAATCAATCTCTGCCGACGGCGTCGTTGCGATCGCCATGAAGCTCACTATTAAGGGTTGCCCATTGCGAGTGCAGATCAAAAAAGACATCGAGTCGCGACTCGAAACGCATCCAGGTGTCACAAAAGTGACTATCGACTGGGGCGAGATGACTGCCGATGAGCGCACAGCCGTCATGACACGCGCACGTTGGAATGCTCGTGAGCAAGCACCCGACACACAGATTCCTCTCAACACACGCATCTTGGCAATTGCAAGCGGCAAGGGCGGTGTCGGCAAAAGTTCTGTCACCGTCAACTTGGCGGCAGCACTTGCGAGTGTCGGACACACCGTTGGCGTTCTCGACGCTGACATTTGGGGTTTTTCAATTCCGCGCATGCTGGGAATCTCTGATCGCCTCGAAGCTCGTCGTATTGACGGCATCGAAAAGCCACGCATGATTCCAAACGAGCGCGTGGTCGGAAAAGGTCTGCTCAAAGTCGTGTCAACAGGAATGCTCGTTGAAGACGAAAGCACCGCGCTGATGTGGCGCGGGCTCATGCTTACCAAAGCTGTCGAACAATTTCTCAACGATGTGCATTGGGGCGAACTCGATTACCTGCTCATCGACATGCCACCAGGCACCGGTGACGTGCAGATGGGTCTTGCTCGCATGTTGCCGCGCACAGACCTTGTCATTGTCACCACTCCTTCGGTGTCTGCACAAAAAGTTGCAATCCGTGCTGCCGACATGGCAAGGCGTAGTTTCCTACGCGTAGCTGGTGTGATCGAAAACATGAGCGCGTTCACGTGTGAGCACGGCGAGTCGTACCCGCTCTTCGGTGAGGGCGGTGGCCAAGCACTGGCCGACGAAATCGGTGCTGCATTGTTGGGCCAAGTTCCTATCGAATCAGCAGTTGCAAACGGTGGCGACATCGGTGAGCCAATTGTGCTGACATCGACTGGTCCTGCAGCTCAGGCGTTTCTTGCAATTGCTGCCAACATCATGAACACCACAGTTCCTGTTACTGAAATGGGTGGATGCACTGCGCGCGACTCAGAAGCAGTTCAGGTTGCAATCAGCAAACGCAGCTAATTGTCATAGTCCGTGTCGCCTGGCATCGAAACGCCAATCACTTTGCCATCTGCATTGGTTTTTATTTGCGGCAAAATCGTTGTTGGCATGCCAATTTTCTTGGCAGCCTGCAATGCCATATCGGCGGTTGCGTGCGGCACCAAAAACTCGAGGTTGCTTATGGTCGGTGGAATCATCGCCAATTCACCGCGCTTATGCATCGCAAGTGCTTCGGTTGGTGCAACCCACAAACTTGCGATGGTTTCGTTGTCGTCGTGCAAAGGTTCTTGCGCTTCTGGAGCTCGAGCAATAAAAAATCTTGTATCAAACCGGCGCGGCTCACCAACAGGTGTGATCCAGTGGCTTACATAATGAATGTTGTCGGTAACTAAACGCAATTGTTCTTGAGTACACAAATCTATGAGCGACACCGTGCCGTCATGCACTGCGTGACGCGCAACATTAAAGCGACCAATTTTGTCTTCGTCATCAAATCGCACAACATCGTTGTTTTCAATTGACCGTGCAAGCAACACACCAGCTTCTTCAAAACATTCGCGAATTGCCGCAACCCAAAAGCCAAGTCCTCCTGTTGGCACACCAAGCAGCGCACTGGCCTCTACATCACTCAAACCGTCACATACCGACTCCAACTCGTACCCGTTGTCGACTGCGTCTAGCCGCCCACCCGGAAACACATACATGCCCTTCGCAAACACGGCTTGCAACGTGCGCTGCAACATAAAAACCTCAAGGCCATTTATTGGATGGTCGCGCACCAACATCACCGTGGCAGCTGGGCGCACGGGCACAGAAAGAGGGTCAAAGTCGGTTTTTGCTTCTGACATGTCGGCATTCATCTATATGACAGTAGGTTGCTAGAGGTGAATCCACACGACTCACAGCGCCCACCATCGGTCGATGCCCTCGCGCGTGACTTGGCCGTGCGCCACGACCTTCCCCATGCCGTGCTTGTGGATTGCGCAAGATCAGCCATTGCGGCTGGCAATCCTGCCGATGCCGATCGACTTGCCACCGAATTTCACACCAGTTTGTTGCGTGACGTAGTCAATGCCACAGGTGTCTTGTTGCACACCAATCTTGGTCGGGCGCCCATTCACTTTTCGCGGCAAGCTCGGGCATCAACGCTCGAGTTTGATCTTGCAACTGGCGAACGCGGTTCGCGTCAAAGTTCAATCGGGAAACTTATTGCCACGATGTGTGGAGCAGAGGCAGCACTCGTTGTCAACAATAATGCTGCAGCCATCATGCTCGTGCTCGGCGCACTTGCAGATGGAAGAGATGTCGCGGTGTCGCGCGGCGAATCGGTCGAGATCGGTGGTGGATTTCGTATTCCTGATGTGCTCGAGCAAAGCGGTGCACGACTTGTCGATGTAGGCACAACAAATCGAACGCGCTTGCGCGACTACGCAAAGGCAGTCGAGTCAAAGAAAAATGACATTGCATTACTTCTGAAGGTGCATCCGTCCAACTTCAGTGTCAATGGTTTTGTAGAAGAAACACCGGTCAGCCAACTCGCCACCCTTGGCGTTCCGGTTGTGGCCGACATCGGCTCTGGATTTATTGACGAAACCTGCCCGTGGCTGAGTGGCCCCGCCCCAAGTTGGTTGGCTGGTGAGCCAGCAGCAAAGCAAGCATTGCAAGCAGGCGCATCACTTGTCACGTTTAGTGGCGACAAACTTTTAGGTGGCCCACAGTGCGGCATCATTGCTGGCAATGCAGACCTCATTGCTCAGTGCAATGCTCATCCACTTGCACGCGCATTGCGCCCAGGTGCACTCGTGATATCTGCATTGCAAGATGTGGCACTTGCCTACCTCGACAAGCGTGTCACTACCGACATCCCATTTTGGAAAATGGCTATGACGCCAGCAGAAACGTTGCGCATCCGCGCTCAACACATCATCGATGCAACTGGTGTTGGCAAACTCGTTGATACATCCGCACTCCCAGGTGCCGGATCCACACCTGGAGCATCAATACCGTCTATCGGCATTGTGGTCGCGGGCAATCACCTTTCAGCGTTGCGCCACCGACCATTGCCAGTAATCGCGCGTGTCGTTGATGGCAGCACCGTATTTGATTTGCGTTCATGTTTTGCAAACGATGATGAAGAATTGATCGCGGCACTGAAATCTTTGCCAGTTCGGTAACTGCAGATGCGCATTATTGCCACAGCCGGCCATGTCGACCACGGCAAATCATCACTTGTACAGGCTCTTACTGGTACCGACCCAGACCGTTGGGAAGAAGAAAAACGCCGCGGACTGACCATCGATCTGGGTTTTGCATTTACGCAAATTGCCGAGCAGCAGATTGGTTTTATTGACGTACCTGGTCATGTTCGTTTTTTGCGCAACATGCTTGCCGGCATCGGCGGTATTGATGCGTGCATGTTTGTGGTTGCAGCCAATGAAGGTTGGAAACCACAAACCGAAGAACACTTGCGGATTCTTGATGCGCTTGGCATTACACGGGGTGTCATCGTGCTCACCAAAACCGATTTGGTCGATGCCGATACCTTGGCGCTAACACTCGACAGTGTGCGCCATCACGTGCGTTCTACATTTCTCGAAGCCGCGCAGGTAGTGCAGGTCTCCGTGCACGACTCCATGACACTCGACGTTCTGCGCGAAACACTCGGTGTCCTCATTGCATCACTACCTCCCGTCATCAACACACACCGACCACGCATTTGGGTCGATCGGGCATTTGCCGCAAAAGGTTCTGGCACGGTCATCACAGGCACGCTTACTGGCTCGCCACTCAGTATCGGTGACGAACTTATGGTGCAGCCAACCAACATCGTGGTCAAAGTTCGTGGTATTCAGTCCAACGGAATTTCACTAGACAAGATTGACGCAGGCAATCGATGCGCTCTCAACATCACAGGAGTCGACCACTTAAACATTAATCGTGGTGATGTCCTGGTTGTTGATGGTCAATGGCTCGGGACAAACAAATTTGATGCATCCCTCAAAGTTTTGGAGTCAATTGAACACGCGGTTTCAAAACGCGGTAGTTACATGATGTATGTCGGCTCACGAGAAATCAAAGTCGTGTTGCACACCATCGGTTCAACAAGCATTCAAAACGGTGAGACAGGCTTCATCAGAGTTGCACTTCCCGACATGATTCCACTCGTACCCGGTGACCGTTTTATCCTGCGCGAATCTGGCCGAGACGAAACCATTGGTGGTGGCGAGGTACTCGACATCCAGCCAACGCTGCGTTCGTCGAAGGCGAAGCCCACTAAAGAGATCCTGCGCTTGGTTGCAGAGCGTGGCTGGGTCCAACTGCAGCAGTTGCACCTGCTTGCTGGC
>JBIHZV010000072.1:0-4994 GCA_044240275.1 Ilumatobacteraceae bacterium | reverse complement strand
ATTGACCGACAAGATTCCACGTCGAGTCAGTATCTTTACCGGAGCGGGTGAGTGCAAGATCTTTGAATGGCCCAAATTCGCTGCTCAGTTGTCCGAGCAATGCCGTGGCTTCTTCAGGATTCACAAAGTTATGTGCGACTCGCACCTGCAGTGCGCCCTCGGGTGTTGTTGCAACGTCAGAGACCGACCAACCTGCAGCCTTGGCATCTTCAAAGCTCAGCTCAGATGCAAGGTTCGGGTATTTGGCAACAACTTCTGCATCGGCTGTGGTGACAATTGCAAGCGTGCCGCTGCCATTTGGTTCTACGTCGAGTGTTACAACTGAATCAACACGGCAGCTCGTCAACATCACACATGTTGCAACGGCAACAAGAGCGCGAACGATTACGGGACGAGCAGATGTTTTAAACACCAAAGGGTTCACTCAGGTGTTGCAGTAGTGCCGTCACCGGCGCCAGCAAGTTCAATCGCTGCTGGTGGCTTAAAACCCTCGACTGCCTTAAACGTCATGCGACGCTCGCCAGCAGTCTCTGGGTCTTCTTCGGTGTCGACAACAATGATCTCGCCCGCGGTGAACTCTTTGTTCAAGAGTTTCTCCGACATCGGGTCTTCGATCAAACGTTGCAATGCACGACGTAGTGGGCGAGCGCCCAACTGTGGGTCGTATCCACGCTTGGCCAACAACTCTTTTGCTGACTGCGTGAGTTCGAGTCCGAGACCGAGGCCTTCGAGCTGTGCGATGACGCGCTTGCTCATCAAGTCAACCATCTGCACAACTTCTTCCATGCCAAGTTCGTGGAACACGATGACTTCGTCAATGCGGTTAAGGAACTCTGGTCGGAAGTGACCCTTGAGTGCTTCGTTGACCTTGTCGCGCATGCGCTGGTATGACAGTGCCTCGTCGTTTTTGCCGAAGCCAACATTGGCCTTGCGCAAATCTTGCGTGCCCAAGTTGGATGTCATGATCAACACGGTGTTGCGGAAGTCTGTGCTGCGACCTTGCGCGTCGGTGAGTCGACCTTCTTCAAGGATCTGGAGCAGCGTGTTGAACACGTCTGGGTGAGCCTTTTCGATTTCGTCAAATAACACGACGGAGAACGGCTTGCGACGCACTGCCTCGGTAAGTTGACCGCCTTCTTCGTAGCCCACGTAGCCAGGAGGCGAACCGACTAAGCGGCTAACCGTGTGCTTCTCCATGTATTCGCTCATGTCGAGCGAGATCAATGCATCGTCATCACCAAACAAGAAGTTGGCGAGTGTTTTCGCGAGTTCGGTCTTGCCCACGCCGGTTGGGCCGAGGAAAATGAACGAACCGCTTGGACGCTTTGGGTCTTTGAGACCCGCGCGTGTGCGACGAATGCTTTGGCTGACAGCCTTGATTGCATCGTTTTGCGAAATGATCCGCTTGTGCAACTCGGCTTCCATGTTGAGCAACTTGGCCGTTTCTTCTTCGGTGAGTTTGTACACAGGAATGCCTGTCCACATGCTCAACACTTCGGCAATTGCTTCCTCATCTACTTCGTCAAACAAGTCGATGCCACTTGCTTTTACGGCAGTCTCCTTTTCGAGACGTTCTTCAAGCAGCGCACGCTCTTGATCGCGCAAACGGCCAGCTTCTTCGAAGCGCTGTTCTTCAACAGCCTTCTTTTTAGCTTCTTGCACGTCATTGATCTTGGCTTCGATTTCCTTCAAGTCAGGAGGCGTGGCCATGCGCTTGATGCGCAAACGGCTGCCAGCTTCGTCGATGAGGTCAATTGCCTTGTCTGGCAGGTGACGGTCGGCGATGTAACGATCCGACAAGTTGGCTGCAGCTACAAGTGCTTGATCGGTGATCGTGACACGGTGGTGAGCTTCGTATTTGTCACGCAATCCCTTCAAGATCTCGATTGTGTGAGCAACTTCTGGTTCTTCAACTTTGACAGGTTGAAAGCGACGCTCGAGTGCTGCATCTTTTTCGAAGTGCTTGCGAAACTCGTCGAGTGTTGTTGCACCGATAGTTTGCAATTCACCTCGAGCAAGCATTGGCTTGAGGATCGATGCCGCGTCAATTGCGCCTTCTGCTGCACCTGCACCAACAAGCGTGTGAATTTCGTCGATGAACAAAATGATGTCGCCGCGAGTTTTGATTTCTTTGAGCACTTTCTTCAAACGCTCTTCGAAGTCTCCGCGATAGCGACTGCCTGCAACAAGTGCACCGAGGTCGAGTGTGTAGAGCTGCTTGCCAGTGAGAGTCTCGGGCACGTCGTTGCGCACGATCTTCTGTGCAAGGCCCTCAACGATTGCGGTCTTGCCAACACCAGGCTCGCCGATGAGCACAGGATTATTTTTGGTGCGGCGTGACAAAATCTGCATCACGCGCTCCATTTCTTTTTGACGACCAATAACAGGATCAAGTTTGTTGTCGCGCGCGAGTTGCGTCAGGTTGCGACCAAACTGATCAAGAATCTGACTGCCACCTTTTTCTTGTGGCTCTTCTTTTGCACCAGCAGGTTGACCTTCGCCTTTGCCTGCAGGACCCTGGTAACCCGACAACAATTGAATGACTTGCTGACGAACGCGACTCAGATCGGCACCCAACTTGACAAGCACTTGTGCCGCAACACCTTCGCCTTCGCGAATGAGGCCGAGCAAGATGTGCTCAGTGCCGATGTAGTTGTGACCCAACTGCAATGCTTCGCGCAAAGACAACTCGAGCACCTTTTTGGCACGGGGTGTAAATGGGATGTGGCCTGATGGCGACGAGCCACCTTGACCGATGATCTCTTCGACTTGAGCGCGCACTGCTTCGAGTGAAATGTTGAGCGACTCGAGAGCTTTGGCTGCGACGCCTTCGCCTTCATGGATGAGTCCGAGCAAAATGTGCTCAGTGCCGATGTACGAATGATTGAGCAAGCGGGCTTCTTCTTGAGCCAGCACTACGACCCTGCGGGCCCTATCGGTAAAGCGTTCGAACACTGAATAGACCGCCTTTTCACGTCTAGATGAAACTTGTGAACTTGTGGTGAAGTGTATCTGCGAAGTGTGGTCTCGTGATGCTGTGACAGTGGGCGCCACGTTCGCCATTTCACAAGCGACCCTGCGTAGCCTTGTGGAATGGCTCTTGCCTCGCCCCTTCTTGCCTTGCCCACCATGGATGGCGATCGCGAACGCGTAGAGGCCGCATTGCTTGCCGCCGTGCGCACTAGAGATGCTTATTTGACCGAACTTGCGTCGCACTTGATCGTTGCGGGTGGAAAACGGCTGCGACCGGTGATGACGATTGCGGCTGCGCAGGTTGGCGGCAAGACCGAAGTGTCGGACGAGGTAATTCAAGGCGCTATTGCGTGCGAACTCGTACATCTTGGGTCGCTGTACCACGACGATGTAATGGACGAGTCGACAATTCGTCGCGGTGTTGACACGGTGAATGCCAAGTGGGGCAACCTACAAGCGATTGTTGCCGGAGACTTTTTGTTGGCACGCGCATCGGGCATTGCTGCTTCGTTGGGCAACGAAATTGCTGGGTTATTGGCGCGCACGATTGCCGAGTTGTGTGAGGGTCAGATTGAAGAATTGCAACACACGTATTCGGTGGCGCGCTCGGTGCCGTCATATCTTGTGAGCATCGAAGGCAAAACCGCTTCGTTGTTTGCTACATCGGCTCGCATCGGCGCACTCGTGGCTGGTCACGACGCACCTGTTGTTGATGCGCTCACAAATTACGGCACATCTTTCGGGATGGTGTTCCAAATAGTTGATGACATCTTGGATGTGATCGCGACCGATGCCGAACTTGGCAAGCGCGCGGGACACGATATGGAAGAGGGCGTGTACACACTGCCAGTGCTACTGACGCTTGCGCAACAATCGAGCGACACCGATGAACTTCGCAGTTTTCTCGGCAAGCCACTGTCACAAACCGAACGCGAGAGGGCACTAGCCATCGTGCGCACACATTCGGGTATTCAGAGTGCGATCGAGAGTGCAAAAAACTATGTCGTCATGGCAGAAGCAGAGTGCAATCTCATGCCACAAGGTGTTGCGACTGATGCTCTGCGAGCAGCACCTGCTGCACTGCTTGCATCAATTATTCGCTAGATAATTCGCAGCTGCTAATCCAGAGAGCGCCGCGCCTTCAATCTTTGGTCCGCCAAACGCATCGCCTGCAAGCACAATCATGTCGTTGGCCCAGTAACGCTCGGGCCAAATAGTCAGTGGTGTGGCAAAGCGCCATTTCTTTATCTGACTAGCGATCACAGTTGCATCACCAATCCACGGTTTGGCGCGTTCGAGCAACAGGTGTTGCACATCGTCGGTGCTGGTGTCCCAATGCTCAAGGCTGAATTGCGGGTTGGCGTGCAGGGTTAGTGCAGTGGCAGACGAGATTCCCTTGATTGCATTGTCGGCAATAAACGAAAATGTCTCATCGGCGTTTTGCAATCCCCCTGGGACTGCGACTGCGGATGGTTGATTGAGAACCGCGAGCAAACAAATAGTTCGGTCGTATTCGGTGCGCAGCATTGATTCGGGCAGTTCAATGCCGGCCGTGACCAGGAATGTATATGCCTGCGGTAAGGGACATGTCACGATGACGGCATCGGCATCAAGCACAGAACCATCGTCGATTTTGGGTTGCCACTTGCACGTTGTGCCACGAGCAATCGAAAATGCAAGCGTGTTGCATCGCACATCCAGCCCTTGAGCCAGGTGCTTGGCTATGTCTGTCATGCCACGTACGCCGCGGTACCGCGGGAAACCGTCGTTGTTTTGAGCAGTGGTGTCGAAACCTCGGCACCACTCGGTAACCACGCCAGATGCAATCCACTTTGCAACATGTGATTCAAAAAGAGGATCTCGTACGGTGAAAAATTGTGCGCCATGATCGAGGGTTGCGTCGTCGATACGCCTGGTCGCTAGACGTCCGCCTGGCGAACGACCTTTGTCGACAATAATTACGTCGTGACCATTCTGAACAAGTGATTGCCCGGCCATAAGCCCCGCAACTCCTGCTCCAA
>JBIHZV010000123.1:0-5007 GCA_044240275.1 Ilumatobacteraceae bacterium | reverse complement strand
AGTTTTACGTGTACGCCCTACGCGCGGGGTGGATCAATCTGCGTCTTAATACGCAGCGTTTTCTTTCCACGTGTTGATGCCGTAACGAGTGCGTCTGAAATCGAGTTTGCAAGCTCTTCCCAATCATCCGACTTCACCAACACAGCCTCTTTGTTTGTTGTTGAAACCTGCAGCAATACGTTGCTGCGCAAAATGTCGGCAACTTGATCAACACCTGTTCCACTCACTTGAGCCAATGCGCCGTAGGGAGGCAGCTGCATTAATTTTCGTCTCGACATTTCTTCTTCTACAAACACGCTCAGATCATGCGAGACAAGTCCGCGAAGCAATGCATGATCAGCCAACATCGATTGAATCATCACAAGGCCATGGCTTTTATTACTTGACCCACTTGTTTTACGCGCTACCAATCTTGCTGCATGGACAACCAATGCAAGCGTGATCTCTGCTGCTCGATACCGAGGCGCCGAGATCTCTTGGTCTATGTCGAGAAACACGACTGTGTCCACATCGCGCACACGATGTAATGCAGCTTCAGTGCCAACAAACAGCATTTTTGTTTGGTCGATAACTTCGCTATTTTTGTCTTGCCCACTCTTGTCAGCAGAATCGCCACCCGAGATCTCTACAACTTCATCAACGCGCCTTCCGGCAGCAGAAGCTAGTTCCTCGCGCAGCCGAGTCACGCCAGCTTTGATGACTGCAAGCTTTCCTGAGCCGCATTTGACACAAACCGCCGGTCGCGAGTTTGCGCATCGCGGGCATTCGAGCTGCTTACTAGCCGACATCGACATCGCAGCCTCACACACATCACATCTCACAAGTTCACGACAACTGCCACAGGCAAGCAATCTTGCGCGCCCCTTCACATTGAGTACGCACACAATGCGACGTGAGTGATCTCTGAGCTGCTCAATCAAATCTGACGACAACATCGAAGACGACCAGCGTTCATCTAGACGACGGTCAACCACCCGAATTTGCGGCCATTGACTCATCTCTGTATCGGAATCCAGGCTTACGACAGAACCAGAAACACCATGTAGAGCTCGAAGACTTGGTACAGGTGAAATCAATAGACACGCGATTCCAAGTTTCTTGGCGCGCTCTATTGCAATGTCTCGGGCATGCCATGAGGGCGAACGTTCTTCTTGTAGCGCGTCATCATGCTCATCAATAACGATGATGCTCTTCAACAGCGGCACGCTCGACCAGACTGCAGAGCGCGCCCCAATGACCACATCAACTCCGCCAGCAGCAACCGCCCAGTCCCCAGGCATAACAGCAACGCTGAGTCCGTTCTCGCGTAAAGAGGCTGCCATCAGACGGGCTCGATTGAGTGTTGGAATAACAACGAGCACCGGACCCTTTGATGCAGCCGTAAGCACCAATGATCGCGGGCTACATGCCGGACCTCTGCGCACAACAGAAACACCCGCTCCATCTATTGCATCGCTCACTTGTGCATCGACGTCAAAATTCTTACGCATCGATGCTTGCGTATAGCGCGAACCAGGTAATGCCGAAACCAATGTCGCGGGAGATGCTGTTACAAAGAAGGCCCGAAGACGTCCGACCCACATGCGAGCAGCCCAACGCGCAAGATCTACAACTTCCTGCGAGGGTCCCTTTCCCAAAATTTTGACAACCGACAGCAGCCGGCTCTCAACCACATCGGAAAACTGTGTTGTGGTGTCTCCAAGTTCCACTACCCAGCCCGCAACATTGCGATTGTGTAGGGGTACACGAACTCGATCCCCTACACAAATATCGCCAACAAGCGAATCAGGAACGCGATAATCAAAGACCTTGTCAACGCCAGTTACATCAGGAACGATGCGTGCGATTACCGCCACGACATCACGACTGATCAGAGTTTGACTGCGGCTTTGAATTCCTTCAAGCGCGACAATGTTTCCCAGGTGAAATCTGGGTCTTGTCGGCCGAAGTGACCATATGCGGCTGTCTTGCGATAGATCGGACGCTTCAAATTGAGATCGCGCAAAATAGCTGCTGGTCGAAGATCGAATACTGAACGAACTGCGTCTTCAATGAGTTCTTCATTGACCACGCTGGTTCCGAAAGTCTCGACCAAGATGCTGATCGGTTGCGCCATACCAATGGCGTAAGCCACCTGCACTTCACAACGTGTCGCGGCGCCTGAAGCAACTACGTGCTTGGCAACCCATCGAGCAGCGTAAGCAGCAGAGCGATCAACTTTTGACGGATCTTTTCCACTGAATGCGCCACCACCGTGACGTCCCATACCACCGTATGTGTCAACGATGATCTTGCGACCAGTTAAACCTGTGTCCGCATGTGGCCCACCCTTGACAAACTCGCCTGTCGGGTTGACGTGCACTGCGTACTTGTCGTTGGCAAACTGCGCAGGGATCACTGGGCGAATGACCTGTTCGATCAAGTCCGGACGAATCACTGTGTCGCGCGGAGTTCCATCGGCGTGCTGAGTTGATATCAACACTGTTGTCAATCGAACTGGCTTACCATTCTCGTACTCAAACGTGACTTGGGTTTTACCATCTGGACGCAAGTAAGGAATTGCACCCGACTTACGTACTTCTGCCAACTTCTCGGCCATGCGGTGTGCAAGCCAAATTGGAAGAGGCATCAACTCTGGAGTGTCATCGCATGCATAACCAAACATCATTCCTTGGTCGCCAGCTCCCTGACTGTTGAGCAAGTCTTCACCACTCTTGCCAGCACGCAGCTCTTCAGATTTGTCTACGCCTTGTGCGATGTTGCTGCTCTGCTCATCGATAGAGACAATCACGCCACATGTGTTGCCATCGAAGCCATACAACGCGTTGTCGTAGCCAATGTCCTTAATAACTTCACGAGCCAATTTCGGGATATCAACATATGCAGAGGTTGTAATTTCTCCGGCAACAACACACAAACCTGTAGTGAGGAGAGTTTCACATGCAACGCGGCCTTGTGGGTCTTCTGCGAGAATTGCATCGAGTACTGCGTCAGATACTTGGTCCGCCATCTTGTCCGGGTGGCCTTCGGTCACGCTTTCAGAGGTAAAAGTGAAGTTTTTCAACGCTGCTCCTTGGTAGATAGTTCGTGACGAGACTAGTGGGTCGAATGGCTACGGATTGAGACCACTGCGTCCAACACCGATTTAGCAATTGATCGCTTGTCGCAAAGCCCGATCACTACAGGTTCTGCCCCATTTGACACCAGTGTCACAGCGTTTGTCTCGTGACCGAAGCCGACCCCAGCGTCGGCAACATTATTAGCAACAATCAGGTCCACATTTTTGCGCTTCAATTTGGCTTGAGCATTCGCGACGAGATTCTCTGTCTCGGCTGCAAACCCCACCAACACTTGGCCCGCTCGCTTTGATGCACCCAAGCCCGCAAGGATGTCGGGCGTTGCCTCAAGAGCAATGCTGTCCAAGCCTTCGATCACACCAGTCGTGGGGTTTTTCTTTAATTTGGAAGTCGACGCAACTACCGGCCGCATATCAGCAACTGCAGCTGCCATGATCACAACATCGGCTTGCTGCGCGCTCAAATTCACTGCGTCCTGCATCTGTTGTGCCGTCTCAACTGCGATCATCGTGACGCCGAATGGAACCGCAAGTTCAGTAGTCGAGATGAGCGTGACCTTGGCACCCCGGGCATTGGCCTCTGCAGCAATTGCATAACCCTGCTTGCCACTCGAACGATTAGCGATCACTCGCACAGCATCAATCGGTTCGCGAGTTCCTCCAGCCGTCACAACAACGTGCGTTCCATACAAATCACCTGGTGTGAGCAGTTGCACGATCTCGTCGAAGATGCGCTGCGGATTAGCAAGTCGCCCCGCCCCTACATCTCCGCCAGCCAATCGACCCGATTCTGGATCTAACACATTGACTCCACGACGACGGAGAGTCGAAATATTTTCTTGCACTGCAGGGTGCTCCCACATTTCGGTGTGCATTGCAGGACACACGAGCACCGGCGCGCGAGTTGCAATCAAAGTTGCAGTCAAGAGATCACTCGAGATGCCAGCCGCATATGCACCGAGGACGCGAGCCGTAGTTGGTGCAACAACGATCAAATCGGCACGTTGCCCGAGACGCGTATGCGGTATCGGATCTGCATCGTCCCACAATGTTGTGTGTACTGGCTCGGATGCAAGCGCCGACAGTGTGACCTTGCCTATGAAATGTTCTGCATCACTGGTCATGATTGGTGCAACATGCGCACCAGCATCCACCAACAAGCGACACAACTCGACTGACTTGTATGCAGCTATGCCGCCGCAAACACCAAGAACAATGTGTTTGCCAGCGAGCAAATTCATCAGAACCAGTGCGAGTCGAAACTCAACTAAGAGAGAATTACTCGGCTGCTGCTTCGACAGCGACTTCAGCGTCGATAGCCACTTCAGCATCAGCTACTTCAACAACAGTTTCAGCAACTACCTCTACAGCAACTTCGGCCTCAACAACAGCGTCTGCTTCGAGTTCGCTCACAACATCGTCCGCAATAGCGTCCAACAACTCTTCATCCAATTCGGCTTCCAACTCTTCGTACACCGACAATGGAACACTCAAGATCTTGTCCGCAGCGATCTCTTCGAAACTGATTGAGAGAGGCTTACGCGAAGTTGAGCTGACCTGTGGTGGAACCATTGTGCCGAGGCCCTCGCCAAGCTGGTTGAAGTACGAGTTGATCTCGCGGGCGCGACGTGCCGACAATGTGACAAGACCAAACTTGGATGCCGTGCGCTTCATCAGGCTCTCAATACGGGGGTTCATCATGGTGTCTTCAGTGGCCATGGCGGGGTCCTTTCGATTTCTGTTTTAGGTCAATTCCGGCGTGGGCGCATACGCGACTCACCGAAGCGTTGATTGTATCTGCAACTAGGGCTCAAAATGGCCGTATTGGCTACTTCAGGCGGTTTGCTCGTTCGCTCGCTATCAGGTCAAGCATTTCGGTTACCGTCTCGGCCAAATCGTCATTAATCAACACATAGTCGGCAAGAGCCTTA
>JBIHZV010000020.1:0-16451 GCA_044240275.1 Ilumatobacteraceae bacterium | reverse complement strand
CTGATGGGCACGATGCTCACGCCGCCGACCTCGCCAGCTACGACAGTTCCAAAGACGACAGCAACGTCGCCGATAGCAACTTCGCCGACTGCAACGTCACCGACTGCAACGTCGACTTCCATTACTCCGACCGCACCGGTATCAAGCGTGGTCGGTGCTCAGGAGAATGATTTTTATCGACCGGGGAGGTGGTGTTCGCCAGAAGGCTCAAAGGGTGCATACACATATTCGGGTAAATCTGTGCCAACGGTGGTGACCTGTTCCAAGACTCGGGCGAACGGAATTTCGTATGATGACGGCAGGGCACGCTGGGTCGTCAAGGGCTAAAGGCGTGATTAGCCGAGTCTGCCGATAGCGTGTCGGGACTATGTCGAAGAAAACAAAGAAGAAAAAAGCGCGTATGCGCCGCTCAAAGGCCAACCACGGTAAGCGTCCAAACATGGGTCGCGGCTAAACAAAAGTTTCTGTTGTGCCTCTTTCTGATCGGGCACGAATTAGCGAACTAGTTGTTGGTGGAGGGGCTCAAAATTGGGCTCTCATCGGAATTGCGTTTGACCTAGACCATTGCGCTGCCCTCGGTGATGTTGTCTTGCGCCTGGATACCTCGCAAGCCCCAGGTTTGCATTCGTGGGTTCTATTTGGAGCGGACGTTTCGGTATCAAACATCGATGGCGTTACAACTGCTCATGAGGTTGATCAAGCGCTCAGGAACGTTTCTCCGCAATCGGATTTTGATTTGGGTGTCATTGGGGTGGACCATGTGGTGATCAATACTCCAGACCTGATGCGCACATCAGATGCATTAACCGCGGCAACGGGTGCGCCACTCAAGCGTGTGCGAGATGCGGGGAACAATGTTCAACAAGGTTTTCATCGGTTGGGAAGCGTTGTTGTCGAAATTGTTTCTGCGCCAACGATGCATTCGGGGCCGGCGTCATTGTGGGGCTTTGTATTGAATGTCAAAGATATTTATGCCGTTGCAAACCATGTGGGCCCAGACGTGCTGAGCATTCCGAAACCTGCAGTGCAGGTCGGGAAGTTGATTGCAACATTTAGAAGCTCGCTCGGGCTTGGTGTGCCGGTTGCACTGATGGGGCAAGACACAAACTGAAAAGTTGGGTGACTGCTCTAGTAGTCGAGCACTGCGTCTGGATCATCGCGCTGCGCCAAATATTTAATGCCAGTAGCGCATGATGCCGCAAGAGGACACCACAAACATGAAGTGCCAGGTCGTGTTGTTGGTTCGCGACGATCGCGTTGGAGCTCAAAAAGAAGATGAATGCCATCGATGGTTTTGCGCACTGCTGCTTGCAACACACCTTCCGTGACATCTTCGACTTCGGCGCGTGCTGTAACGAGAGAGTAAGTGGCAAGTCGCCGCGGTGCTTGACCCGTGCGCATTGCTTCGACGAGAGCGTAAAAACGTAGCTCTTCTCGGTGACTTGGCTGAATGCGTCCTGATTTGAGATCAACGATCACTTTTGAACCAGGTGCGCCAAGTGTGAGGTCGGCACGAGTTGAAAGATTGATTCGTTGGCCATACATCTCGTATCGTGCACTGCTCTCGAGCACTGGTCGCCATGATGCTTTGAGTGGCGGAAAACTCTCATCGAACTTTGTGTACAAATCAATTGCTGAACTGCGAAGTTGCGCGCGCTCACTTGGCGACAATTGTTCAATGAATGGCCCTGCACTTGCCATGTCGTCGTCGGCAAGTTGATTGAGCGCGATGTCGACAATATCTGCAGGAATTACAGCACCTTGCCAGTTGAGACCCAACTCGACTGCTTTGTGTAGCACTGTGCCCTTGACATTATTTACAGTCCATGCAAAGTCGGTGAGGCCGGCCATGTGGTGTGCTTCGCAACCGTGGACCGTCGTGAGTTTGTGCTTGCTGACCCAAAGTGCGCGTTGTGGATCAAGTTTTTCTGCGATGTCGGCGAGTCCATTATGTAATTGAGTGCGGATGCCTTCAACCACTTCACGTGAAATTGGAGTCCACTCTGGCTGCTTCGAAAGAACATCTAAGACATGTTGTTGCATGGGGTTGAGGGAACGGCGAAGCGGCTGTGGATGCGTCATAACTGAATGTGTAGTTGAACTTTGCATGACTGATCACTGTGTCACAGGGGTGTGTCACGATGCCCATGTGAACGCAGCAACCAACGAAAACACTGCAAATGGAGCGGGTTCTTTAACCATGCAATTTGCTGCTGTAGCGCGTTTATTGAATGCCGAATCTCAGCGCTTCGGGCTCGATGCACCTAGCTTTCGCAGTCCGCCACGAGTAGTTGGCGTTGACCGCACGGTTCGCCGGCGAGAACATGGCGGGGTGGTGGCAGTAGCTCTTCGCGACCGTCCGTTTGTTGCGGTGCTTGGCGACATGATCGAAGGTGTCATTGTGGTCAACCGCCTCGTCGCCCCAGTTGCCGACCAAGTTCGCACAGCCCTGTGGGCCATTCTTTCTCTACGTGGTTTTATTTCTACTGATTTCACTACAGCCGCCAGTGCCAGCATGCGGTCGGATCAGACCCAAACGCGCGTAGCCTAAAACGGCTAGCCCAGGTGGCGGAATGGTAGACGCGGGGGGCTTAAACCCCCCTGGCACGAAAGTGCTGTATCGGTTCGAGTCCGATCCCGGGCACTAAAAGCATCAGTTTGCGTGGCACGATAGAGAGATGAGTTTGCCGAACGGAACGCCGACACCTGCTGAGTTGCGCGCCAATCTTGATGCGCGCACGGCACAGATGGTCGAGCACGTGAAGCAATTCGTCAGCATCGAGTCTCCATCCAACGAGCCAGAGATGTTGCAGCGCAGCGCCGAGTTTTTGGCAAAGGTCATGACCGAAGTACTTGGCAAGGCCCCGCAAATTATTGCGAGCGACAAAGGTCCGCATGTGCACTGGAAGGGCAGCGACGACACAAAGGTATTGATCGTTGGTCACCACGACACCGTTTTTCCAAAAGGCACCGTAGCGAAGCGCGGTTTTAGTATCGATGGAGACATCGCTCGTGGCCCAGGAATTTTCGACATGAAAGCTGGAATCATCCAAGCCATTTATGGACTGAGCGAAATTTGCGAGGCAAGTGGCGCTGAAATTTTGATTACATCAGACGAAGAGATTGGTTCGTATGCTTCTCGTGAACTCATCGAGGCTCGTGCGAAGGCAACTGGCAATGTGCTGGTGTTTGAACCAAGTGGCAATGGCGACGCGCTCAAGATTGCACGCAAAGGCGTTGGCACATTTGTTGTTGACATTGTTGGCCGCGCATCGCACGCAGGACTCGAGCCTGAAAAGGGAATCAATGCTTTGATGGAACTCGCTGCACAGGTGCAAGCGATAGCCGCAATTGCTCAACCCGAGATCGGTACCACCGTTACACCAACAATTGCTACTGCAGGAACAACTGAAAATGTGGTGCCGGCAGCGGCGCAGATAACGGTTGATGTTCGTGTCAATGTTGTTTCTGAAAAAGCACGCGTTGAAACTGCGCTCACTGCACTGCAACCAACTCTTGCTGGCGCAACAATAAGCGTGAGCGGATCTATCAATCGACCACCGATGCACGAATCGGCTGCAACCGCGTTGTATGCGGTGGCACAGAGCGTTGCTGCAGGAATTGGTATTTCTGATCTTCAAGGCATTGCAGTAGGCGGCGGCTCAGACGGCAACTTTACGGCTGCCATTGGCGTGCCAACACTGGACGGACTTGGTGCTTGCGGCGGTGGTGCGCATGCAGATAGTGAATACATCAAGATTTCTAAGATGGGCGAGCGTGCCGCACTTGCCGCTGCGATCACTCGCGCGCTTGTAAACAGCTAGTCGCTTACAACTCGAGCGTTACTCAAGTTCGAGTAAGCCACCGCCACCAAGTGTGCCGGCTGCGCGATATTCATCGATCTTGGCGCGCGTGTCTTGAATGTCGAGGTTGCGCATCGTGAGTTGACCAATGCGATCAAGTGGGCCAAACGCTGCGTCTTCCACGCGCTCCATGCTCAGGCGCTCTGGTGCGTACGTGAGGTGTGGGCCTGACGTATTGAGGATGGAATAGTCGTCACCGCGACGTAACTGGATCGTGACCTCGCCCGTGATGAGTGAGCCAACCCAATTCATCAGTGGCTCACGCAGCATCAACGATTGTGGGTCAAACCAGCGACCTTCGTAGAGCAAGCGGCCCAAGCGGCGGCCCATCTGACGATAATTTTCGATGGTGTTTTCGTTGTGGATGGCAGTGACGAGACGTTCGTAAGCGATGTGTAGCAGCGCAAGACCAGGAGCCTCATAAATACCGCGGCTCTTTGCTTCAATAATTCGGTTTTCAATCTGGTCGCTCATGCCAAGACCGTGACGTCCGCCAATGATGTTTGCTTCATTAACAAGCTCGGTCTGTGAATCGAACTCTTTGCCATTGAGCGCGATTGGCCAGCCTTCTTTGAATCGCACAACCACATCTTCTTTTTTGATCTTGACATTTTCGTCGTAATGCGCAACGCCCATGATGGGCGCAACAATGTGCATACTGGTCGATAACTCTTCAAGAGTTTTTGCTTCGTGTGTTGCGCCCCAAATATTGGCGTCGGTGGAGTATGCCTTTTCGGCAGAATCTCGATACGGCAATTTCTTTGCTGCCAAGAACGCACTCATCTCGGAGCGGCCACCCATCTCACGCACAAAATCGGCATCCAGCCATGGCTTGTAGATACGCAAGTTTGGATTGGCAAGTAGCCCGTATCGATAGAAACGCTCGATGTCATTGCCTTTGTATGTGCTGCCGTCGCCCCAAATGTCGACGTTGTCTTCTTTCATCGCACGTACAAGCAGTGTGCCAGTAACTGCGCGACCAAGTGGGGTGGTATTGAAATATGTTTTTCCTGCAGTAGTGATGTGAAACGCTCCGCACTGCAGAGCAACGAGACCTTCGTGTACAAGTTCGGTACGGCAGTCGATGAGTCGCGCACCTTCTGCGCCATATTGCTTTGCGCGATCAGGAACTCCGTCTAGATCGGGCTCATCTGGTTGGCCAAGGTTGGCGGTGTATGCAAAGGGCAGAGCACCCTTTTCGCGCATCCATGCAACAGCTGCAGATGTGTCAAGGCCACCAGAAAAAGCGATGCCTACTCGCTCGCCAATCGGAAGGCTGGAGAGGACTTTGGCGTTTGATGCAGATGCGTTGGACTGAGGCATGTAACTACGGTACTTACTTTTGGATGTCCAAAGCGACTGCTTTTACTTGTTTTGCTCGCCTCTACAGGCGAGAGGCTGTATTGCGACCCGCAAATGTGGCAATGGCAATCAGCGCTGATGAAACTGCGATGACGCATTCAACCAAAGCGACTCCAGGGGTGCTGTTTATGTCGGCGACTCCGATCGCACCAAGAAGAAGAGCTGATCCAAACCCGACATAACTTGCAACTCGCCCAAATTTGATTGCTGCAATAATGCTGGCGATTGGTGCCACAAACGGAAGCGCCCAGAGCAGTACGAATGATGGATTTGACTCTGGGCCAAGCCACCAGGTTGGCTTGCCGATATTGCGGCTAGTGACCGCAACAGCAATGATCGCAAAGAAGACCAAGAGCCACGAGACCACTGCAACTGATCGCCAAGTATTGGTGAGTCCTGATTGATCATTGGCAGAAGCAGTCACAGCCTGCACAATACAGGCGTTGAGGCTGTGGTCGGATCGCAAATTCGATGCTCGCAGTTAGCCTAATTGGACATGCCAAATCCACGTTTCGAACGATTTTCCGTATTTTTTCCTATGTGGAACGAAGAGGAATACCTCCAACGCGCGCTCAATGCTGCGATAGAACTCGGTGACGACCTGATCGCTGCTGGAACGATTGGCGACTACGAGATGATCATCGTCAATGATGCTTCAACTGATGCGACAGCCCGACTTGCCGACGAAGCGTCTGCAAACAACTCACGGGTAAAAGTTGTGCATCACCCGACTAACCGCAAATTGGGTGGATCAATTAAGTCTGGTTTTGGTGCCGCAACAGGCGATGTGGTGTTGTACACCGATGCCGACTTGCCGTTTGATTTTAAAGAAGTACACAAGGCAATGCGTTTGATGAATCAATACGAAGCTGACATTGTTGCCGCATACCGATTTGATCGAACAGGTGAGGGCTATGTGCGCGTGGTGTACTCATTCTTTTACAACTTGATGGTGCGCGCATTGTTTGGCTGTCGCTTTAGAGATGTGAACTTTGCTTTCAAATTGGTGCGTCGCAAGGTCCTCGAGCAAGTCACGCTTACAAGTGAAGGTTCGTTTATTGATGCAGAGCTAATGGTGAGCGCACGCAAGATGAACATGAGCGTTGTGCAGTTTGGTGTGGACTACTTTCCACGAACTCGTGGAGTGTCTACCCTTAGCTCGCCTTCAGTAATTATCAAGATTTTGAAAGAAGCATGGACATTGCGCGGTCATCTCAACGCTCTAGGACCGAAAAAGAAGTAACTCCACAGGTGGATGAATAGACATGAGCGATAACTTTTCCGACGACGACTTTTCTGGCGATAATTTTTTTGATCAAGATGAATTCTTTGACGAAAGCGAGTTGTTTGACGACGATGATCTAGATCAATTTCACGCGCAACCCGGTCTCTACGATCGCTGGAGACCTGCAATTGCGGCATTTGCTGTGCTGCTCACGGTCGTTGCGATCTCGGTTGTCGCTAACGGCGACAAATCTGAATCGAATACCAGTAACCCAAATGTCGTTACTGAATCAACCAATATTCCATTGGTGACAGTGCCACTCACGCGAACAATAAAACCTGGAATGAAAGGTGACGATGTGCTGCGAGTGCAGCAGCGTCTTGCCGCGTTGCACTTTGATCCGGGCCCACAAGACAGCGTGTTTGGACAAAACACTGTTCAGGCAGTGTGGGCTTTTGAAAAACTGGTGATGAGTACGCCACGGGAGCGTGCGACAGGGGTTGTGACTCCATCAACGTGGTCAATTATGCAATCAGATATCCAGATCAAGCCGCGACGTGATGCCGACACTGCGACGCATGTTGAGGTGTATTTGCCCGAGCAAGTAATGATCGTGTTTAAAGAAGGTGTACCTGTGGTGATTACACATATCTCCAGCGGTTCAAATGAAAAATGGTGTGAAGAGGTTGCGATCAGTCCTGGAGAAGATGGAAACAATACCGACGCTGAAATTAAGCGTGGAATTTGCGGAGAGGCTATTACGCCTCCAGGGATTTTCTATTTCTACAATCGTCGCCAAGGAATGCGTGAGTCAAAACTGGGCACGATGTACAACCCCGTGTACTTCAACTACAACATCGCAATTCACGGTGCCATCTTGGTGCCGCTCAAGCCTGCATCACACGGTTGTATACGCATTCCCATGTCGGTGGCTAGGTATTTTCAAGCAATCGTTGCCTATGGCGACCGTGTCTATGTTTTTGACGGCGTGAAAGAACCAGAAGAGTACGGTTCTCCTGTGCCGCCATTTGATACGCCGGATCCGGATTACACGACAGTGCCAACCACTATTCCTCAAACAACGTTGCCAAATTCCAGTGTGACGACAGTTGCGGGCGTGCCAACAACCGTTGCTGTTACAACACCGTAGGAGACACAACAATGCACAACCAAGAGATGGTTCCATACGACGAATTTTCGATGTTTGGTCAAAACATTGCTGAATACTCGATCAGCGCGAGCGCAACTGCAGTAGTGCAACGAGTGAGCGTGCAATTACTCGATGGCCGAAAGGTGAGTGCGCTCAAATGGGGAGAAGGCGAACCACGATTGGTGTTGGTGCATGGCACCGCACAAAATGCCCATACATGGGACACGGTTGCATTGGCTCTTGGGTGCCCATTACTTGCAGTTGACTTGCCGGGTCATGGTCACTCGTCATGGCGGGATGATGCTACGTATACGCCGCAAAATTTGGCAGATGATGTTGCGATCGTTGTGGAACAACTCGCACCAAGCGCTCAAGCGATTGTCGGTATGTCGTTGGGTGGGCTCACATGTTTGGCGCTCACTGACAAATATCCAAAGTTGGTGAGACATTTGGTAATGGTGGATGTCACGCCAGGTGTGACAAGCAAAAAAGCTAAGGCCGTACTCGACTTCATCAACGGTCCACAGAGTTTTGCGAGTTTTGATGATCTGCTGGCTCGTACTACAGAGCACAACCCAACGAGGTCTGCCACAAGTTTGCGCCGAGGTATTTTGCACAACGCGCATCAACTCACAGACGGAAGCTGGGAGTGGCGTTACGACCGACGCGGTCAAATCAATTCAGAGAAAACCAATCTTGAAACCGAATCACCACGCTCGGCATTGTGGGATGCAATTGCTCGACTGCAATGCCCGCTTTTGGTTGTGCGCGGCGGGGCCTCTCCAGTTGTTGACGATGAGGACATCGAAGGCGTGAAAAAGCACTATCCAACTGCAGAGATCGTTGTAGTTGACGGTGCAGGACACAGCATTCAGGGCGATCGCCCGATTGAGTTGGCAGCGCATTTGCGCCGCTTCGTCTAGCCCCAGACGAACGAATTAGCCTGCACGCATGAAGGTTTTGACGAAAAAGCTCGGTCGGCCGTGTGACACCGATGCTGGTGAGACTCGAAAGCTTTTGGTGAAAGAAGCCCGTCGCTCGTTTGCTGACGTTGGCTATGACGCAACGACCAATCGCGCACTTGCGCAAGCAGCCGGAATTACCACCGGAGCGATTTACCATTACTTTCCATCGAAGCTCGACATGTATGTGGCGGCATACGCCGAAATGCAAGAGGTCGTGCAGAGCACGTTTGAAGAAGCAGCGGCAGAACATGAGACGTTCACCGATAAATTTTCAGCCATCTTGGATTCGATAGCGCTAATGAGTTCCAAAGATCCCTCCTTGGCAAGTTTTGTTGTTGGGGTTGCATCCGAATCTCAGCGTCATCCAGAGTTGTCTAAAGCAATTGCTCCGCTCCGAGTTGGTCTTGGACAGTTTTTGGCCAAAATGTGCGCTGATGCCGTTGCCCGTGGCGAGATCGTGCCAGGTATTAATGCTCAGGTTTTGCAAGACCTGATCAATGTGGTGCTCACAGGTTTGTCGGGATTCTCGATAGCTGTCAACGACCAACAGCGTGGCCTTGATGTGATTGAAGGCCTTAAGCGGATTGTGGCTGGGACAGCACAGCACGCCGCTGCCAAATAAACAAGTCGAGCAATACGATCGCGAGACAGATCCAGATCAGTGCAAACCCCGCAACTTTGGTTGTCGTAATTTCTTCGGCATACAGCAGCCAACCAAGAAGAAAATTAATTGTGGGCACGATGTATTGCATTGGGCCAATGAGCGTGAGCGGAATGCGTTGAGACGAAGCCGCAAACATCAACAGCGGAACAGTGGTGACAAAACCTGTCAGTGCGATGAGTAGCCATTGTGTCGCAGAAGCAGTGTTGGACACGCTGTTCTCGTGGTTCCAGCACACCCCAACATAGATGAGAGCGGGGATGCACGCGACAATAACTTCGCCCGTCAGGCTCTCGAGCGGGGGGAGTTGTACTTGCTTTTTGAGGTAACCGTAAAAAGTCCAAGAGGATGCAATGGTGAGCGCAATCCATGGCACTCTGCCGTATCCGACCGTGAGCACAGCCACACCACTCACGGCAAAACAAATCGAAATGATCTGAGGTCTGCGAAGTTTTTCATGCAAAACATAAACGCCAAGCACCATCGTGCCTAGTGGCGCAATAAAATATCCCAGTGCGGTTTCGATGACGTGACCGTTGACAACGGCCCACACATAGGTTGTCCAGTTGATGGTGAGCAAAATACTGGCCAGGATAAGACGCACCAATGTTCGTGGGTTGCGCATAGTTGTCAGTAGCGGCTTCATTCGTTTGGTCACTGTCATATACGCAACGAGCAAGATTGCCGATGTGGTGATACGCCAACCGATGAGTTCGAACGAATCGAAACTTTTTAGATGTTTCCAGAAGATAGTGACAAGACCCCAGATGACGTAAGCGCCAAATCCGAGGGTGACGCCAGATTGGGCGATGCGCCGCGATGCATCATGCTGAGTTGATGGTGCGCTTGGTGTCATAACGTATTCACAGTGCAAGACGCTACTCGTGAGAGCGGGATAACCTGTTTACAGTGATTACCACCACATCTTCGTGGAAGAAGCTTGTAGCTCTTGGTGAAGAGCTTCCACAATCAAGCCTGACTGAGTTGTTTGCGCGCGATACCCAACGAGCCACACGAAACACGCTTCATCTGAACTTTGGCGGTGCTTCGATCGTCGCCGATTTTTCAAAGCAAAACACCACTCCCGAAGTGGTAGAGGCCCTGCTCGAGTTAGCGCAAGATGCCTCTTTGTCGACTCGTCGCGATGCGATGTTTGCGGGCGAGCCGATAAATGCATCGGAAGATCAGCCTGCATTACATGTGGCATTGCGCGCGCCGAGCACGCAAAAGATAGATGTCAATGGAAAAGACGTGGTCAAAGAGGTGCAACATGTGCGGCACTCGATGGCCGAATTTGCCGCTGGTGTGCGCAGTGGAAACATTTGTGGAGCAACAGGTAAGCCATTTACTCACATCATCAATGTGGGCATTGGAGGAAGTGATCTTGGCCCGGCATTGGTGTGGGATGCACTTTCGTGCTCGCTGAAGCCATCGCTGCTTTGCTCGTTTGTTTCAAACATTGATCCTGTCGATGTAGAAAAAGTGCTTGAGAAACACGATGCGCATCAGACGCTTGTAGTGATGTGCTCCAAAACTTTTTCAACTTCCGAAACTTTGTCGAATGGTCGAATTATTCAGCAATGGTTGGCCCAGTCGGTGGGTACGGCGGGCGTTGCACAACATTGTGCCGTCGTGTCTACAGAGCCACAGCGCGCCACATCCGCCGGTATTGCATTTGCGCACTCATTTAACATCTGGCCGTGGGTCGGTGGCAGGTATTCAGTTTCGTCCGCTGTCAACTTGGCAAATGTCGTTGCATTTGGCTCCGATGTATTTGACGATTTTTTGAGCGGGATGCGAGCTGTCGATGAACACTTCATCGACGCACCATTGGCCAAAAACATTCCCGTGATGATGGGTCTCATCAGTGTGTGGAATCGATCGATTTTGGGTCGTGAAACTCAGGCCGTTGTGCCGTATTCAACCGCTCTGCGATTGTTTGCGCCGTATTTACAACAGCTGATAATGGAGAGCAACGGCAAGCAGGTGGGCAGCGACAATGCCGTCGTTGCAACACAGACTTCGCCTGTTGTGTGGGGCAGCATTGGCACCAATTCACAGCATGCATTTATGCAAATGTTGCACCAAGGAACTTCTGTGGTGCCAGTGGACTTGATTGGTTTTGCTAAAACGTCTGCCGTGCACTTTGATGCGCATGATTCGTTGATGGCCAACATGTTTGCTCAGGCACAAGCGTTGGCGTTTGGTGCAGAATCAACCGAACCGCAGCGCACTATGCCCGGCAATCGTGCATCGACAGTGCTGATGGCAAGTGAATTGTCGGCACAAACTTTGGGCGCACTAATTGCGCTGTACGAGCACAGCGTGTTTGTGCAAGGTTGCGTGTGGGGCATTAATAGTTTTGATCAGTGGGGAGTTGAATTGGGTAAAAAATTGGCTCAAAATATTTCCCAACAGCTTGCGCAAGGCGCGCCAAATAGTGATCAAGACGCCTCGACTTCGCAATTATTGCAGTGGTATCTCAAACACCAATAAAACATCTAATGTTGCGGGCATGGCCGCAAAGACATCGCAACCCGAGCGCATGATCAACTTGTTGGCCCTGCTTGTACAGCGAACACAACCGCTTACGTTGAAACAAATTCGCCAAGAGCTTGTCAATCAATACCCGGATGGTGATTCGGCTGCACGTGCTGCGTTTGAGCGCGACAAAGCCCAGTTGCGCGCGCTTGGCATTCCTATGGACATGGTCACGTTGGGTGGTGACAAGGCGGGTGAAGGTGCGTACACCGTTGATCGTCGGCAGTTTGAAATTGGCGATCTCGGTCTCAACGATGCAGAGCGTTCGGCGTTACAGATGGCCGTTGCCACCGTGCGTATCGGTGCAAGCCATGGTGATGAGGCGCTATGGAAACTAGGCGGAGAGCGTGCGCTCGACCGGCCGTCGACAAGCGTCAATATTCAGATGGACGACAGGCAACTACCTGCGCTTGCTGCTGGTGTGGTTGAGCATCGAACACTCAAGTTTTTATATAAAGGCCAACAGCGTCAAGTGGACCCATATGGGTTGTTGTCGCGCGGTGGCTTTTGGTACATCGTTGGCTTCGATCACTTGCGCAACGCGCAACGCGTGTTTCGAGTTGATCGGATCGAGGGTGAAATCACCAACGGTGACGCTCAGTCATTTACTCGGCCTGACGGTTTTGATCTGGCGAAAGCGGTGCCAACCGAGCTGGATTTGTTGACGGAAGGCGATGGTGATGATGCAATCGCCACGGTGTTGGTAGATGTAGCGCTTGCACAACGCGTGAAAGCAGAGTTCGGCGACGGTGCAGTGTTGCGCGAACGAAGTGATGGATCAATCGAATTTGCAATTCCGTGCGCAAACTTGGGGGCATTTCGAGTCTGGTTGTTTGCGATGGTGGATCGCGCCGAGGTTTTGGGGCCACCTCGAGTCAGAGAACATATCGTGAATCATCTGAAGCAGATCGCGGGGAAAAACTAATGGCTCTTCGACGTTCTCGGCGAGGCCCGCGAAGCGCTACCGAGATTGTGGCTGGTTTGATGGTGATGCTGCCATGGCTTGTGGAGCGTAAACGCGTCAAATTGTCGGATATGGCCAAGCAATTTAAGTTGACAGAGGCCGAACTTATTGACGACATCATGATGGCCTCGGTTTGTGGCGTGCCGCCATATTCTCCCGACGCGTTGATTGACGTGTTTGTAGACGAAGACGAAGTTGTCGCCGAAGTGCCGTTGATGTTTTCTCGACCATTGCAACTGAACTCGGCAGAGGTGTTTGCGCTCACGGTGATGGGCAAAGCAGCAATGCGCTTGCCCGGTGCCAACAAATCTGGTCCGCTAGCAACAGCGCTCAAAAAGTTGCGTCCGTTGTTGCCGTCTGACGACGGAGTGGTCGTTGTAGATCTAAAGCCCGTTGCATTTCTTGAAGAATTGCGAAACGCAGTTACGCCTGGTGCCCATCTATTGATTACCTACTTCACGCCGGTTTCGGCCTCTCGGTCCGAGCGAACCATTATTCCGCGAAGCGTGTTTGAGCGCGGTGGGCATTGGTATGTGTCGGCAGACGACGACAAGTCGGGCGAAGTGCGCGAGTTTCGGATCGATCGAATTGAAAAGTTGGCTACAACTGGCGGCTTCACTGCGCCGAACGAAACGACCAAGCGAGTAGCTGACGGCTCTACATGGTTTGATACTGCAGAACTGCACGTGACTTTGAAGGTTGAGCCCTCGGCCAGATGGGTTGTTGAGTCGTACCCATACATGTCGCGGGAAGTCAATTTGGATGGCAGCACGCTTGTGACAATGGCAGTTGGCAGCGAACATTGGCTGGCCAGGCTGCTGTTGCGAGCGGGTGACGGAGTGCAGGTGCAAGAGCCTGTTGCATTGCAAGACCTGGGCAAGCGAACTGCAGCGCAGATGCTTAAGCGCTATGCCTAGCCGCGAGCGTGTTTATTTGGCGGCGAGCGCCTTGGTGAACGACTCGCGATCAAAATAGTCGCGCCACAAAGCGATTTTGCCGTTGCTCACCACAAAAAGTCCAGCAATATCAAGTTCGATCCAGCGATCGTCCATCTCAAAGCGGTCGGTGCGTTCGTTCATCACCACACCGTGTTCCATGTCGCCACTGCTGACCTGATGATGAATGAGCCATTCCACTTTGGTGGCAGCGGCCAAGAAGTCGGACAAGATTTGGATCATTGCTTCTTTGCCAAACACTTTGGTGATCGGCACATTGTCGTATTCGCAATCATCTGACACCATGTCCATCGCTGCAGTGAAGTGGCTTTGCTCGATGTTCTCGATAAACCGAGTGACGTAGTCGCCGGGGTTAGTGATGTCGTTTGTTGCTATCGAATGAACAGGCATGTTTCTAGTTTGGCAGGCTTGTCGTGCTCAAACCGACATAGCAGTTGCTACGGAAAAAAGATGAGTCACTGAAAAACGCTAGGCGCGATGCGCACGCCAATTGGCGACGACAAAGTAAAGCCGGCGTCGTGTCGAGACTCTTCATTTTCGTCACCCCAAAACCCGTATTCGTGATTGTTGCGGGCGAACGAACGACAATCGGCTTGAACAGAACATGAGATACACAGCGAGTGAGCTTTGTGTTCTCTGCGCACTCTGGCTTGAGGACGTTCGGCAGGCTTGCCAAAAAAGAGTTTTGCATAGCCTTTGCACTTGGCAAGATGTGCCCACCCCTCCAATGTTCCCTGAACGATTGACGGCTCGGATTTGCTGCCGTGTGCAGTGAAATTGTCGTCCTCCTGGTACACGGCGCTCATGGAATCCTCCATTGCTTTGAATCTCGTTATTTCACACTAAGTAGGCAGATACCAATAATGTCTAGTTGAGATCAAATCTTTTCCAAAAATATTTCAATCGATGCGCAACTGTGCGAATTGGCGCGAATTGGCTCTACTAGAGCAGTTCGGCGGCCAGGCTGGCCACTTCGCTGCGCTCGCAGGCAGCCAGGGTCACGTGCCCAAAGCAGCGCTGACCAGCAAATGCATGTATGAGAACGGCTAGAGCGTTATTGGTCTCACCCATATAGGGTGCGTCGATCTGGCTGGTGTCGCCCGTGAAGACCACTTTGGTGCCCTCGCCGATACGAGTGAGGATTGTTTTCAGTGTCGTTGGCTCGAGGTTTTGGGCCTCGTCAACCACCACAAATTGTTGTTGGAGTGATCTGCCGCGCAAGAAGGTGACTGACTCGAGGGTGAGTTGACCGCGATCAGTGAGGTCATCAATAAGCCCTACTGCGTCGCGACTTGATCGCTGATCGGTCAAAGCCACAATTGCATCGTGAATTGCTGCCATCCATGGGTCAAGCTTCTCATTGAGATCGCCTGGCAGAAAACCAACATCGGCACGACCAACAGGCACGAGTGGGCGATACACCGCGAGTCGTTCGTAACGACGTGTCTCAACCACTTGCTCGAGACCTGCAGCAATTGCCATGACGGTCTTGCCTGTGCCGGCGCGACCGTCGAGCGCAATCACTGTTACTTCAGGGTCGAGTAGCAACTCGAGAGAGAACCGCTGCTCTTTGCTGCGCGATCGAAGTCCCCATGCTTCAGGAGCATTATGCGGAAGCACTTTGAGTTCGTTGTTGACACAACGAGTAAGAGCAGATTGCGAACCACTGCGAACCACCGCGAAATTGTTTTCCACAAATGGACCGGGAGTATTCAGCGAGGAAACTTCGATTCCGCCGCTGTTATAGAGCGAGTCAATGTTTGAAACACTGGTATCGATCGTGACCCAACCCATTGGCCGCGTCGATTGACCGGCTCCAACAGGTTGGTGTTCTTCGGCTTGCAGCCCTAAGTGGGCGGCTTTAATGCGCAGGGCGGCATCGTTTGAGATCATGCGGGTTGGAGCAACCCTGGCCTGGCCGAGGGCAGCCCCGATGATTCGGTTATCAGGGATTTCAGGGTCTAGACCGTGTTCGATCAGGAGATGGCGTTGGATGCCATTGACCTCGATCTGCACAGTTCCGTAGTCGGGCTCGTCGTGAACTCGCATTGGCTCAGCCAACGAGCCACCAGCTTTTTTACGCAAGTCTTCGATCGTGCGAAGTGCGGTGCGCGCAGAACGACCGACATCATCCATGCGAGTTTTAAGTCCGTCCAACTCTTCAACAACAGTGAGTGGAATCACAACATCGCAACCAACGAAGTTGAGCATGCTCATTGGATCTGCAACAAGAACAGAAGTATCAAGTACGACTCGTGTGGCTCGCGAAGTTGCAGAGTCGGTCGGGAACATGCGGCGATCGGTCTCACCGAGCGCAAGGTTCTGATCAGAGTGCGAGTCGTGTGTAAGCAACATTGCTCATTGTGCTGTGTCGATCGGACAGGTTGGTGGATACTCGCAATGGGCCACCGACTTGAATCCGTTATGGATGTGGAGTTCAAAGTTGTTACCAAAAATTAAACTCGGGAGTTTTCTCTTAAGGGGACTTTTGAGAACTTTTTCGTAATTTCGAGAAATTTTGGGCAAATTTAGGAAATTTTTTGAAATTTTTTGAAAATATTTTTTTGGTCGGAAATTTCTGAAAATTTGGAGAATCCGAACTGTTTTTGAGAGGGATTTTCCCTGATTGTCTGTGCTGGCAACGAGTTCATTGTGAAACCGTGTCGCAGATGAAATTTTGCTCATAAAAACGAGATTTCAACAATACGAACGGTCGGCAAACCCAATACCCATAAGGGTTATCCCATGTTCGACGGAAATACGT
>JBIHZV010000071.1:0-5070 GCA_044240275.1 Ilumatobacteraceae bacterium | reverse complement strand
GCAGCGAATGATGCAGCCACCAATCCGATGACTAGCCAGCCATTGTTGGTAATGGCGTTGGTAACAACACCAACGCAGCCTTTCATCAAGTCAATGCCATGCAACACCTCTGGAAGTTTTCCCTGACCGTCAAGGAATGTTCGCGAAACTGTGCTGAGTTGTGCAGTTACGCCCAAAGGAGACACGCGAAGATACGCGAAGACGCCGATGAGCCCAACGATTGAACCCGTGATCGCAGGCGACCAACGCCGGACAAGCACCATGTCGCGTACTTGCGAGAGTGACGAGATGTTCGCCGGTTGCGTTTGCTCTGTGGTCGATGTATCTCTCACAAACACATATATTGCGAGCGCTCCAAGTACAACAATTGTTACGACCAACGAACCGCCATAGCCCAGCCAACGTGGAAGCCACCACACTGGGCTCGAGCTGATTTGATTGAGATACAACGTGTTCCATGTAAGAAATCCCAAACCAAAACCGATGAGAGATCCAAACAGCGCAGGAATAGCGCGCAAATAGCCTTGGCCCAAACGATACAAATGCCCGCTAATGCAAGCGCCAGAGAGCACCATTCCAATACCAAAAGCAAAGGCTCCGAGAATCAGAGGAATACTCACAGGCGAGATGTGTGCATTTGGCGGCAGACCTTCACCTTTGGGATTTGGTAAGAACAAACCAAACAACACCGCGTGTCCAACTGCCCCAACAACGAGCGCAGCAATTACCGAGAGAAGCGGACGGGTGACTCGCTCCTCAATCGCTTCCCTAAAAATGCAGTAGAAACAAAATCTTCCACGCTCAAAAACAATTCCCAAGCTTGTACCAATCAGCAACGAAAATGCAGGAGTTGCATCACCGTTTGATCTTGCTTGAAGTACGTAGGCGCCAATGATTAAACATAAAACAATGAGCGCAGAAAACACAGTGCGCAAGGTGTCAGATCGCGACCACCCTGAAACATTGTTGGTGGTCCCGCTTAAAGCGGGACCACCAACAACTACTTGACTACTTGACATTAACCCTTGCCCCATACAGTGCCTGTTGGGTTACTGATTGGCACGCCAACCGAGTTGCCGTATTCAGTCCAAGAACCGTCGTACAACTTGACGTCGTAACCGAGAATTTGGCTCAGCACAAACCACGTGTGGGCTGCACGCTCACCAATGCGGCAATAGACAATCACTTTTTTGGTGCCATCAATGCCTGCATCTGCATAAATTTTCTTCAATTCAGCCGGTGACTTAAATGCGCCGTCACTTCCGACAGCAGTCGACCATGGAACGTTTGCTGCCCCAGGAATATGGCCAGCGCGAATTGCCAATTCTTGAAAACCTGCTGGTGCAAAGATCTTTCCACTGAACTCATCAGCCGAACGAATGTCAACCAATTTGGTTGTCTTGTCGGTCTTCTTGGCAATTTTCACTACGTCTGGCAAGAATGCTCGCAACTTCAGATCGGCAGCAGTTGCTGTGAAGTTTCCCTTTTGAATTGCTGCTGGAATCGGAGTGATTGCTCGACCTTCTTTGATCCACTTATCGCGACCACCATTGAGGATGCGCACGTCTTTAATGCCGTACGTCTTGAAAATCCATACACCCCATGCCGAGAACCAATTGTTTTTGTCGCCATACAAAACAACCGTTGTGTCATTATTGATTCCAGCCGCACGAGCGAGCTTCTGAAATCGATCTTTTTCAACGATGTCCCGGTTGACCGGATCCACGAAATCGGTGTGCCATACAAACTTGGTTGCACCTGCGATGTGCCCCTTCTCGTACAGACCTGGGTCTGTGCTGACCTCGATAATCCGAACTTTGGCATTATTGAGGTTTTGCTCCAACCATGACGTTTCCACAATCGTTGGCGTTGTCGACTTTGGTGCCGAAACGGCATTGGCCGAAACAGTGGCTGCTGGGATCAAGAGTCCTGCGACAATGCACAACCCCATCGCCAATCGAGTCCTAAATCCTCTTCGATAAGTAACTGATCTGTCTGACATACATATTCCTTTCAATCGGTTTTTGGGTGAAATCTGTCGGTATTTACTGCTTTTCCTCGTGTTACAAGGCTCATCTGCCCAATTTCATAAGGTTAGCCTAATCCCGACCATATTGATCAACTTTATCATATATAGGCGAAATCCTATAACCAACCCCTCGATGCTCATTTCGGAATTGCGCCCGGCCCTACAAGAGTGCGAGGCGCGCGGCGGCAACGTCAAGTTGCAACTGCGTCCTAATTGCTTCCAAACCATCAAACTTGCGCTCGCTACGCAAGAAGTGCTCAAACGTCACACTTACTTTTTGACCGTACAAATCTTCATCAAAGTTGAGCAAGTGGGCCTCGAGCAACGAAGAATCGGC
Source organism: Ilumatobacteraceae bacterium (assembly GCA_044240275.1). Lineage (GTDB taxonomy): Bacteria > Actinomycetota > Acidimicrobiia > Acidimicrobiales > Ilumatobacteraceae > UBA3006. The sequence continues at coordinate 2,704 of JBIHZV010000071.1, read as the reverse complement.
ATGCTCAAAAAAAGTTGGTCGACGACCGAGGTTGATAGCGCACGCGTGCAGCGAACCATCGTCGCACTGAAATTTTCCTGCATACACCCCATCGGCTGGTAAACACATTGCGTTAGGAACTTCGACGTTGGCCGTTGGAAATCCAATCGCGCGACCCCGTTTGTCACCGTTGACAACAACTCCTCGTACCTCGTAAGCACGCCCCAAAAGGTTTGCTGCAATCTCCACCTGTCCACCGGCAAGTGCACGACGAATGGATGTTGAACTCACTGGCTCTTCCACCCCATCTGGTCGGGCAATCAACTTGACTGGTTCAACTTGGAAATCAAATTGGATTCCAAGTTCGCGCAGCATTGCCACATTGCCGCCCCGATTGAAACCAAAATGAAAATCTTCGCCTACGACTACTATTCGTGCTCGCAAAGTATCTACGAGAACTCGCTTCACGAACAAGGCTGGGTCTTCGGTTGATCTTTCCCTATTGAACTCAACAATCAAGGTGGCATCAATACCCGTTTTTTGCAACAGTTCGAGTTTCTGATCCAGATCGGTAAGCAACTTGGGTGCAGACTCTGGCCGCACAACCGAAGCTGGGTGTTTGTCAAAGGTGACAACAACGCTTTGGCAACCCAACTGCAGTGCTTCTTTTCTTACTTGGCCAATCACAGCCTGATGTCCACGATGCACACCGTCATACGCGCCGATCGTTACCACCGAACGCTTCGAGTTATCGCTCGGCTGATTATCGCGGATTACTTGCATGGCTTTTTACGCTATCGCTTCGGCTAAAACCACAGTGGGTTTAGCTCGCGTGACATCAACCTGGCCATGACTTAGATACACGTCATACACACCAAGCAATACGCCTTGCTCATCGACGATTGCCCAAGGTGCATTTTGTTTCCACGCTGGCAACACTCGTCCATGTCGGACCATGTCGGCGGTTGGGGCATCCACAACAATTTGAGTCATTGAGCGCAACGCTGTTATCGGAGACAACAACACTGCAGATTCAGGCGAATGCGATTCGGCAATTGTGAAATCACCAATCGAGGTGCGCTTGAGGTTGCGCAAGTGTGCACCGCCACCGAGCAGCGAACCCAAGTCGGCTGCAAGCGTGCGCACATAGGTGCCAGATGAAACGTTTACGACAATGCGCACAACGAGTGGATCATCTGTTGGTTGCACATCAAATGAGTGCACCGTCACTGGCCGTGGTTTGCGCTCGATTTCAATACCTTCTCGGGCGAGTTCGTGCAATCGCTTACCGTCGACACGAATCGCCGAAACCATCGGCGGTATCTGCAGGATGTCCCCAGTCAGTTTTTTGGCTGCAAGTCGCACCTGCTCAATGGTGATTCCATCCATGTCATGGCGCGCAGTTACCTCGCCGGCCGAGTCGAGTGTGTTTGTCTCAATTCCAAAAACAACTTCGGCTTCATACGTTTTATCCATGCCACTCAAAAACTGCATCAGTCGCGTTACGTAACCCACACCCACAAGCAACACTCCTGTTGCATCCGGGTCAAGAGTGCCCGCATGCCCGATTCGTCGCTCGCCCAAAATCTTGCGCATCTGATTGACCACATCGTGACTCGTGACCCCAGCTGGCTTGTTGATAATTGCCAAACCATGCACAGTTGGCGGGCGGCGGCGGGCCACAACTACTCGGTGTCTGTATTCAACGCGTCCGTATTCAACGCGTCGTTATTACCGCTGTCAAGATTACGAGTCCGCATCGGGTCATTGCGCAACACTTCGTCTATTCGAGCCGCAGCACGTATGCCATCGTCTGGTCGAAACTCAAGAATTGGTGTGCGTCGAGCATGGATCTGCGTTGCGATTGCTGACTGCAACCGTTTGCGATTTTCGTTCAACGCATCCAAGATTTGTTTATCGCCTTCTTCGCCCTGCAAAGAGTCGTAATAAACAATTCCGCGATTCATTTCGGAATCGACATCAATAGACGTCACTGTTACGAACGCGAGACGATCATCATCAATACGCACGAGTTCTTCTGCAACAACTTCTCGCACCGTCTCACTAATGCGGGCTGCGCGCGGGTAACTGTGCTTGCGGCTATTTGCCTTGCCCCCAGATTTGCCTGCCGATTTGCTGCGTGACTGACTGCCAGACTTGCCGCCAGATCGACCGTTATTTCCACCGTCGCCACGACCGCCCGAACCACGTTCTCGTCTTGTCATCGTGATCCTGCCTTTTGCCTCTCCATTGAAACCATGCTTCTCTCATCTACGATACGGAGGCGATGTCTGCAAAACCCCCAACCCAAAACGAGCCTCGAACCGCCAGTGGAGCGATAGTTGGCAACGACCCAACCACCAAGACACCCGTATTTCGATATACCGCCGCGCTAGCGAGCCAGGTTGAGACCAAGTGGCAAGACATTTGGGAACGCGAGGGCACCTTCGAAGCGCCGAACCCAGCCGGACCCCTGGCCCAACCAGACAAGGTTGCAGGTCGCGACAAATTGTTTGTTCTCGACATGTTTCCATATCCATCAGGCGCTGGCCTGCACGTTGGTCACCCCCTTGGCTACATCGCCACCGATGTTTTTGCGCGCTACAAGCGCATGGATGGTTTCAATGTCTTGCACGCACTCGGCTATGACAGTTTTGGATTGCCAGCCGAACAACACGCGATCGTTACCGGAATTCATCCACGCATCAATACCGAATCAAATATC
>JBIHZV010000070.1:0-5073 GCA_044240275.1 Ilumatobacteraceae bacterium | reverse complement strand
AACGCACCTTTGGGCAAAAAGACTCGACCCACAACCGACAAAGCTCGCGAAGCAACCTTCAATGCTCTTGGCAGTTTGGGCGTGGTTGTGGGAGCACGAGTGGTGGATGCATTTGCAGGCAGTGGAGCTCTTGGCATTGAGGCACTTTCTCGCGGTGCCGAGCACTGCACATTTATAGAACGCGACCGTGAGGCACTTGAGGTATTGCGAGAAAATCTTGAGACATTGGGTTTGGTGGAAAAATCAACCATTGTTCGCGGAGATGTGCTGACCAACATTGCCCTCGTGCGCAATGCTTCCTTGGTTTTGGCAGACCCCCCATACGAATTTAAGCAATGGCGCCAATTTCTGGGTGAGGTTGCGTGCGACTTAGTGGTTGCAGAGAGCGACAGAGATATGAATGATGAGTTCAGCGGAGCAAATAGCGCATCGCCTGCCTTTATTGGCTGGGAAGTGACTCGTGTGAAGCGATATGGGCGTGCGTACGTGTCGTTCCTGCAGCGGTTAGCGTAAGTACCGATATGGCTGTTGCGTTTTACCCCGGGAGCTTTGACCCGTTTCATCTCGGTCACCTCGACGTCGTCGAGCAGGCCGTAGCGCTTTTTGGCGACCTCGTTATTGGTGTGATGCACAACCCCGATAAGCCGAGTGGCATGTTTAGCCCTGCTGAGCGGGCAGATCTCGTGCGCGAGTCGGTTGCCCACCTTGGAAAGAAGGTGTGTGTCGATACATATGGCGGACTCACTGTTGAAGCGGCCAGCAAAATGTCAGCATCCTTCATAATTAAGAGCGCCCGCACCGGCGGCGACTTTGAAGTAGAGCAGCAGATGGCACAAACCAACCAGGGCGCTACTGGCATTGAGACAGTGCTGTTGTTTTCGCGCCCGGAGCATTCATTTATCAGTAGTAGGTATGTCCGCCAATTCGTCGACTACAGCGGCAAAATTGCCACACCAATGGTTTCACCACCCGTGCTGAAAGCACTAATTGCCAAACAAAAACCTGGAGCTAAAAAATGAGGGCAAAAATAATGAGGGCAAAAAAATGAGTCGCAACGATGGTTACGAAGATTTAGACGGCGAGATTGATGCAAGTGTGCCGGTTGAGTTGGGCGACACCGAGTCAATCCTTGAAGAAGTCATACACACGATTGCCTCGGCACCGAATGTGCCGCTGTCGAGCACGCCTCGTATTGATCGCGATCATGTTGTTGCGTTATTGCAAGATGCTCAAGCCTGCTTGCCAGACGAAATTCGTCAGGCCCGCTGGATGCTCAAAGAGCGCCAAGACTTCATGACCAAAACTCAGCGCGAAGCCGACGAAATAGTCGAGGCAGCGCGCGTGCAGGCCGAGCGCATGGTGCAACGCACAGAAGTAGTGCGTGCAGCCGAGACACGAGCTCGCCAAGTACTCGAGGCCGCAGATGCCGATTCGCGCAGACTCAAGAACGAGACAGAAGATTTTCTCGACCGTCGTCTTGCAAGTTTCGAGATTTTGCTCGATCGTTTGACGCGCACTGTTTCGCAAGGTCGCGAGCGTTTGTCGATAGTTGGCGCAGCGCCCGAGCCAACTCGCAATACAGACGACAGCGAAGTCGCTATATCAAGTGGTCCAACGTTCTTTGATCAAGACGACGACCAGTACTAGTAGCAATTTGTGGCATCACCGCTACTGATCAACATCATCGAGATGACGCGGCGTGCGGGCACGCTTAAAAACATCGAGATCACCATTCCGGTTTCGACGTTCGATTTTTCCGATAAGCGACTTGATGACGCAACCGAAATCGAGATAGCGCTACAACTCGAGAGCATCAACGGTGGCATCATCGTGCAAGGCACTGTTGCCGGCAAATCTCAACTTCTTTGTGGAAGATGTCTGCGCAATATCGAATTTGCAAATGTCGCATCGATCGATGAGATGTATCAGCGGGTGCCAGACAATCCTGATGCGTATCCGATAGAGGGGGAAAGCCTCGATTTGCAGCCGATGGTGCGTGAAATGGTGCTGCTGAGCCTGCCAGATACGCCATTGTGTAAGGTCGATTGCCCCGGACTTTGCCCGCAGTGTGGCGCAGATTTGCAGAGTGCTCCATGTGGTTGTCAGGCCCAGAGATTTGATGAACGATGGGCGATTTTGGACCAATTACGCGAAGAACTGAACTAGGTCTTGACCCGATAACCTAAGACACCGTTCAGTAAGCCAGTCCAGTAACCGAAAGCCGAGCACGCGATGCCTGTACCAAAGAAAAAGAAATCCAAAATGAAGGGCCACAGCCACATGGCAGGCGCCTGGAAGCTTGGTGCACCATCGCGCAGCGTGTGCCCACGTTGTTCAACTTCAAAGTTGCCACACACCGTGTGCGGTAACTGCGGTTGGTACAAGGGTCGCATCGCCGTCGACGTCGCTTAATTTATCGCGGGCAAATTTATGCTGCCCATTGCGGTTGATGCGCTGGGTGGCGACAAAGCCCCCGCCGAAATTATTGATGGAGCAAAGCAAGCTGCTGCTCTTGGCATTCCAGTACTCCTAGTTGGCCCTGCCGATCTCGGCACGCGTTTTGACATTGGCGATTTGCCGCTGCATGTTGCCACCGAGTTCATCGACATGCACGAAGACCCAGCGTCATCGGTGCGCACCAAAAAAGATTCAACACTTGTGCAGTCCGCCGAGTTGGTTCGTGACGGAGTAGCAAGCGCAACGATTTCTGCCGGCAATACAGGCGCAACGATGGCCTCGGCTCTCTTGCGGATGGGTCGCATTAAGGGCGTGAAGCGTCCGGCAATTGCCACACCGATTCCTGTTCCTGGCAGTACGCACACCGTGTTGTTGGATGCTGGTGCAAACGCAGAAGTAGAAGCCGAGTGGTTAACACAATTCGCAATCATGGGTTCGGTGTATTCGCGAGTGCGATTTGGTATCGACAAGCCACGCGTTGGTCTGCTCTCGATTGGCGAAGAGCCCGGCAAGGGCGACACGCTGCGCAAAGAGTCGTATGAGTTGTTGAGCGCATGTAACGCAATAAATTTCATTGGCAACGTAGAAGGCCGCGACATCACAACCGATGCCGTGGACGTGGTGGTCACCGACGGATTCACGGGCAATGTTGCATTGAAAACTCTCGAGGGTTCGATGCGCTCAATTGTTAAGGCGCTGTTTGCAGCAATTGGCGCACCTCAATACAAAGAACACGCAGACGCGATCATGCCGGCGCTCTTGGATCTGTATGCAATTTTTGATCCAGATTCGACTGGTGGCGCGATTCTGTTGGGCGTTGACGGAGTAAGCATCATCTCGCACGGCTCGTCAAGTGCGCGCGCCATGCTCAATGGCATCAAAGTTGCTCAAGAAATGGTGGAGAGCAACATGGTCGGGCTCATCGCAGAGGCATTGCAACCAAAATGAGCAACTTGCTCGAGTCGTTGGCCGAGCGAATTGGGCATCGCTTTGCCGATGAGACATTGCTTGCAACCGCAATGCGACATCGTTCGTGGATATCTGAAAACGATGGGTATGAATCCAACGAGCGCCTCGAGTTTTTGGGCGATGCTGTACTGGGTTGGGTAGTTGCCGACATTGTGTATCAACGTCATGCCGAGTTTCAAGAAGGCAAACTGACCGACTTGCGTAAGAGTGTTGTCAATGCCAATGCGCTGGGTGCAATTGCTACCGATCTCAATTTGGGCGATCACTTGCTATTGGGCAAAGGTGAAGATGCCGCGGGTGGCCGCGAAAAGACTTCGATTTTGTCTGATGCACTCGAAGCCGTGATTGGTGCTGTGTATGTAGATGCAGGTGCGGTTGTAACGCACCGTGTCGTAACGCAGTTGATGTCTCATGCAATAGACAACGCCATGGGTGGTCTCGACCGACTCGACGCCAAAACTCGTTTGCAAGAATTGGCTTCACGATTACTGGAAGAGCACGTGCACTATCGAGTCACCGACGAAGGCCCAGATCATGAAAAGGTGTTCTTCGCAACCGTGTATGTAGGCGAGCGTGATATGGGTAGCGGCGAGGGGCGTTCAAAGAAAGTTGCCGAGCAACTGGCAGCCGAGATTGCCTGCGACACGCTGCATCGCGAACACGGCAATGACATGAATAACACAGCAAACAAGTAACAACGATGCCTGAGTTACCCGAGGTCGAAACAGTTCGACGTGGGATAGAGCGAACGGCAGTGGGTCGACGCATTGCGCGAGTCGAAGTAGGCCGCGAACGGACGGTCAGGCGCACAAGTCGCGAAGCATTGATCGATGGACTCTCGGGAACCACAATCACAAAGGCTGGTCGACGAGGAAAATATTTGTTGTGTTCACTCGACTCTGGCCAAGAGATGATGATTCACTTGCGCATGAGTGGCAGAGTGCTGATTGCAGATGCCGGTGCGCAGCGATTACCACACACTCATGTGGTGTTGCATCTTGAAACGCTCGGGGTTCAGCCACCTTGCGAATTGTGGTTCGTTGATCCACGCACATTTGGTGAAGTCGTTGTTTTCGATCCGGATCGATTAGCCGAACAGATGCCTGAACTCTTGCGACTAGGCGTTGATCCACTTGTTGATGAGTTCACCCCCGAGATTCTGCGCCAACGATTTGTGGGAAAGCGTGGCAATCTCAAAGGCACGCTGCTCAATCAAAGTGTGGTTGCCGGAATCGGAAATATTTATGCCGATGAGATCATGCATCGCGCTGGGTTGCGCTGGAGCAGGGTGCCAGAGCGGTTATCGATGCCAACTATTGGGCGATTGCATGAGGCAATTGTGCAGATTTTGGGTGATGCAGTTGCCTCGGGAGGCAGCACCCTGGACGACTCTCAGTATGTAGATGTCATGGGAGACACCGGTAGCTATCAAAATGAACACCGTGTGTATGGGCGGGCGGGCGAGTTGTGTCTGACATGCAACAAAGCCCGAATCTCTCGCACCACGGTTGCAGGGCGCACTACCTGTTACTGCGCGGTCTGTCAGCGCTGAAAATCATGTAAATGCGACTCAAACTGGGTTTTTCTACTATTCTCGCCGATTGACGTGTTTCTCAAATCGCTGACTCTCAAAGGCTTCAAGTCTTT
>JBIHZV010000133.1:0-5903 GCA_044240275.1 Ilumatobacteraceae bacterium | reverse complement strand
GCGTTTGGAAAACCGTCAATCCAGCCTCTTGTTACACCACTCTGTCAATTCCTCCGCGGTCACCTGACCGACAATCTCATGAACGATCTTTCCGTCCCGAACTATGTAGATACGATCGCAGTATCTCACTAAGTCATCCAAATCAGAACTAGCTATCACGACAGCAAGCCCTTCGTCTGTTTTTTTGTAAACAGCATCTAACAATTCTTTCTTAGCAACAACATCGATACCTGCTGTAGGTTCATCTAGCAATAGCACCTTTACACCAGCCAGCATCCAACGTGCCAAAATTACTTTCTGTTGATTTCCACCAGACAATGTTGACAACAGATCTGTAATATTCTGACATCTAATTCCAAAGTTCTGAATGCTCTCATCAGACATGAATTTTTCAAGAGCAGGTCGCAAGAATCCTCTCCGGTTGGGTATCCGAGGAAGCGTGAGATTATCCATGACGCTGAGACCAAGCAATGCTCCTTGATTTCGCCGGTCTTCGGGCAGCAGACCAACCCCATGAGAAACTGAATGAGATGGACTTTTCATTTCTACATTTTTTCCAGATACGCAAATCTGTCCTGAACTAACAGAATCTGCCCCAGAAATAGCCCGCAATATTTCTGAACGACCCGATCCAAGTAATCCGCACAGACCAACAACTTCTCCCGACGACACTCGCAAAGACACATCTGTTAGGCGGGAATTTGTTAAACCGAGACACTCAAGCGCAATATCGGAGTCCACTGTCTTTCGTGGACCAGCTTGGATTGTGTTCTCCTCCGACTTGCCACTCCTATTTATGCTTGCGACAATCGCATGTCGAACAGATTCGGCATCTGCTTGTCCGGACCAAACAACTTTGCCATTTCTCAATGCGACAATAGAGTCACAAACGCGAGATATTTCGCCCATTCGATGCGAGATATAAACCATGCTCAACCCAGAACGACGCAACTCATTCAGTACCTCAACGATGCGGTCTGCCTCTTTGTCGGCAAGTGCCGCAGTGGGCTCATCCAAAATGAGTGTTGTGGGTTTTGCAACAAGAGATCGAGCAATCATTACGAGACGCTGTTCAGTTGGGTTGAGTCGCAGAACTGAACTCGTCGGCGAAGCGTCAAGCCCGACTAATTTACAAACGAGATCAACCTTTTCCAGTTCTTCGTCTTGCGCTATTTTCAATCCACGCTTTGCCCAACCCGAGATGAGCACGTTTTCGGCCACTGTTAAGTCAGGAGCGATGCAGAGTTCTTGAGGTATGAAACCAATACCTCGATGACGGGCATCAACTACGGACCGAAGATTGGTCACAATACCGTCAACGACGATTTCCCCCTTATCGGGAATTGATGCACCCGTCAACAGACGAACCAGGGTGGATTTTCCAGCCCCATTCGCACCGATTAAGGCAACTGACTCATTTTTTCGAACCTGAAAGTCGACTCCATCCAGCGCCACGATTCCGTCAAAGTGCTTTTCTACTTGCTGAGCACCGAGGGCAACTATCCCAACCGACATAATGCCTAATTTGATTGGCGTCCAGCCAACTTAGATGACCAAACCGCCCCAATTAAAATCGTTCCCTGAACAATTTGTCCAATCCAAGAAGAAACACCAACCATGATGAGACCACTTTGCAATGTTGCAAGAAAGGCAACACCAACGATTGTCCCTGTGACCTGAAAAATGTTTGCACGGAAAACTGTTGTCCCCAAGAAACATGCGGCGTATGAAGGAAGAAGTAGCGCTGATGCACTATTTGGATAATACGAAGATGACTTTGCGGTAAGAATTATTGCTGCAAGTCCAGCGCCCGCAGCAGTGATTGCAAAAGACAGCGCCCGCAACTGGTCAACTTTTACCCCTGAAAGTCGCGCTGCTTCATAATTGCCACCTATTGCACGCATCCGCCTACCAGTCACTGTCCACTCCATGAGAAGCCAAATGATTCCAGCAAATACAAGAGCGACTATTGAGCCACCCTTGATGCCGATTATGGAACCGTTCGCCAATTGAGTAAAAGAGTCTGGTATCCCTTTATAAACGGTGAGTCCCCGATGAACCCCATACTCAAGTCCTGCCAGCACTGTTCCAGCTCCAAGCGTGATAATAAATGCATTGACGCGCGACCCCACAACGACCAAGCCGATAATCAAACCCAATAATCCAGCTATCAAGAGACTCAATACTGCAGCAGCGGGCCACCACAGCCCAATATTGCTGATGAACCAGACCACCACAGCCCCGCTCAACTGAGTCATGTTCGAAATAGAGAGATCAAATTCTCCTAGACCGAGTGGCACCGTGAGCGCAACCGCGATTATCAGCATTGGTGCTGCGATAATCGTTGTTGAGCGCAAATTTGCCAAGGTCAAGAAATACTGTGGCTCAAGTACCCCAAACACTGCAATCATCGCTAGCAGAGTTATCAATAATCCATAATTAACAAATATCTTCTTCAAGTATGTCCCCTCGGGCTACAAAAATTAGGCGTAATTGCTTAGCGCTTAGTGAACTCAATGTCGAGAGATTTCAACGCACGTAAGAAATAATTTGGGTGATACTCAAACTTATTTCCTGGCGCAAACCTCACTGAAGAGACTTTGTCCATAAAGGCTTTAAAGCCCCAATAGAGCTCTCTTCTCGCGAGTGGAGCCCCCAGGCAAAAGTGAACACCAAATCCATATCCAAGATGACCCTTAACATTCTCACGATTGAGATCTATGTCAGCTGGACATCCAAATGCTTCACCGTCCCGATTGGCTGCAGCAAATCGAAGATTTACTATTGAGCCACTTGGAATGAAAACATCATGAAGAGTGACGTCTTCTGATGTCTCTCGAAGAAGTCCTTGAACTGGGCCTTCCAAGCGCACTACCTCTTCGATGAAGATTGGCAACAGATTTTCTGGATCAGCACTGATCTGTTCCCACATTTCTGGCCTCTCAATTAACATGAGCAAACCACCCGAAAGTGCATTCGTTGTGGTCTCAGATCCACCGACAAATATGTCAGCAAACATCTCCGAGTGAAGCTCTGCATCAGTCAAGGTTCTGCCCCACTCCGGAATTTCCTTGTTTACCATGTCGCTCAGCACAGTATCTTCTGGAGATTGCCTCAGTCGGTCAAATATTTTTTGGAAATAGTGCTGACCTTCAATTTCTTGTCCAGCGCTCCACAGTCTTTCTTCCATCGTTTGCATGAGTCCAAGTCGCTGCACCCAAGCATCTGTCCATGATTTGATTTTGGGCATATCTGCTTCTGGAACCCCCATCTGCTTGCCTATCGTGTACAAAGGAATTGGAATTGCGTATTCAGTCACCCATTCACAAGTACCTTTTTCGATAAACGAATCAACGAGTCTTCGCGAAAGAGCCTCTACAAATGGATCCAGCTCCATGATTCGCTTCGGACTAAATGCCTTCGACATCATTCGCCTCAGCTGTGCGTGATTGTCACCGTCAAGTCCATCAAGTGTTGGAACAGGCTCCCATCCCGTCTTTATATAGAGATCTTGAACCTGGCGCTGCTGATCTGCAGCCTCTTCATGCTTGCGAAGTTCCTCTGGGTCTGTTGGACGAACCGCTTTTTCCGTGCTTCCTGCTGCGCTACCCACACGATTGGTAAACACGCTTGTGTTGGCCAAAATTCCCTTTATGTCTTCAAAACGCGTAACAACAAACATTCCAGTAAGTGGATCCTTCCAAACGGGAGCCTCCTTACGCAAGATCTCATACGCGGGATACGGACATGCGTTAATGCTTGGATCAAAAAAATTTACTTCACTTGATGATTTCAACATTTTTTCCTCCTAGTAGATATTCTGAATAAATCATGATTTGCTTAGTTGCTATGACATGCCCATAGCATCGACGGTTTCGCGCCAGGCCAAAGTTCCGCCATCAATAAGTACTGTTGCACCATTTATAAATGATGCTCTATCACTGGCCAAAAAGCAGACCAGCTCGGCGATATCAGAAACATCGCCGATCCGACGAACCAAGTGAGCTCCTAGTTGTGCGGCATTTGGGTTAGCTGCTGCGCCAAAATTACGGGATCCGATTGTGGCAGACACATCCTTGACCATATCCGTGTCGGTTGATGCCGGACAATAACAATTTGAACGAATTCCATGAGGCGCAAGAGCCACAGCCAAATTCTTGGTCAGCAATGCAATTCCGCCCTTACTCACACCATAAGCGAGCCCAAACGGATAACCCACAAATGATGCCGTTGACCCAGCGTTGATAATGCTTGGGAAACGCTTGCTTTGTTTTAGATACTTGGTAGCAGCGCGAGAACACACAAATGGTCCACGAAGATTTACATCCAGTACCCGATCAAATGTTTCAACATCCATTTCTTCAAAAACGAACCGATCAGAGACCATTGCCTCGTGAATACCTGCATTATTAACAAGTACATCGAGTGACCCAAATTGCTCAAACGCATGGTCCATTAGTGCTTCACACTCTTGTTGAGAAGTAACGTCGCAGTGCTTAAAAACTGCCCGACCGCCATCCTTCACTATTTCCGAAGCAGTTTGCGCTCCGTCTTTATCCAACACATCCGACAAAACGACATTGGCTCCGCGCGAGGCAGCAAGTTTGGCAATCGCCGCGCCGAGACCACGAGCAGATCCCGTAATCACAAAAGTCTTATTCTCTATGTCCATTTGCACCCACAAGACCTTTCGCCGAATCTGGGAGCGAGATCACTGACCTCGCCCCCAGATTTTCGGACAATTAGTATTTACCTTCCAACTTTAAAGTTGGCCGGCTGCCGTCCAACGCTCGACGAAGAATGGCTCGAAGTCTTCATAAGGCAAGGTGTCCTCTGCTGGAACATTGGCAGGAGTGACCAATGTTGTTGGCAACTCCTTGAGACTCATGTCTGTCACCCAATTTTCCACACCAACACATCGATTGACGAGTGAATCAAAGGCGTACCAACCCACATTCGTAATCGGTTGATCGACCGCAGCAATTGGAGCATCTCCTTCTTTCCAGTCGCGCATTACTTGGAATGCATCAGCAACCGGATAGTAAGAGTAGACCGCCGTCTTTTGCAGACCCTGGCTCGCTACCGCGTTAATTGACGAAACGAACTCGAAGTCCTGCGTTGCAAAAATTACATTGATATCTGGGTTTGCTTGCAGATAATTCGAGACAGCCTTGATCGTGTCCTCTACAGGATTAGTCATGTCAGTCTCATGATTAACTTTGACCGTGATTCCTTTGCCGGCTGTCTCTCTGGCGAGAACTTCAGTCCGAATTGCGAGTGCAGGGATGCCAGACGCATCAAGCGAAAGCGCAACGCCCTTGCCACCCAGATTCTCCAGATCTTTTACCATCTGTTCAGCGAGCAAGATTGACATCTTTTCATCGTCTGGTGCATAGGTAGCAGCAAAGTATCCATCTGGATCTACCAGCGGACCGCCGATATTAAAGATTGGAATGTTCTTTTCTCTAGCAGCCTGCATTCCAAGTGGTGCCTGTGCTGGTGCTTCTGCGATGTCAAGAATGGCATCGACGCCTTTGTTGACAAATCCAGAAATATCAGCTTCCATTTTTGATGGGTCGCCGTTTGCATCCAAAACTTCCACGTTCCAACCAAGAATCTCGGCAGCACGATTAATCGTGTTGATCATTGAGGTAACGGCAGGAGACTGCATGGTGATTGCAGCAACTCCGATGTTCAATGGCTCTGTACATTTAGTTCCGGTCGCAGCTGCAACACTCGAGTCTGCACTTTCTGTTGCTCCATCATCGCTACCACAACTCGCAAGAGTTATGAGCAACGCTCCAGTTGCAAGAGCTGACACATATTTGCCTATCTTTTTCATTTTTTCCCCTTGTTTGTTGTTTTGAAGTGGCGCCAACTCATCTAGCCCCCGGCTAGCGCTA
>JBIHZV010000131.1:0-8443 GCA_044240275.1 Ilumatobacteraceae bacterium | reverse complement strand
AGTCCAGCAATACCGAGAATTTCACCACGTTTTGCGGTGAAACTCACATCCTTGATCACTCCCTCGCGCCTCATCCCAACGACTGAAACTGCCTCAACATCGCCACCGGACGAATCAATGCCTTTCTGAACGCGTCGATCATTTACATCAGTTCCCGAAGCATCGCCCAAAATATGCTCGATCAATTGAGTCTTGGTCAAACCCTGGGTTGGTCCATTGAATTCAACTCGTCCATCACGCATAACAAGGACACGGTCTGTCAGTTCAAAAATTTCATCGAGCCTATGCGTGACATAGATGACCGAAGTACCCAATTTGGCTAGCTTGCGCACCATCGCAAAAAGATGTGCTACCTCTTCCGCGGTGAGCGATGCAGTCGGCTCATCAAGCACAAGAACTCGAGCATTGGCAGCAAGGCCTCTTGCGAGCATGACCATTCGTTGCATCGCGAGTGAAAGAGACCCCAATTCGGCTTCGGGGTCAATCTTTTCCATGCCAAGACTTTCGAGAATGTTTTTAGCGGTTGCATTTAATTTGCTTTTGTTTATGATTCGTCCGGGCAACTTGGGATAATTCAAACCAAGTAACACATTCTCCGCAACGCTGAGTCCGGGAACAATTGCAAACTCTTGGTGCACAAATGACAGCCCAAGTACCGTCGCATCATGAGGACGCTCTATGGTTTTTACTTCTCCATCAATGATTAATTCCCCGCCATCTGGTTGCACAACCCCAGCAAGGATTTTGATGACGGTACTTTTTCCAGCACCATTTTTGCCCACAAGACCCAGAATCTCACCACGTTCAAGACTAAAACTGGCATCCGTAACTGCCCTGACGCCAGGATATTCCTTACTAATCCCAACAATTTCCAGCAGCGACGTGCTCATGATTTTTGATCTACAAGCTTTCCTAACAACACGGCAAAAATCAAAATTGTTCCTTGGGTGATGTTGATCCAGGCTGTATCAAGGCCCCACGAAAGCAAACCAACCTTGATGGTTCGCAAAAACAGACATCCGACTACGGTTCCAGCCACATTGAATTTTCCTGGCTTAAACACAGATGCCCCGAGAAACACAGATGCGTATGCCGGAAGAAGTAGGCCGTCAAACTGCCGTGGAATAGACGTGCCCGATTGAGCAACTCCCAAAATTCCAACGACTACCGCCGACAAACCAACAATAATGAAACCGATCAGGCGCAAGCGACGCACATCAATTCCGGCGAGGCGTGCAGCTTCAGGATTGCCACCGACTGCATACATATATCGACCTAATTCGGTCTTTTCCAACAGTATCCAGGCAAGCACAGCAACTGCTATCGCGATGAACACGCCCACCCTGATATTCCAGAGACCAGTTAACGAGTTCAAATTCAGGAAGGCTTGATCCTCCACTCCCTGAATAACTTTTTGATCAGACCAAATCTGTTCAAATCCATACAGGAGAGTCGACATCGCAAGCGTAATTACAAAGGAGGATGTCTTGCGGTAGGCAACCAAGTAGCCGTTTACTGAGCCCACAATCAAACCAGTCAATATCGCAAGTAACACTCCAATTACCCAAGATTGTCCTTGAGTAACAACCATTGCCGAAATTGTGTATGCCGCGACACCCGCTGTAGCCGCAAACGAGAGGTCAAAATCTCCCATGACAAGAACGACAGTCAGTCCCATCGCGAAAATAAGCATTGGGGCAATCTCGATATTGATAATTGTTCGAAAGGTGTCCGCCGTCAAGAACGTATCGGATTTCCACGTGAACAAAATAATCAAAAGTCCAAAAACAAAAAGCAAACCGAACTGTGCCAACAACGCAACAGAGCGCTTACCTGCCAACCTGGCACCACCAACTTCAACTACTGCACTATTCATCATCCCCTACATTCAGAAGGTGGGGTTAGCAGAGCGCCAACCCCACCCTCATCGTTAAATGTATTTACTCATTTACAGACTAATGAAAGTCTTAGATTCCGTACTCTGCCGCCCATTTAGCGGTGAAATAGCCTTTGAAGTCAACTGAAGGTGTGATGTATCCCTCGGCTGGCAAGTCGGCTGGAGTTGCAATCAATGGAACGTCAAACTGCTGACCTTCGTACATCGGTTGACGCTCTTGGTTGAACTCGGTTCCTTTGGCAAAGTGCGATGCAATCTGATCGATCGCAATCCAAGATCCTGCCTCAAGTGGCGTCTCAACACACACATCGACTGTTCCCTTTTTCATTTCTGCTTGGGTAGTCGAGTTGCAATAGAACGTAGCAACTAGTGGACGATCCGGTGGCAACTTGCCTGGGAATGCTGCAGCTACTGCAGGACCAGCACCAAGTGCTGCCAAGTCAAAAGTCAACCACAACACAGTGGCTTTTGGAAACTTGGTGAACTGTGCAGCCGAATTTGTCTGGCTCGATGGCACCAATGTTGCATCAAACGGAGTGTCAACTGTGTCGGCAATAGTGAACTCAGTGCCAGCGATAGCAGCTGCCAAACTAGCCTCACGGTCAATTCCCCACTGATCTTTGTTTGAATGCACGAGTATCTGACCTGGAGTACCATTTGCAACAATCCACTTCGCGAGTACTTCGCCCATCAAACTGTCGTTCGGGTTGTAAGAAGCCGTGTAGTCCCCAGGAGTGGCTTGAGTGCCGCCGGTGTTGATGAACGGAATATTCTTTGCCCTTGCTGCTTCAATCTGCGCCATGATTGCTGCTGATGGAGTGCCGTCTGTGATGATGACATCAACACCCTTGTTTACAAGTGTGTCTCCGCAGGTTTGCATGCCTTCCAAGGTTCCCTGTGCATCACAGGAGTCAAAACCCCAACCAAACAATGTTGCAGCTTCTTTAGCGGCATTTTCAATTCTCATTGCTGCTTCTGATGCGCTAAGGATCTGCAAATATCCGATTGTGATTTCTGGCTTTGCTGTTGCTTCTGTTGCAGTCGTGTCCGCAACTTCTTCAGTTGCAGTGTCCGAGCCACCACATGCGGCAAGCGCGAGGCTGGCTGCCAACGCGAACGCCGATACTGCCTTAATACCCTTTGATTTCTTCATGTACTCCCCCTTATTGTTTGTGATTGTTACTGTCTTTACTTTTCCCAGTTTTGGGACACCTATTTAGGATACTCCAACCCTGGCTGTTTTTCATTTGCACTTACTGCCTGGCACCTACCACCTGGCACCCTCTGGTATCGCAGGATGATCGATTGGCGAATATTTTTTATGTATTGGCTGCACGACTTCTTCGCCAAACCGTTGGATTTGCTCCCGTGTCGCCTCAAATGACGGCCCGGTCACCATCCTGAACCGAATGGTGAAATAGTCAACTCCGAGCTCTTCGTGATACCGCTCGAGACGCTCTCGACACTGAGCGGGGTTGCCAATGATGATGTGCTCTCTGGCGCTGTCTGCGGTGATTTTTTCTGGACTATTGAAGTCGGGGTGATGGGCCAAAATTCCTTGCTCACAATAAAATCGCATTTCCGATACGTAGTGTGAACCGAATTCAGCAGCTGCTTTCTCGAAAGTGTCTGCGACCCAGCCGTTGCGCATCAATACGACAAAAGGCTTCTTGCCCAATTCCTCGGCCCGACGACGATAAGCGCCTGCTTGTTCTTCCCATACTGCCGGCTGAATTGGGAAGTCGTCGCAGGTCCAAGATTCCGAGTATTCAGCACATCGTTCGATCGCTTTGGGTAGTTGACCGCCGCCCCAGAAAGGAAAACGCGGAGACTGATAACTCTGTGGAGACAACATGCCGTCCTGTACTTGATAAAAATCACCGTCAAAATTAAAACGCTCACCCTTGGAAAGCAATGCTTTTTCTATGACTTTTACGTTTTCCAAAAAACGTCCCAGTAGACGTTCCTGAGGTACCCCAAACTGCCCCCAGTATCCAGCGTGGTATCCACGACCCCATGTCATGTAGAGGCGTCCTTTGGAGATGTTGTCGATAATTGCGCACTGTTCTGCGATGTGCATTGGGTGATACAAGGTGTTCACCAAGCAGTACGAACCAAGAGCTACTTTCTTCGTCTCACGAGCCAGGATCATCAACAAGTTCAGTGGTGAACCGAAATATGATTCGGTACGACCGTGACGATCAGGTATTTGGAGAGAGTGAAAGCCATATTTCTCGGCAAGAATCCCCTCTTCAACCATCGCATCGAGGCTTGAAGATGCATCCTCTCGGGACGGCAGCGGTTGATCGTATCCACCGCGATTGGTATCTATCAAATAACCGATTCTCACAACAATCCCCCTACTACACGAACGTCAGACCTGACGATCGTTGCCCTTCCAGTACTTATCTCGCAATTCTCTCTTCAGAATCTTTCCAGTAACCGCCTTTGGCAGTGCGTCAATGAACTCGACTGTTTTTGGTTTTTGGTAACTAGCAAGATGCGCTTTTGCAGTTGCGATTATTTCGTCTTCGGTAGCTTTCATGCCCGGCTTCAACACGACAAATGCCTTAACTGATTCGCCCCAAACATCGTCAGGAACACCAATCACGGCGCACTCCAAAACAGCTTCATGTCGTGAAATGGCTTCTTCAACCTGCACCGAATAGATGTTTTCGCCGCCAGAAATAATCATGTCCTTGGAACGGTCGACAATAAAGACATAACGCTCCGAGTCCATCGTTGCGATGTCGCCTGTCCACATCCATCCATCACGAATCGTTTTTTCAGTCAGGTCCGGACGGCGGAAATAGCCGAGCATGTTGGCCGGTGATTTGACCACAATTTCTCCAGCGGTCTCTCCGTCGCAAGGAACATCTACACCTTTCTCGTCAACCACACGCACGGAAGTTACAAAACCCTCTCGCCCGCAAGACTTCAGCCTCTCGGGATGGATGTTGTGCTTCACTGCATTTATGTGATCCTCTTGAGAAAGAAACACCATCGTTGTTCCTTCTGTCTGTCCGTAACCTTGGATCATTGTGCAGGGCAGCTTTTTCATCGCTTCCTGAATGACACGTGACGGCATCGGACCACCACCGTATTGAATATTGCGCAAACTGGAGAGGTCATAGTTTTCAAAGCCCTCAACAGCCATCATCCAATTGAGCATGGTAGTAACACCCAAAAACGCTGAAACTTTATGCTTCTGAATAAGTTCCAACGCAAGTTTGGCGTCAAAGTTCATCAGAACCAGCGGGCAACCATGCAACAAGTAGTTGATAGCAAGCACAATTGGGATATGAAACATCTGCCCCGTCAACATGTAGACGTCGCTTGGCACGATGCGTTCAGCAACCGTTTGATTCAGCATTCCGTAATACACGCTCGAATGTGAATGCAGTGCTCCCTTTGACTCACCCGTCGTCCCACCGGTGTACAAGATGAAAATTGGATCATCATTTCCAACATCACTTGATCCGACAGGTTCAGTAGCAACCGACCCTGAGATCAGCTTCTCGTATGATCCGTTTCCACCTTCACCATATTCAAGCCAGTGTTCTACGGATTTAACCAGAGTTTTTAATTCATTGGCAACGGAGACGAACTGCCCTTGAGTGACAAACACCTTTGGCTCACCGTTGTCTGTAATTTTCTGTAACTCTGGCGCAGATAACCGCCAATTCATAGGTTGCACAACAAGACCGGCACGAGCACAGGCAAAATAAACAGCGACATACTCGATCGAATTTTGGCTGAGTGCCCCAACCCGATCACCCTTTTTCAAACCAAGGGCCAATAGTCCGTTGGCTAGACGGCAAACGTGCTCGTCTAGGTCCTTGAAATTGATTTCCTTTTTTGTTGTCGAATCAATAATTGCCGTATTACCCGGCGTTTGACGCGCCCACTTATTTGGAATCATCCCAATATTCATTTACAACTGCTTTCGTAGGTTTGTGTGCAACAACAGTGAACTAATCGATTAGTACGGAAGATCCAAGTACAAAAAGCGATGCTTGATCCGCCAAGAATTGCCGTCTTTTACGACCTTGTCGGTGTAGACACCAGTTGACAAAACATTCAATTTGCCCTCAGCGACTGCAATCAAAACAAGATACGAAGTTGCCGTAATTGAATTGTCCTTCTCGTCAGAAAAAAACAAGTTGGTCACTACGTGACGTCGTTGATCAGTCTGAGTAGCTAACGAGTTCTCATAAAGTGAACGGATGTTTGCACGACCAGAAAAGTTGATTACGTCGTTCTTCTGAATCTGTAAATCAAACTTTCCATCCTCGGTGAACATGTCAGCCAAGAACTCAACATCAGGAGTGTCATATGCCCAACCACCCTTGTTTAGTAACTCTGTTATTGCTTGTTTATCAGCCATTTCAGTTTCCTTTCGTAGTAATGAATGTTGTCTTGTTTAGAAATTTATAAGCCGATTTGACCGGCAGTGCCGCGCCATGCCAAAGAACCACCATCGATCAAGATGTATGCGGCATTGATAAATCCGGATTCCTTGCTTGCAAGAAAGCAGACCAATTCGGCAACTTCTTCAGGGCGCCCTAGGCGAGGAATGAGACTCGTCTCAATCAAAGCCTTTTCAAAGCCAACAGGATCTGGCGATTGCTTCACAAAGTTTGTCACCATGTCAGTGGCAATTGCAGTTGGCCCATAGCAGTTCACTCTGATTTTGTACTTAGCTAGATCAACGGCCAAGTTTTGGGTCTGTAGACGAATTCCACCCTTGGATGTTCCGTACGCAGAGTTATTTGGGTATCCGGACTGACTTCCAGTGGAAGCAGCATTGATGATTGACCCATTGGAGCTCTTCTTCAAATACGGAACTGCATATTTTGCACACAGCCAAGGCGCAACAGCATTTACCTCAAGTACTTTTTTGAATACTTCGAGAGGCATTCCTTCAACATCGCATTTGTCGGCCGCAGCCAATGCGGTTTCGTGGATGCCAGCATTGTTATGCAGAACGTCAATTCCACCGAATGCGTCAGCAGTTGCCTTCATCAAGGCCTCAACTTCCTTCGGATTTGTTACATCACAATGAAAGTACTCAGCCGTTCCTCCTGCTTTACGGATTCCGTCAACAACCTGCTGACCATTGTCATCGTTGAGGTCACTAACCATCACCTTTGCGCCCTTGCTTGCTGCGACCTCTGCAGTTGCACGGCCAATCCCAGTTCCACTTCCGGTGATCACAAACTTCATTCCATCAACGCCCATTATTTTCCCCTTTGTTTGTATACGTAGTGTGTTTTATTTAGTTGAATACTTCTTTGCTCTTTTGCTCTTTTGCTCTTTTGCTGTTCTTAACCAGCAGGTGTAAATTCCAGTTTCATTGATTTTGGTGAACGAGTGAACACTCCAGTTTGCTTTGCGCTCTCAGCAAACTTGATGTCTTCCATCGCGTCCAGCAACAAACTTGCCCCAATTTCGACCTCCGCTTTCGACAACATTGCACCGACACAAAAGTGTCGTCCTAATGCAAACCCCGAGTGATTGGCGGCAGCTGTAAAGGCTCGATCAAAAGCAAGATCTTTCCTGGTTATATCGAACTTTTCTGGCTGATCATATTTGCGCGGATCACGATTGGCAGCCGCAAGAAGCAACGTGACAGTCGATCCGGCCGGAATCTTGACCCCGTGAAACTCCACATCAACTGCCGATTGACGCATGATCATCTGCACTGGAGGTGAATGTCGCAGTGTTTCTGCAAAGGCATTCGCGAGCAGTGACCGATCATTTCTGACTGCGTCCATTTGATCAGGATTTGCAATCAGATTCATGAACATATTTGACATCGCCTTGTCAGTTGTTTCACCACCTGCCACCAAGAGCAAGCTCACAAAAGCCTTAATCTCCTCGTCGCTCATCATCTCCCCGTCAATCTGAGCAGTGCACAAGGTGGACAATAGGTCGGTGCCAGGGTTTTTCCTGCGATCCGCAATGATTGGCATCATGTAATCGCTCAGTTCGTCCTTTGTTTTCAATCCATTCGCCATCACTTCTTCGCTGCCCGACAGATTTGAGAGGAAAGCCATAATCGAGTGGTACCAACCATTGAAGCGATCATGATCTGCTTTATCGAGTCCGAGCATGTCAACGATTACGTTTATCGGAAAACGCAAAGTGAACTGATCGACAAGATCAACTTTTCCATCTTTTGCAAACTTCTTAATTAATGAAGCAGCGTTGTCTTTGATAACGGGCAAAAACTTCTCTGTTAGTTCACTACCGCGAAAAGCAGGCTGGATGAGTCCTCTGTGGAGCGAATGATCTCTGCCTTCCATCTGGAGAATTGTGCGACCATGGACCGGCTCTAGTTGCCACGAATAGTTATCGGAAGTGAAGTCTTTGGATTTGAAGACGTACTCAACATCTTCATATCTGCTCAGAATGTATGTGTTGATGTTCTTATCGAAATAAACAGGGTGTTGCTCTCTGAAGATTTCATAGACAGGATTCGGATCTGCTTCAAATTCGGCAGAAAGCATATTTGGTTCAACAGACATATATCCCCCTCAGATA
>JBIHZV010000069.1:0-5196 GCA_044240275.1 Ilumatobacteraceae bacterium | reverse complement strand
CTCGTTGCGCTGCCCTTTTGTGAGAGCGCAGCGCGCTGCTCAACACCAAAACGATGTTGTTCGTCAATAACCACCACGCCCAGGCTGTTGAAAGCGACCCCATCTTGAATGAGTGCGTGCGTGCCGACGACAATGTCGACACCACCACTCGCCAAGTCACTCAACACTTGCTTGCGTTTTTCGCCTGTAACTCGACCTGTCAGCAACTCCACACGCAGTGGTCGATCACCAAAAAGATTTTGAGGATCGGGCACTTGCAAATCTCTGACAAGTTGCTTGATCCCAGCAAAATGTTGTTCCGCCAACACCTCGGTAGGCGCCATGATCGCGCCTTGGTGTTGTCCCTGCACCGCAGTGAGCATGGCTGCAACTGCAACAACGGTCTTGCCGCTACCGACATCACCCTGTAACAGTCGATGCATCGGATGAGGACCGGCCAAGTCATGAGAGATTTCCTCAATCACTCTGCGCTGTGCACCAGTGAGCCCAAATGGCAGTGCCGCAATAAACCGGTCAACAAGTTTGTTTGTTGCCACATGTCTAATTCCGCGTGAGTCACGTTCAAACGCACGCTTGCGACCAACGAGCACGAGTTGTACGCGCAATAACTCATCAAACGCTAAACGACGGCGTGCATCATTTTTTAGCGCAATGCTTTCAGGCATATGGATGTTCCACAGCGCGGTGGTGCGATCTACGAGTTCATATTTTTCGCGCACGGCCGTTGGCACCGGATCGAGTAACCCACGCACCTTGCAACGCTCGAGAGCATTTTCAATCCAGCCAGCGATCTCCCAAGTGGAGAGTCCGGCCTTTTCGCTTTGCGGATATATCGGAACGACGCGACCCGTGCGATTACCGATCAGGTCAATGATTGGGTTGGTCATCTGCAGTACACCGCGATACATGTCTGCTTTACCAAACATGGCGATCTGCAGGCCTTCAGTGAGTTGCCGTGCACGCCAAGGTTGATTAAAAAACACGGCGGTCACGCGACCAGATCCATCGCCAACATTGACGGTGACCATCGACCGACCGCCCTTCATCGGAATCTTTGCGACCTTGCGCACTTCTACCAACACCAACGCCTCTTGTCCTGGCACCAAATCGCTCACACGGGCTTCAGCTGTGCGGTCCACCCATCGGCGTGGATACGTGTTGAGCAATTCGAGCACGTTGTCAATTCCGTATTCGTGTAGCGAAGCTTTGCGCTTCTCGCCCACGCCTTTGAGTATTTCTACATCGAGCCCTGCTAGTTCACGCAGCGTGATTTCGCCCGTCATGCGGGACTCGTGCTACTCGACACCAAACAAAAATGGGTACAGAGGTTGCCCGCCGGGATGTACTTCAACTTCTACACCTGGGTGCTTGTCGGCCATGTACGCAATGATTTCTTCGGTTACTCGTGCTGTTGCCAAGTTGCCGGTAATCATCGTGAGCAGTTCACCGTTACCGCTTAAAAGTTGATCGAGCAGTTGTGTTGCAGCGACCACCATGGTGCTTCCAATTGCAACGACACCGTCACCGCGCACAAGACCAATCCAGTCACCATTCTTAACTGCACCTGCGTCAGTGTTGGTATCGCGCACTGCTTGCGTCACTTCGCCTGTCGCTACCGACTTGGCAGCATCTGACATGGCTTCGCAGTTTGCATCTACTCCTGCTTCAGGGTCGTACGAAACCAGAGCCGCAAGTGCTTCTGGCATCGAGCATGTTGGCACTACGCGCACTTCTTTTTTTGTCAGTGCATTTACTTGGTTGGCAACAGGAATGATGTTTTTGTTGTTTGGCAAAATAATCACTTGCTGTGAGTTCATATGCTCGACAGCGTCGAGCAACTCGGCAGTTGATGGATTGAGAGTCTGTCCACCTGTGACAACACCCTGCACACCCATCTGCCCAAACAACTCTGCGAGTCCATCACCGCTACAAATTGCGATAACCGCACACTCAACAGCCGGCAAAGCCAACACCGCACTTGGCCGCTTGGCCGCTTGGCCCAGCTGCGCTTCACGTTGAGCATGTTCCTCTTCCATTTCTTCAAAGAGGTCGGTCACGCGAATTTTGAAAGGCTTACCGCCCAACTCGAGAGGTGCTTCGATTGCAGCACCGATGTCGTTGGTGTGAACATGGCAGTTATAAAGCCCGTCGCCACCGACGACAACGATCGAATCGCCAATCTTGCCCCACGCTTGCATAAATTCTTTTGATTTTGCATCATCAATGTTGAGCAAGAACATAACTTCGTAACGCAACTCACTGACATCTACCTCGCCGCTTAAGGACGCTCGATGTGAAACTGCTTCAAGCTGCTCTTGACTCGGACCACTTGCTTCACTTGGTTCTGGCAACGGCTCGCCATCGACAACATGCAGTGCGGCATCCATCAACAACATAAAGCCAGCACCACCTGCATCAACTACGCCAGCGTCTTTCAAGACCGGAAGTTGCTCTGGAGTATTTGCGAGTGCTTTACGTCCTGCTGCGCGAGCGACATGCAACATTGCTGCAAGCGTTGCACCATCGGAAGCAGCACGTTGAGCAGCATCTGCGGTTTCGCGCACCACGGTAAGAATCGTTCCCTCGATCGGCTTGAGCACTGCTTCATACGATGCAACGCTTGCGGCTTTGAGTGCTGCTGCAACCTTTGTGGCGCTGCCAGGAGTTGCCGTGCGCAACGTGGTAACAAGTCCGCGCAAAATTTGGCTCAAGATCACACCGCTATTGCCTCGCGCGCCCATCAGCGATCCGTGGCTGATGGCTTCGCACGTTGGTTCGAGTGCGTGGTCTGCACCCTCAAGTTCGGTAACAACAGCATCGAGCGTGCGCGTCATGTTGGTTCCCGTATCGCCATCGGGCACTGGGTACACATTGAGCAAGTTGATGCCCGCGGCGTGCCGCTTCATGGTGTCACGGAAGGTGATCACTGTGTCGCGCAGGGCCTCGGCCCCAAAGACATCAAGAACGGGCATTGACAAATCGTACAGATTTGCAGCAGAAAAGACCGAGAAAGCGGCATTCAGCCCTGGTGAAACTGCACAATCTCCGCCCCTGATGACCTACATCACATCAAGCAATACCTTCCCTTTGGATTAAAGCCAGTGGGTAAACGGCTGGTAAATTTAGCCAAGTTTATTTAGCAGCGTTTTTTGTCGTAGTCAGTCACCCAATTATGGAGGCTCAAGATGCAAGGTGTGATCAAGGCGTATGACCCCGCAAGTGGCGACGGCGTCATTATGTGCGACAGCGACTTGGCAGATTACGAGCTTGCTCCAGGTGCACTTGATGGTTCAATTTTTCGAATGCTTCGCCAAGGTCAGCGAGTGTTGTTCGAAGTTGATGGTGGTGGTCGTGCTGCGAAGTTGCGCCTTGGTTCAGAGCGCGACATGGAGACGCCAGGACATTGAGCGGCAAATCAAACAACGTTGCACTCAAAAAATGGGTTGCCGAGTGGGCCGAGATCTTGCAACCCGACGACGTTTATTGGTGCGACGGGAGTCAAAAAGAATATGACGACTTGTGTGAAGATCTTGTTCTCGCTGGAACATTTACCAAACTTGACGAAGGCAAGCGACCCAATTCATATTGGGCGCACTCAGACCCTGCAGACGTTGCGCGCGTAGAAGACCGCACATTTATTTGCTCGACTAGCAAAGTTGATGCAGGACCAAACAACAACTGGCGTGAACCATCAGAGATGCGCACAGAGTTGAAAGCTTTGTACGCCGGCGCAATGCGCGGACGCATGATGTACGTCGTTCCTTTTTCGATGGGTCCACTCGGTTCACCAATTGCGCACATCGGCGTGCAGCTCACCGACAGTGCATACGTGGCAGTGAGCATGCGCATCATGACGCGCATGGGTCAAGGAGCACTTGATGCACTTGGCAACAACCAATGGGTTCCATGTCTGCATTCCGTTGGCGCCCCTCTCGAAGCGGGTCAGAAAGATTCTGCGTGGCCATGTAACCCAGACAACAAGTACATCGCCCACTTCCCTGACACTCGCGAGATCTGGAGCTATGGCTCTGGTTACGGTGGCAATGCTTTGCTGGGCAAGAAGTGTTTTGCTCTGCGTATCGCCAGTGTGATGGCACGCGATGACGGTTGGTTGGCCGAGCACATGCTCATTCTCAAACTCACCAATCCAGAGGGCGCGCATAAATACATCGCTGCGGCGTTTCCTTCGGCGTGCGGCAAAACCAATCTCGCAATGCTCGTTCCAACCATTCCCGGCTGGAAGGCCGAGACAATCGGCGACGACATCTGCTGGATGAAGTTTGGACCCGATGGCCAGTTGTACGCAATCAATCCGGAAGCCGGATTCTTTGGCGTTGCACCAGGCACTGGCTACGACACCAATGCAAATGCAATGCATACTCTGTGGGGCAACAGCATTTATACAAACACCGCGCTCACACCAGACGGCGACGTGTGGTGGGAAGGCATGTCCGACACCAAGCCTGCACGCGCAACAGACTGGCGCAACCAACCTTGGACACCAGAGTCAGAAACACCTGCTGCACATCCAAATGCACGATTTACTGCGCCTGCTTCGCAGTGTCCATCAATTGCACCAGAGTGGCAGGACCCTGCTGGCGTTCCAATTTCGGCAATCCTGTTTGGTGGCCGCCGACGCACAACGGTTCCTCTTGTCACCCAGGCATTTGACTGGAATCACGGTGTGTTCTTGGGTTCAATCATGGCTTCTGAAACAACAGCGGCAGCCGGTGGCACAGTTGGCAAATTGCGCTTTGACCCAATGGCAATGCTTCCATTCTGTGGTTACAACATGGCTGATTACTTCAAGCATTGGCTTTCAATCGGCACGAAAACTGAGGCAAGCAAATTGCCGCAAATCTTTTTTGTCAATTGGTTCCGTCGCGACGAAGACGGTCGCTTCATGTGGCCTGGCTATGGCGAAAATAGTCGCGTGCTCAAGTGGGTTTTCGAGCGCACCGACGGTCGGGTTGGTGCAGACAGAACTGCAATTGGCTTCTTGCCAGCACCTGGCACACTCGATATCGATGGGCTTAACGTAAGTGAAGCCGATATGCAGGTGTTGCTCAGCGTTGACAATGACGGATGGCGCGAAGCAGTCCCTCAAATTCGTGAGCACTATGCAGCATTTGGCGATCGTTTGCCACAGCAACTCGGCGCGTCACTCGACTCGCTCGAAGCTGCCCTCGCCTAAAC
>JBIHZV010000068.1:0-5264 GCA_044240275.1 Ilumatobacteraceae bacterium | reverse complement strand
GCACCCAAAAAACGAATCATTGATTCCTTGGTTACCCAAGTTGCATCGGCAGCAGGACCACCACAAAAACCCTGCCATTGCAGGGCGGTCAAGTAGTTGTATTTAACGATTTCATATTTCCCACCATCGCGATCAACAATGCGCGGCTCATCAAACTTTGCTCTCAATACCTCAGACGACTGAATTACTGACTTGTCGTAATAGTGCGTCCACAAAAATAACCGCGAGCTGTGCTCAGCAATCAGTTTCAAGACTTTCAATGGCTGTTGCATGTGATAAAGCACTCCACTTGCAACCACCCAGTCGTATTGTTTTTGGGTTGTCCCCAAGTATTCAACGAAGTTTCCCAGCATCAAGTTGGCGCGATCAACCTTCAAAATCTCTTTAGCAATCAAACATTTCATAAAAGCTCGCGAGTTGGCTTCCACCGAATCAATTGACGCGGCGCCGTATTGTTGCAACATATAGGTGTGGCCAAGCTCAAGAGGCCCCAATTCGAGCACAGTTTTTCCTTCAAAACCACCGAACATCGTGTTTGCCCACGTCACTCGAGGATCTTCGAACAGTGGCGCAGTACCCGGAGTTGATACAACACCAGACCCCTGCGGAAACGAAGAGCTCCATTCTCCAGCAAACAAGTCGACTGCGGATTGCGCGCTCGGAGCAGTGGTGATGTACGAATCAAGAATTGACATGGCTTCAAACCTAGCAACTACATTGGATTTATGATCACACAGTTTTCTAGCGACACAGCATTACTCCTCGTCGATGTGCAAAAGGGCGTGGACGTGCTCGAGCATTGGGGCGGGCCAACTGGTCGCCGCAATAACCCCGACGCCGAGTCGTACATGTTGCGTTTGCTTGTCGCTTTTCGTCAACATGGTCTGACCATTGCTTACACGCGACATGACTCGCGCGAAGCAGTCTCCCCACTCAAGTTTTCTCTGCCTACTGGTGCACAAAAAGAGGGTTTTGAAGTGCAGCCGACCGACATTGTTGTTGAGAAAGATGTCAACAGTGGTTTTGTCGGCACCGATCTCGAAATTCAATTACGCCGCAAAGGCATCAAACGACTGGTGATTGTTGGTTTCTTCACCAACATGTGCGTCGAAACAACAACACGGATGGCCGGAAATCTTGGTTTTGACACATATCTCGTTCCCGATTGTTGCGCTACAACGAATCGCATTGGTCTAGATGGCGCCGACTACGACGCCGAGTTGGTGCACGACATGACCGTTGCCAACTTGCACGGTGAATTCTGCACGGCCATCACACCTGGCGACGTACTTGCGCTACTCGATGCTGATGCACCACATCTCGACAGAGTTCAGGGCAACGAATAACGCTTTTTTAGCGAATCGATCTCGTTGAACTAGTCGAGATATTTGCGCAACAATGCTGCGACTTGCTGATGTGCAAGCTCGGCATCGTCAAGTGCGCCAATCATTTTGAAGAAGTCATGAAACTCGCCGATGTATCGAGTGATGGTAACGCTGACGCCATTCTCTATGAGACGACGACCATACGCCTCGCCTTCATCGCGAATTGGATCATATTCTGCCGAAATAACAATCGCCGGTGGCATCTGCTTCAAAATCTCGTCCGAAACCAAAATTGGTGATGCGCGTACATCGCTAATGTCGCTCTCGTTGCGTACATAGTTCTTCCGAAACCACTTCAGTACTTCGAGCGTCAGCAATGGACCATCACTATTTTCCAAAATTGATGGATACGACATTGATGCGTCTACGCCTGGGTAAATAAGCATTTGAAATTTGATTGGAACAACCATCGAGTGACAGACAACGGCGGCCAATGTGCCGCCTGCCGAGTCTCCCCCAACCGCAATACGGTCTGGATCAATTCCTAATGATTCTGCATTTTTGTAGGCCCATTCAACCGTTGCAACAGCGTCATCTGTGGCCGATGGAAACCGATGTTCTGGCCCAAGTCGGTAGTCAACCGCCAACACTGCGTGACCCGATTTTGCCGCAAGCGACATTGCAACACCAGCATGAGTGTCAAGGTCGCCAATGACAAATCCACCACCATGGAAATACACGAGGAGACCCAAAACACCCGATTTTGAGGGGCGATACAACCTGCAAGGAACACCGTTTGCATCTACCTCACGAATTTCTTCAATTACATCTGTTGAAGGAATAGTTGCGAGCTTGTAATTGGCGCGAACGTTTACAGGGTCTGCATCAGCGATTGGTTTTGAATTAACCGCAGCGATGAGATCTGCAATTACCTGAGCCTGCGGGTGAAGTGGCATGCGAAATACCTTAGAGTCCGCGGAACACTGGCAACGAAGCGATCAACACTCCGGTCGCCGCAAAAATCGACATCAACACAATAAATGTTGGCTGTAATCCGAAATTGTCAACAGACGCACCAATAATCAATTGACCAACCGGAGGTCCTGCATAGAGCAACGACATCTGCAGCCCATACACACGTCCTTGCAACTCTGGTTGCACTCGTGTTTGCACAACAGTGTTCCACAACGGATTAAACGGTCCCCACGACAATCCAGCAAAAAATGCAAGAATCACAAACCACATCGTGGACGGTAGAAAAGCCATTGGAAACAACGCAACGCTCGAAATCAGTACAACTAAGCGCAGCAATGTTTTTGTCGAGAAACGTGCGGCGAGTTTGCCGTACGAAAACGATCCAATCACCATGCCTGCAGCAAGGCTTGCAAACAGTGAGCCAAGAGCACGCGGATTGTTGATTGATTCAAAATATGTAGGGAAAATCACGGTGTCTATTGGCATATACATCGCTGAAAGAAATACGAACGAGATCGTGAGTGAAAGCAAAGGCTTGTCGGCTGTCAAAACACGAAATCCACTTTTCAGTGAATCTGCAAACCGCTCATGTCCGTCCTCGTGATGAGCAATTGTTTTGCCGTGCGCATCGTCAACCTTCATTAACAAAACAAACAGAGTCGCTACACCGAACATTGCTGCAGTAATTCCAAACGCGAGCATTGGTCCACTGAATTCGATGCATGCTGCACCAAGTGCCGGGCCGACCATCCAGCCGATTGCAAAAATTCCCTCATGACGACCATTTGCCGAGTCCACATCAACTCCTGAAGATGTGGCGGCATTGGGGATCAACGCCTTGCGAGCCGTGTAACCAGCGGGGTCAAAGCATGCGCCAAGCACCGCAATCACCAAGATCCATACATACGTCAGATCGCCGACCCAATTGATCAACACAAACAGCAATACCGAGATCATCGACATTATGTCCGAAAACATCGAGATTGCTCGACGCCCAAAGCGGTCGATTAACCCGCCAACTATTGGCGATACAAAGATTCCAGGAATACTTGAAAGCGCCGCGAGCAAGCCAGCCTTGGCGGCAGACCCGGTGAGGTCAAGAACGAGCCACGGAATGGTGATCATCACCACACCGTTCGATATTCCCGATGCAGCATTGGTCACTTGCAGAAATGGAAATGCTGCTTTGTTAATCGCGAATTTTTCTGCTGTTTTATTCACCATCCTCCAGCGTAATTGGCAAAAACTTCAGACAGACTGCATGCGATGAGCAGCATCATTGTCTCCGAATTGGAATATGGCCCACCAGGATCCGACCAATTATTTTTTGATGTGAGTTTTAAAGTCACACCAGGCGAACACGCGGCAATTGTTGGCGCAAACGGTGTTGGCAAGAGCACGATTTTGCGAATCTTGTCTGCGCAAATCGAAGCTGATGGTGGCGAGTTTTCGGTGGGCGGCACGATGCTCAATATGACGCAAGACGTAGGCATGTCTCGACCAGATGACACATTGCGCGAGATGTTGATTGAAGTTGCACCAACCGCACTGCGCACTGCCGGACGTGCACTTGTTGCTGCAGAAAAAGCATTAGCCGACGGCACCGACGATGGCATGGGTTACGCCACCGCGCTCTCCGACTGGGGCGATTTGGGTGGATACGAACTCGAAACCAAATGGCAGGCGTCTGCACAGCGCAGCGTTAAGTCACAAATCGATGATTTATCAACACGACTCGTGTCCGAACTCTCTGGCGGCGAGCGCAAGCGTTTGGTTCTCGACTTATTACTCACCTCTGGCGCCGACGTACTCTTGCTCGACGAACCAGACAACTATCTCGACATTCCAACCCGAGCATGGCTCGAAGAACAGATCAAGGTTTGTCGCTCAACCATCTTGATGGTGAGTCACGACCGCACATTGCTTGAGCGATGCGCAACAAAAATTGTCGTTATTGAAGGCTCAGGTTGCTGGGTGCACGGTGGCTCTTATGTGACTTTTCCTGAAGCACGCGAAAAGCGTCAAGCGCTGCTCGGTGACGACCTCAAGCGCTGGAACGACGAAGAGCGCAGATTGTTTGCCCACATGAAAATCATGAAGCAGCGTGCTGCACAAAACTTTAAGAATGCAACGAAAGCCAACGGTGCCGAAACTCGTTGGGAAAAGTTTGTTGCAGCTGGCCCTCCGCCTCCCCCAGTTGCCGATCAACAGATTTATGTGCGACTTCGCGGAGCAGATGCCGCACGCCGGGTTGCAAAACTCGAAAGTGTTTCAATCTCCAATCTCTTCAAGCCTTTTTCCGAAGAGATCCATCACGGTGAGCGAGTTGCGCTCATTGGTCCAAACGGCACTGGCAAAACTCACCTGTTGAAAGTGCTCAGCGGCCAAAACGAGCCAGATACAGGCAAAATCACCTTCGGTCCACGCACATCTGTCGGTGTTTTTACGCAAATCAATAACCGCCCAGACTTCGTTGGCCGTGAGTGTTTGTCCATTGTGCTCGACCGTATTTCGGAAGAAGAACGCGCGATGAAAACTCTCTCGCGTTACGGCTTGGTCAACAATGCTCGCCAAAAGTTCGACACGTTGTCTGGTGGGCAAAAAGCACGACTCGAAATCTTGCGTCTTGAGATCGAAGGCCACAACGTGTTGCTGCTCGATGAACCAACCGACAACCTCGACATCGAGTCATCCGAAGCACTTGAGCATGCACTCGACGGGTTTGAGGGCACTGTTGTCGCCGTGAGTCACGACAGATCATTCTTGGCGCAGTTCGATCGCTTCATCATGATCACCGACGATGGCGAGGTCTATGCACTTCCCGACTTCGATGTAGCCCTCAAAGGGCTCACAGAACCCGACAAACTCGCTTCTCTTCGTTTGGCAAAACCACTTCACGAGTAGGTTTTCATTTATAAGCGGACAAGATGGTCTTTGTTACGGCCGCAGAAACGACAAAAGCCC
>JBIHZV010000107.1:0-3123 GCA_044240275.1 Ilumatobacteraceae bacterium | reverse complement strand
CAACCGGGCAAAGGAACATTTAGCGTCTTTAGCAAGTCGCCAACTTCGTATAGTCCCGAGTTTGCGGGTGTCACGTTCCGTTTTATGACACGGTTTGCAATTGGTCGCAATGGTGGAAATATCGGTTTTCATGAGATACCAATTCGAAATGGCAAACCAATGCAGACCGTCGACGAACTTGGAGCGTTTAAAGGGAGTGGTTGCTTGCGATCGAGTACGCAAGATGCTCTCTTTATTTATCAGTGGGCCACGCTTGGCACAAAGGTTGTCGTTGTTCCATAGAATGCTGGAGTGTTGAAGGGCAAATCTTTGCAGCGAATTTATTCGTTAGTTATTGGTTTGTTGATCTTTGTCTACGTGACCGGCGGAAGAATACTTAACCCAACATCTCGCGACTGGTTGATGATCGGTGACTCAGCGACCCATTACATGGGGTGGGAGTTCTTTCGCCACACCGCGCTACTGCAGTGGCCACTCGGATTAAATCCAAAGTTTGGCCTGGATATTTCGAGTGCGATTGCATTCACTGACTCGATACCAATTGGGGCGTTAATCCTGAAGCCTTTTAGCTTTTTGCTACCGTCAACCTTTCAGTATTTAGGAATCTGGATTCTCATCTGTTTTGTTTTACAGACCTATCTCGCAGCGCGCTTGCTGAGTCATTTCTTGGCAGATCAGATTCAGGTCGCACTCGGGTCTGTTTTTATTGCACTGTCACCCGTGCTCATGTATCGCTTAGTTCATGATGGATATGGTCATATAGCACTTGTCAGTCATTTTTTAATTCTCGGTGCACTCAACCTGTACTTCACAAAACAAGTCAAATCGTGGTGGTGGGCTTTGCTGTTTATCAGCACTATTTTGATTCAGGCATATTTTATTCCGATGGTTGCTGCCATTTGGATCGCAAAATTGGTTCAACACTTGCGGCATGAGGGTGCGTCTCGTTCGATGGCGGTGAAGCACTTTTTTGTTGTTGCCGTTGCATCAATCGTCACTCTCATCGCTGGTGGCTATTTCGCACTTGGATCCAATTTGTTTACAGGCAGTTCAGATGTCACTGACTCAAATTTTCCGTACTGGTTTAGGTGGCAGCCGCTTTCACTGATTGATATACAAACGTCATTCTCAGGTACGTGGTCGCATTTTCTCTCCAACCAACAGGAATTGCGTAGTGACGTCGAGGGATTCAGTTTTTTGGGGAGCGGAATACTTTTGCTGGCAAGTATGGTCACTTTGGTTTGGGTGTATCACCGTATTGCTGCAAGGTTTCCCAACTTTCAGGTTTCACAATTCGCTACGGCAATCGGAGCAGCATTAGTAGTCATTTTTGGCTGGATTGTCATGCCTACTCAAGTATTTTCGCTGGTCATATTTGTGATGCTCGCAATGTTTATTACGCAGTTCAGTATTGAAAAGCTTGTTGTAAAGAACAGCGAGCCACGCGGTCGTCATCGTGTTTTGTATTTGTTGGTTGCAGCTCTAGCTGCCTATTCCATGACGTTTAGACCTGGCATCGGGCGTCGTACATTTTTTGAATATCCACTTATTCCACTATTTAAACAATTCACTCAGACGTTCCACACCCACGGTCGGTATATCTGGCCGGCATACTATTTGCTGGTTTTGGTAGTCATTGTTGCAACATGCAGAGTGTTCAATAAGAAGTTGGCAACGGTCGTATTGGCGGGGTGTCTACTCTTTCAGGTTGTTGATTCTGCTTCAGCTGTCACAACTGTGCGCCAGCGGTTTACAGATGCACCACAATGGGTCTCACCGATGCAGGACCCTCGTTGGGAAGATCTTGCCCGAACCCATAAAAACATCATCGCACTTCCATTGTTGATTAACGATGTTGAGGGTCGGTGGATGTTGATTGCTGATTTTGCATCCAGACACAAAATGGGCACGAACGCCGTGTATTTTTCGCGAATAAATATGGAAGAAGCATCTCAGTACGCGGGCAGGCTTCACGATCGATTCCTACATGGAACTCTTGATCCATCGAATATTTATATTGTTACCGACGATGCATATTGGGAAGGAGTGGTTGGACTCAAGTTCCCTTACGCCTTTATTGGTGACATCGACGGATTTCACGTTGTGGTTCCGTAACTAGAAGCGGGCCATTTCAGATTTGAGCAAGTCGAGACCAAGGTTGCCCAAATCGAGTCCGTGTGCGTGCCACTTACGCAGGTCGAAGGCAGAGCCGTGCTTCTTGCGTGCATCATCGCGCAAATCGAGCCACACTCGCTCACCAAGTTTGTATGAAATAGCTTGTCCCGGCCAGCCGAGATAGCGATTGATTTCAGAACGATTGAACTCATCGTCGCTTGAAGACCGCGCACTCAAGAACTCAAGCATCAGCTCTGGCGTCCACGACTCACCTGGGTGCCAAGGCCATGAAGCAGGAATTGTGAATCCACAATGCATGCCGATGTCGATCACTACACGTGCTGCGCGAAATGCCTGTGCGTACAAATAACCAAGGCGATATTCGGGATTGGCGAAGAATCCGAACTCGTCCATCAATCGCTCTGCATACAGTGCCCAACCCTCGCCATGACCGGAAACAAATGTGTTTCGCTGAAAACGTGAGAGTTTTTCGGAATTGATCGTGGCGATTGCAACTTGCAGGTGATGGCCCGGCACGCCTTCGTGGTACGCAGTCGTTGGTTCGCTCCAACGTGGAAACACCGTGCGACCATTGGTTGGATACCAGGTACGACCGGGACGACTTAAGTCTTCGCTTGGTCCGGTGTAATACATTGCTGCTGCACCACCGGGAGGAGAGATCATCGCCTCGACTCGCTGGATTGATTGTGGAATTGAGAAATGATCCTCTTCGATCAAAAACTCCATTGCCTCGTCCATGATTTCTTGTAACCAATCGCGTAAGCCACCTTCTCCAACGATTGATCGTTTTGGATCAGTGTCAAGTAGGTGACGAACTTCAGCGAGTGATGCACCTGGCTGGATTTCTTGTGCCACGCGTGCCATCTCTACGTCAAGACGTTCTACTTCGCCCCAGCCCCACTCGTATGCATCACGGGCTTCAACATTCATGCCCATGAATCGGCGTCGAGCTAGTGCATGACGCTCGGGGCCAACACCATCGTGGGC
>JBIHZV010000067.1:0-5361 GCA_044240275.1 Ilumatobacteraceae bacterium | reverse complement strand
GCGCTCGAGTGGCGTCTCACCGTGCTCTCGCTTGTGGTGTTGCCAGTGTTTATAATCCCTGCCCGTCGTGTAGGTGTGCGACTGCAAGACATTTCGCGCGAACAAATGGGTCTTAATGCGTCAATGAACACGCAGATGACAGAGCGGTTCAATGTTTCTGGCGCAATGCTTGTCAAATTGTTTGGTCGCCATCGTGAAGAAGTAGATGCGTTTAGCGGTCGAGCATCGCGCGTGCGCGACATCGGTGTTACCGGTGCAATGTATGGTCGCGTATTTTTTGTGGCACTTGGTTTGGTCGGTGCGCTTGGTGCAGTTGCAATTTATGGCGTAGGCGCTTTTATGGTTATCTCTGGCGGCATCACCATCGGCACGCTCGTTGCAATGGCCGCATTTGTGCAGCGCATTTATCAGCCGCTTACAGGCCTCACAAACGCTCGACTCGAAGTGATGACCGCACTCGTGAGTTTTGAGCGTGTCTTTGAAGTGCTCGATGCGCCAGTCGCAATCACTGACCGACCTCGTGCCATTGACATTGTTAAACCGCTTGGCAACATCGAGTTTGATCACGTGGCGTTTCGGTACCCACCTGGTGCAAGCGTGTCGATTGCATCACTTGAGTTGGCTGGTGTGATGCAGGGTTCAGACCCCGATACCGACGTATTGGTAGACGTGTCGTTGCGTATTGATGCCGGCTCGACTGTGGCCATCGTGGGCACAAGCGGTGCGGGCAAGACCACACTTGCCATGCTGATTGCTCGCATGTACGACGTGACGAGTGGTGTTGTGCGTCTGGACGGCAACGATGTGCGCGACCTCACGGGTGTTTCGTTGCGTGCGGCCATTGGTGTGGTCTCTCAAGACCCACACATGTTTCACGAAACGATCAAATCCAACTTGTTGTATGCGCGACCAAATGCAACGAACGACGAGATGATCAACGCTTGTAAGCAAGCACAGATTCACGACGTTATTAATTCTCTGCCCGATGCTTATGAAACCGTTGTTGGCGAGCGCGGCTATCGCCTATCGGGTGGCGAAAAGCAACGCTTGGCCATTGCTCGCCTGCTGCTCAAAGACCCAGCCGTGATGATCCTTGACGAAGCAACAAGCCATCTCGACAATGAGAGTGAGGTCTTGGTGCAACAAGCACTTGAGGCTGCAATGCATAACCGCACATCGATTGTGATTGCGCACAGACTTTCAACTATTCGCGATGCCGACCGCATCGTGGTACTCGACCAAGGTCAAGTGACCGAGCAAGGTACGCACGACGAATTAATGGCGCTGAATGGTTTTTATGCATCCCAGGTAAGGGCTGGAGGTAACTTTGCTGCCTGAAGAAGACCCAACACTTTCCGTTAGCCAATTTATTGACGTTGTCAATGGCGTGTTGAAGAATGCATTTGGTGCAGGCGTGTGGGTGCAAGGAGAGATTGAAGGATTTAATGGGCGTGGCAAGCACACCTATTTCAACATCGTCGAGCGCAGTGGCGACAAAAAGGCCTCGCTCAATGTGGCGGTGTGGGAGTTCAGTTTAAAGAAAATGAAACCGTTGCTCGATCAGCATCGCCTCACACTCGCCGACGGAATCAAAGTGCGCTTGTTTGGTGTTGGCGACATTTACCCCGAGCGTGGCTCGTTTAGTTTTAAGGCATCCAATATCGACCCACGCTTTACGCTTGGCGATTTAGCCGGCCAGCGCGACGAGATTGTGCAACGCCTCAAGAAAAATGATCTCTATGACGCCAACCGTCGAGTTGCATTGCCAGTTGTGCCACTGCGCATTGCGCTGATTACCAGTGTCGGTAGCGCAGCACATGCAGACACATTGCATGAACTCGAAAATTCGGGGATTGGTTTTGAGATCTTTGTGCATGACGTGCGCGTACAAGGCGAAGCAGCGATTCCAACAATTGTGGACGCCATTACTCGCATGGGTCGTCGCGATGACATCGACATTGTGATGCTGGTGCGCGGCGGTGGATCAAAAGTTGATTTGTTGGCGTTTGATTCCGAAGAGATTTCGGCCGCGATTGGCAAGTGTGCCAAACCGGTGTTTACGGGCATTGGTCACGAAGTCGATTTCAGCATTGCTGACGAAGTCGCATATCGGGCATTTAAAACACCAACTGCTTGCGCTGCAGGTGTTGTCCAAGTGGTCCAGGATTTTGTGCAAGCGACCGAACAGGCATGGGCCAACATTGCGAGCAATGCAAGCGAGCTCTTGCAAGCAGCAGAACACAATTTGAGCGAGACAGCTATTGGCGTGAAAAATCTGGTGACCACCGCTCTCACCCGCTCATTGAGCAATCTGGATGTAAAGGCAGACCGCGTGCGACGCCGCCCAGCAGAAGTACTTGGCATCGCAACCATGACGGTGAAGGCAATTGCCGACAGAGTGCGACTGCTTGACCCAGTCAATACCATGGCTCGCGGGTGGTCAATCACTCGTGATAATAAGGGTGAAGTTGTGCGCAGTGTTACAACGTTGTCGGTTGGGCAACAGCTCGTGACTTCGTTTGCTGACGGTTCTACTACTAGCGCTATCGAATCGATTGAGAAAGAAGGAAAATAGTGGCATCAACAAAAAAGCCTGCGTCTAGTGCAGCCAAAGAGAGCACGCTCGATGCAAACACTGGCTACGCCCAAGCGATTGAAGAACTCGAATCAATTTTGGCCGAACTCGAGAGTGATGACGTAGATGTCGACGAGCTTGCCGAACACGTGCAACGCGCATCGCAATTGATTGAGTTGTGCCGTGAACGCATTGGCAAAGCAAAACTGCGCATTGAAGAAGTCGTCTCGCAGCTTGAAGCAGACTAAGTAGAAATTCGTTGCAATGATTGCACCAAAGGCTCCGCAATCGCTTGCGAACATTGCTGCGCGAGTAGACACAAGGCTGCGCATATTGCTCGACTTCGAGCATGCGCGTTGGACAGAGATTGACAAAGACCTTGGTCCCCCACTGGCCGAGATCAGCCGGCTTGTGCTCACTGGCGGCAAGAGGTTGCGCCCAGCATTTTGCACGTGGGGTTTTGTTGGTGCTGGTGGCGACGCCACAGACCAACGCGTTGTTGATGCGGGTGCTGCGCTTGAGTTGTTGCACGCGTGCGCGTTATTCCACGACGATGTCATGGACGGTTCTGCAACGCGTCGAGCAGAACCAACCACTCACGCCAAATTTACGCAGCAACACCAAGCAAGTGATTGGGCGGGCGAGTCGCGGCGTTTCGGTGAAGGAGTTGCCATCCTGGTTGGCGACTTGGTACACGTGTATGCCGACCAGTTGTTGCAAGGCGAGCCACATGCTGCGTGGCAGGTGTGGAATGAAATGCGGATCGAACTGAATGTTGGCCAATACCTCGACATGCTTGGGTCGGCAACAAGCGAACGAAGTCGCGCCAAAGCAGAGCGCGTGTGCAGATACAAGAGCGCAAAGTACACAATTGAGAGACCGCTGCATCTTGGTGCTGTACTTGCAAACCCCGATCGGGCAACTGAACTGATGACGGCATTTTCGGCCTACGGCCTCCCCCTCGGCGATGCGTTTCAGATGCGCGACGATGTGCTTGGAGCATTTGGTGACACGGCAACAACTGGCAAGCCAGTGGGTGACGATTTGCGCGAAGGCAAACCAACACCCCTCATGGCGATTGCCACCGAACACGCCAACGCATCTCAGCTGCAGGTGCTGCAACTTGTCGGTCATGCACGACTTACCGACACCCAAGTGACAGATGTACAACGCGTGATCCGTGAGACCGGTGCTCTTGACCAACTTGAGACCGAGATTTCGAATAAAACCGACGAAGCAATTGCGGCAATTCAACAAGCTCCAATAACCGATGTGGCTCGCGGCGAGTTAATAGCCCTTGCTGCGTATGTATCTTGGCGTTCGGTCTGATCAAAAACTGGTGAGAGACAGATAGCGTTTGAGACATGACCGTTACCGTGCGAATCCCCACCACCCTGCGTCCGCTCTCTGGCGGAGTATCAACCGTGCAAGTAGAAGGCGCAACACTTGCCGATGTTCTTAAAGGTTTGAACGATGCTCACCCAGGTTTTTCAGAACGTTTGTTTGATGCAACCGGCAACTTGCACAAGTTTGTCAATGTGTTTGTGGCAGACGACGACGTTCGATACATGGACGGCTTGAATACTGCAGTGCCTGCTGGTTCAACAGTCTCGATTATTCCTGCTGTCGCTGGCGGCTGAACCAATTCGCTGAAGTAATCAGCAGTGCTGCTTAGGCAGCAATAAGTTCGGGTGCGCGATCGGCGATTGTTGAAACCGATGCGTGTTTGCGCCACACAATCATGTTGCGACTGTGGGTCATGATCCAGATGACGCTCATCACGATGAAGCCAGGCTTGTTGAAGACGATTGCGTAGGCCAGCCACGGGGCCGAGCCGGTGAGCACCATGCCCCAACCCCACCATTTGCGGGCGCCAACGAGCCACATGCCGGTGATGCCGACAAACTCGAAACCGAGCAGCACCCATGTCCACGTTGCTTCGTTATGCATGGGTTCAGTATCGCGCGTAATAAGCAACCGAAACCGTTGATCTTGTGGCACAATGGGGCATATGGCAACGGAAATCACGGCGATAGACAAGATTGACAGAGAAATCCTCAGTATTCTGCAAAATGACGGCAGAATCTCATGGCAGATGCTCGGAGACAAGGTGCATCTCTCCCCTAATGCCGTGGCCGAGCGAGTGCGCCGGCTCACCAAAGCCGGTGTGATCAAGGGTTTTAGGGTCGATATCAATCAGGCAGCCCTGGGCCGCACGCTCGAAGCAGTGATCGATGCCCGCATGGCCCACACCCAAGGGTTCGACGACGCCCTGATGAAGCGTGACGACGTGTTGTGGGCTGCTCATGTGACTGGCGAATCCGACGTAACCCTTGCAGTGGCTTGCGATGGAACGGCTGGCCTGGACGCATTTTTACGCTGGTTGCAGCGTGAAGGTGCCACCGAAACCCGAACAGACGTGGTGCTCAACAAGATTCGCTAGATCACGAGCTACCTGTGGGTGGTCTCCCCGTTTGAGTTAGCAGTCTCGGCGGTAGAGTGCTAACGCTTATCAACATAGGTTTTTCGGAAGGAAATGACATGTCCAAGATCATCGCTTTTGACGAAGTAGCTCGCCGAGGTCTCGAAAACGGGATGAACAAACTGGCAGATGCCGTTCGTGTCACCCTCGGACCAAAAGGTCGCAACGTGGTGCTCGACAAAAAATGGGGCGCTCCAACGATCACCAATGACGGTGTTTCGATCGCCAAAGAGATCGACCTCGAAGACCCATACGAGCGCATTGGCGCCGAACTGGTCAAAGAAGTAGCCAAAAAGACCGACGA
>JBIHZV010000124.1:0-5456 GCA_044240275.1 Ilumatobacteraceae bacterium | reverse complement strand
TCTGTCGATGTGTTGCGCGGCACCGCTTGGTTGCCAATCAATTTGGGCGGTTCCGATGTGCGCGAGTTATTGGACGTCACCAAAGACGTCATTGATCTCAAGATCGAGAAGATGTAATGACAGGCTTGGTTTCTTCTTTGTTCGCAATCGATCCAATGCTCAATGGCGATTTGCTGTGGACACCGCTCATCATTGTGATCCTCAAAGTGCTCGCTGTGTTCGTGACGGGCCTTGTAGCAACGATGTTGATGGTCTGGTTTGAGCGCAAAGTGATTTCGGGTATGCAAAACCGCATCGGCCCAAACAAGGCTGGTCCATTTGGCTTGTTGCAAACACTTGCTGATGGCATCAAGTTGTTCTTCAAAGAAGACCTCATCCCGGAACGTTCGGACCGCTTTGTATTTAAGCTCGCTCCGTTTCTATCGTTCGTTCCAGCGTTCTTGTCGTTTGCAATTATTCCGCTCGGCGGCGACTTCCGCGATGGCAATAACGGCATTGTCACATGGTTTGGTCAAACAACTCGCGTGCAACTTGCAGACCCACCTGTTGGCGTGTTGTTTGCGCTCGCTATCTCGGCCATTGCTGTTTACGGCATTATGTTGGCTGGCTGGTCGAGCGGTTCAAAATACCCGCTCTTGGGTTCGGTACGCGCTTCGGCACAGATGGTCAGTTACGAGGCTGCACTTGGTCTTTCTCTCGGCACAGTTTTCTTGGTGACAGGCACACTTTCAACGAGCGGAATTGTTTCGGCACAAAATTCGATTGGTAACTGGAATGTGATTGCTACTGGGGTCGTGCCATTCGTAATTTTCCTCATCGCAGCAACGGCCGAGCTGAATCGCCCTCCATTCGACTTGGTGGAAGCCGAGCAGGAATTGGTTGGTGGTTTTAACACCGAGTATTCGAGCATCCGATTTGCGTTGTTCTATCTTGCAGAGTTCATGAATACCGTGACTATGAGCGCGCTGATCGTCACGCTGTTTTTTGGTGGTCCACAGCCCATCTCGTTCCGTGGTGTAGTTCTCGATATTCCGTTTATTCCAAACGGCATTGAGGGCACCATTTGGCTGTTTGCCAAAGTGCTCGTGTTCCTCTATATATATGTCTGGCTGCGAGCCACGCTTCCACGCTTCCGCTATGACCAGTTGATGGACTTGGGCTGGAAAGTGTTGATCCCCGCATCACTTGGATGGTTTATGTTGATCGCAGCACAGCGCCTTGGTCGTGACCAGGGTTGGAATACATACGTTGTTACCGTAATTTCGGTCGCTGTGCTTGGTGCTAGCTATGCGCTGTTGCAAGCGGCATTTAAAGTGAGTGCCAAGCAGCGCGAAACCGAAGGGTCGATGTTCTAATGGGTTACTTCGGAGGCTTCCTTGTTACCGCTCGTCAGCGCGGTAAGAAAAATCAGGTGACCACCCAATATTCGGGCGGTCGCGTGCGCCGCAAGTCGATCAACAAGTCGAAGAGCGGTGAAGCAAGTAATCGTGCGCAAGAGATGGACGCAAAGATCGACAAACCGGAGCGTTTGCATGGTCGTCACGTTCTCAACCGTTACGAAGACGGCATGGAAAAGTGCATCGGTTGCGAGCTATGTGCTGCCGTGTGTCCAGCAAAGTGCATTCATGTGCGCGGCGCCGACAACGATCCCGACAATCCAACTTCGCCAGGCGAGCGCTTTGGTTGGATTTACGAGATCAACTATCTGCGCTGCATTCACTGCGACTTGTGCGTCGAAGCATGCCCAACAGAAGCGATCACTGAATCAAAGTTGTTTGAGTTTTCTTTCACCAATCGTCAAGATGCGATTTACACCAAGGACGAATTGTTGGTGGGCGATGATGGTCAACCACAGCACATGCCATGGGAAGACTGGCGTCCTGGCGAAGATCAAAACACATCGGGCTGGATGCGCGCAACAGCCGCGTCTGGTGATGCATCGTTTAGTGGAGTAGTGGGCTGGAGCGGCGAGCTTGGCTATGGCGTGCGTGCCCCAGAGGCGAGCAGCGACTAATGGAACTCTTCGTTTTTGTTTGTGCGACAGCCATGATCATTGTTGGCGCACTCGGTGTGGTGTTGCGCAAGCACCCAGTGCACGCTGCTCTCAGCTTGGTTCTCACATTGTTTGGAATCGCCGTGATGTTCGTGGCCCAACAAGCCGAGTTCTTGGCCGCAGTGCAAGTGATTGTGTATGCCGGCGCCATCGTGGTGTTGTTCTTGTTCGTGATCATGTTGTTGGGTGTCGACCAGGTCGAAAACCTGAAGACCGAACCACTTGCTGGACAGCGCTGGATTGCTGGAGTCGTTGGTGTGAGTTTGCTCGGATTATTGGCAGCGGCCATTTACACCGGCGCCGATTCGGTTCTGTCGCGGGGTGAGGGCATTGCGAGCAATGTCGCTGGCGACAATCCAGATGCCAATATTCAGCAATTAGCTTCTTCCATTTTTTCTGACTATGTGATGGCCTTTGAAATCACTTCGATCTTGCTGGTCGTTGCAGTTGTTGGCACCGTGCTGCTGATGCGCCGTCACACGGTAGGTAAGTCATGAACGCACTCGTCGTAGTTCCAACCACAACCTGGTATCTCGTGTTGTCGGCAGTGCTGTTCACAATCGGCACCGTTGGAGTGTTGGTACGTCGCAATCCACTTGTCATGTTTATGTGCATCGAATTAATGCTCAACGCAGTCAACCTCACATTTGTGACCCTTGGACGCAGGCTCAATGACATTGATGGCCAAGCAATCGTGTTCTTTGTGCTCGTGGTGGCAGCAGCAGAAGTAGTGGTTGGCCTAGGCATCATCGTTGCGATTATGCGCCGACGCAGTGGCATCACGGTTGACGACCTTGCAGAGTTGAAGGGCTAAGCCGTGACTGGTTTTTTCATCGATCATCTCTGGCTCGTGCCCGTGTTGCCGTTATTCGGCGCACTTGTGATCATGGTTTTTGGTCGACGCTTGGGCGAGCCTCAGGCTGGTTGGCTTGCATCGCTCATGACCATCGGGTCATTCCTCATTACGGTCTCAGTGTTTTTCAATCTGCTTTCACGCCCGGCAGAAGAGCGCCATCAAGTAGTAACGATGTTTAAGTGGCTGCCAGTCGGCTCACTGCAAGTTGACAT
Organism: Ilumatobacteraceae bacterium; assembly: GCA_044240275.1. Taxonomy (GTDB): domain Bacteria; phylum Actinomycetota; class Acidimicrobiia; order Acidimicrobiales; family Ilumatobacteraceae; genus UBA3006. Next base: position 2,335 of record JBIHZV010000124.1, on the reverse strand, counting down.
GGCGTTGTTGGCGGATCCGTTGTCGATCACGATGGCGCTGTTCATCACGGGTATCGGCTCGCTGATTCATCTGTATGCCATTGGCTACATGCACGGCGATCCAAAGTTTTCAAAGTTTTTCTTGTACCTCAACTTGTTTGTGTTCTCCATGCTCATGTTGGTGCTTGGCGAAAACTTGCTCGTAACCTTCCTCGGTTGGGAGGGTGTTGGCGCTTGCTCGTACTTCCTCATTTCTTTCTGGCACACTCGTGACTCTGCTGCAGTTGCAGGCAAGAAGGCTTTTGTCACGAACCGTATTGGCGACTTTGGTGTGATGACCGCAATGTTCTTGGCATTCAGCGCAGCAGGAACGCTCTCATACGATGGTATTAACGAGGCTGCACATTCTGGTTCGCTTGCACAAGTGACTGCGACGGCCATTGCGATGTTGTTGTTTGTTGGCGCATGTGGCAAGAGCGCGCAGTTGCCGTTGTATCTCTGGTTGCCAGATGCAATGGAAGGCCCAACACCAGTTTCGGCACTCATCCATGCCGCAACCATGGTGACGTCTGGTGTGTTTTTGATGACGCGCATGAGCCCAGTGCTGCACGAGTCCTATTCGTGGGCACCAATGGTCATTGCGTGCATCGGTGCTGCAACTGCTTTGTATGCGGCAACGGTTGCTGTTGCACAAAATGACATTAAGAAAGTGTTGGCGTACTCAACGGTCTCGCAACTCGGTTTCATGTTCTTGGCGATTGGTTCTGGCGCTTACGTCGCCGCCATTTTCCACATGATCACTCATGCATTCTTCAAGGCTCTGTTGTTCCTCGGCTCGGGCTCGGTCATCCATGGCATGCACCACGAGCAAGACATGCGCCGCATGGGTGCATTGCGCAAAGTGATGCCGGTTACCGCCATCACATTTATTGTTGGCTGGCTTGCCATTGCTGGTGTGCCGCCATTTGCAGGCTTTTGGTCGAAGGACGAAATTTTGCTCTACGTCTATGCAAACAACCGCGGGTTGTATGTCGTTGGAGTGGTCACTGCATTGTTGACGGCGTATTACATGACTCGCCAAGTGATCATGGTGTTTTATGGTGAGGCAAAGTGGAATGATCACGCTGCCGAAAATGGCGCACATGGCGACTTCACTCCCCACGAGAGTCCGCGCATCATGTTGATGCCGCTTGTCGTGCTTGCGGGTCTTGCCATTGTCGGTGGCGCGCTGCAGTTGCCGTTCTCTAAAAAGACTGCCTTTTTGGAACATTGGCTCGCTCCGGTTGTCGAAGAGTCAGAGGCCCACATTAAGGAAACTTGGGCATATCAAAACAAATACTTGCTGCTTGGTGTTGCTGTAGTCGTTGCAACACTCGGCATTATTGCGGCCTTTGCGGTGTATGCCAAGCACAAGGTCAAGGCCGTTGAGCCAAAGATTCTCGAGCAGGCATGGAACTATGACGCCACTGCAGCCAGGTTGGTGAGTGGCCCGGGTAACGCGTTGTTTAATGGCGTTGCGTGGGTTGATGCACATGTGGTCGACGGCGCAGTCAATGGCACGGCCACGATTGTGCGCACAGTGGCTGGCCAAGTGCGCAAGAGTCAAAACGGTTTTGTTCGTGCATACGCGGCCATCATCGCGGTCGGTGTTGTTGTGCTCTTGGCGTGGTTTGTGTTGAGGGGGCTTATCTGATGTTTGCTTCAGCCGCAATGACCACAGCAAGCTTCCCGATCCTTACGATGCTTGTGTTGGTGCCGCTACTTGGCGCAATCCTTGTTTCATTGTTGAGCAAGAAACATGACGAGTGGGTCAAGCTTGCTGCGCTCGTATCGAGCGTCACCACTGGTGCAATGTCCGTGTGGATGCTCATCAAATTTCCTACTGGTGCAGCGGGTTTCGAGTTCGTGTCAAAGCATTCCTGGATCAGTGAGTGGGGCATCTCCTGGCATCTAGGTGTCGACGGTATTTCGCTGTTTATGGTCGTGCTCACCGGCGTGTTATTCCCGCTCGTCATCGTGGGTATCGATCCGCACCACGGTCACAAGTCGTATTTGGCATGGATGCTGTTGCTCGAGGCCGGTGTCATGGGTAGTTTCCTTAGCCTCGACCTGTTTTTGTTCTTCGTGTTTTTCGAAATCGTGTTGGTGCCGATGTATTTCCTCATCGGTGGCTGGGGTTACGAAAAGCGTGTCTATGCCGCGACCAAATTCTTTTTGTACACCATGGCCGGCTCGGCATTCATGCTCGTCGGCATTGTCGCCACAGCATTCTTGGCACGTCGCGACACGGGCGCGCTCACATTTGACTTGGTCGAGATAGCCGAAAAAGCAAACTTCGCTACGGGCACTGGCCGCT
>JBIHZV010000132.1:0-17551 GCA_044240275.1 Ilumatobacteraceae bacterium | reverse complement strand
GCAGCAGCCGTAGCCAAAGCCGGACTGATATTCATTGGTCCGACTCCGTCTGTTATGGCAGATCTCGGAGATAAACGGCGAGCACGCGAACTTGCCCAAGACGCAGGCATCCCCGTTGTTCCAGGTCTCTTGATCAAAGAAGGGTCTACGCCGACTCGCCGAGATCTCGAAAAACTCGGTCTTCCTGTCGTGGTCAAAGCAGCTCACGGTGGTGGTGGACGTGGAATGCGCGTAGTCGAAAAATACGAACAAATCACAGACGCAATTGATCAATCACAACGGGAAAGCCAATCGGCTTTTGGTCGCTCAGACGTCTTCATTGAGCGTTTTATCTTGCGGTCTCGCCACGTTGAAGTTCAAATCATGGGAGATGCACACGGAACGATTTTGGATTTCGGAACCCGTGACTGCACCGTACAGCGTCGCCACCAAAAACTCATCGAAGAGGCACCTGCGCCTTTTCTGCCAGAGAATGTGACTCTCCAAATCCGAGAAGCAGCTCGGAAGCTTGGGGCATTTGTTGGTTACCTCGGTGCAGGCACTGCCGAATTTTTGGTTGACCCAGTTACACATGACTTCTACTTTCTAGAAATGAACACCCGTCTCCAAGTAGAGCATCCAGTGACAGAGATGATTACAAACCTTGATCTCGTCTCCCTGCAATTTCGAGTTGCGCAAGGTCTCCCCATCGGATTGAGCCAGCAGGATGTGCACTTCAGCGGCCACGCCATTGAATTTCGTGTTAACGCAGAGGATCCTGCAGATAGTTTTCGACCACACACAGGCACGATCTCCCAACTCAATCTCGCTCAAGGGATGCAAGTGCGCAATGACTTCGGAGTTGTCAATGGTTCCGAAGTTACCCCTTTCTATGATTCGATGATTGGCAAAATCATTGTCTTCGGCAACTCTCGCTCCGAAGCAATCGCTCGAATGCTCCGATCGGCTCAAGAATTCTCGATTAACGGAATTCCGACGACTGTCGACTTTGATGTTCTTGTTTTGCAACATGACGCCTTCATCAAAGGAAGCCACTGGACAACCATGGTCGACGAAGGCCACATCGACATATCGTCATTGCAACAATGGTCAGTACCAGAGATTGTTTCGAGTCCTCACGTAGAGCAACAATCTGTCGACATGGTCCAGATTGACACCAGCACCGGTCCGATTTTGCTACTTGTGCCAACAGGCGACCAGCAACTCTCCCCAGGACATGAGAGTAACAATCAGTTCTTGGGTCTTTCGTTGGGTGACAGTGACCGACAGTTGGCTCCCGTCGGCCCAATTGCTCCGATGGATGGGACATTGATTCGATACGCAGTCGAAGCAGGAACGGTCGTCACAGCCGAGACAACAATTGCACTCATGGAATCAATGAAAATGGAAACGGCGATACTCGCAGGTATCGCTGGAGTGGTATCCGAACTTTTGGAAACTCCGGGAAAATCGATCAAACGCGGCACCCTACTCGCGCGGATAAACCCCTAACGTAAAAACGCTTACGATGGTGTGAGCAAATTCGGAAGCGCCAAGTTTGCCATTTGGGTCGTACCAACGATGCGCAGAGTTGCAAGCTCCAAGAATCAAGTTGACGACAAGCGCGGGATTCTGATTTGCCAAGAGTCCATCCTTCATACCTTGCTCATAAACTTTCTTGAAAATAGCCGTGTATTCGTCGGCAAGTTCTGACATACGATTTTGTGTTTCGCTTGACAATGAACCTTGAGCAACGTCAAACACTGAGTTCGCTTGGACATTGTCTAGCAGTGTGTGAATATGGCTTTCTACAAGCTTTGTAAAAATGGCTTTGCTGCAACGCTCTACTTCAAGGACTGCCTTAGCTGATTCAATCGCGCCGTTCACAACCTGCTCATAAAATTCCAGGAATAGAGCCTCTTTACTACTCGCGTAATAATAAATAGCAGGCTTCGTGAAATTCATTAAGTTTGCAATGTCTTGCAAAGTCGTGTCGGCATAGCCTTTTTTGTAAAAAACTTGCGATGCAGCATCAATCAACTCTTGGCGGCGATCCATCCGCAGATTTGTTGGATCAACTGACCTGCTCAGTAGCGCCACGTTTCATCCATCGACCAGAGCCTCCGACCAAGAATTTCTTCCACCACGGTCAACGCTGCACGGGCAGAACGATCAGTGCCGATCATTCGACTTCTAAAGGTTTCAGAAGCGAACCACAGACCTTCGACGTTTGGTGCTCTCCAGTGTGGGCGATATTTTCCAACAAGCCCTGGCATTTGCACAACACCAAATGGCGGATTGAAAATGAGGGAGCGTCGTCGCCACACTGCTTTTTCAAATCCTGGGTACATGTCTGTCATGTCTGCTTCATAATCATCCATCGTCTTGCGCAACCATGTTTGATCACGGCCTCGCGATCCAGGTATCACTCCACCCATCGTGTACAAGAACATGCCATCGGGTGCTGTAGTTGGATCCATAGCGGTTTGTTCAAACAAGAACCCAGAAAGCCGTGCTCGAGGAGTATGAAGATACGCCGACAACTCTTGTCGATCAAGAATTGGACATGGTTCCTCAAGACCAATCTGCAGACCAATTAGGGCAAGACGGAATTTGTCCTGAGCTAAAAACTTAATTTGTTCTGCATACCAAACAGGCAGGACGTCCTCAGGGACTATGTCAAGCACGTTCCAAACACCAACTGTGGAAATCACATGGTCAGCGGTAATGAGATCTTCTTCCCACATCGTGTTCGAGAGAACAGCACCACGAGGCACAAATACCCCTTTTACTTTTTCGTTTTCAACAAGAACGCGTGATACACCTTTGCCAAGATGAATTTCTGCTCCACGTGCCTTCGCAGCAGCTGCAAGACCAGCAAAAATTCCGTCCCAACCACCCTTAGGCCAGAACGAGTATCCCCCCTTCTTTGCCTCTCCATAATGCAATTTTCGTACATACAGGTTGTCTGATGCAGAATGCTCATGCCAGCGCTCTGTCATACATTCGAGCAAAGTGGTGAATTCAAAAAGGTCGTGAACGCCTGGATCTTTGGTGTACTGATTGAGCCAATCACGCAAAGGGCGATCATCCCATTCTTCAAAAGCCTCGTATGGTGTTTCCTCAAGAACCTTGATAACAGCCTTCAGGTCAGTCCGATTTGCACCCGAGTAACGATCTCGGATACTTCCCCACTTCATAGTTTCATGATCCCAAACCGCCATGTTTGTAGAGATCGGTCCAACCTCAATTGAATGACCAATCTCTTTTGCAATTCTCATAATTCCGGATCCCGGATCCTCCATGAGATGCCCGCCCAGACTTACGCGAAAGCCCTCATCGTCTACTTGCGATGCCCGTCCACCGAAATAGTTGGACTTTTCGAGAAGAAGAACCTTCTTCCCCTCCTTTGCGAGCAAGCCTGCAGCGCTGAGCCCTGCAGCACCTCCACCAATAACAATGACGTCGTAGTCGGCCACCCTTACACCCCTCTTCCGTTGAGAATCCCATTTTGACACTTTGACTGAACGGATAGTAGAATATCATCCAGGAGGGGGTTAACACAAACATAAAACCCCATGTATATATATGACTACATTTGACATCGATCTACTGTCACCCGAAGCCCTCCAAAATCCACATCCGATCTTCTCTGAAATCCGACAAGATCACCCGGTTTTTTACAGTAATCGGCACCACGCTTGGATAATTAGCCGCTACGACGACGTTTCTGAATTGTTCTTCCATCCGGCAATTTCGTCTGACCGAGTTCGCCCGATGATTGGAAAGTCCAGCACATCCTCAACGCAGTCTGACTCAGTTTTAAAATTGATTGGCGATTGGATGGTGACCACCGATCCCCCAGCACACTCCCGATTGCGACACTTGGTTACGCCGGCTTTCAGGCCCGCGCGCATAGCCCAATTGGTGACGGAAATTGAACGAATAACCGATGATCTCATAGACAAGTTCATTGCATCTGGCGAGACCGACCTCATTGGACATATTGCTTTCTTATTGCCAGCAGCAGTTATTAGCGCTCTGCTTGGTGCCCCCTACACCGACCGAGAAAAGTTTAAAAACTGGTCTGACGAATTAGCGCTCATCGCATTTGGAGCGGGTGGCGACTTGCGCGACGACCGATACAAGCGCGCTCTAGCTGCCCTTGATGAAATGTCTCTGTACTTTCAAACCCTCATCGAAAAGGCCCGATTGGAGCCTGAGGACAATCTGATCAGCACGCTCGTCAATTCCGCTGAAGGAAACGACGCGCCTCTCACGGATGCTGAGATCCAGTCAATGTGCGCCTTGATTTTGTTCGCTGGTCATGAGACCACGACGAACCTCATCGCCACTGCGGTATCGACGTTGTTGCAGCATCCTGATCAGTTAGAAAAAGTGATCAAGAATCCAGAGATCATGAAGACCGCGATAGAAGAAGTATTGCGCTTTGAAGGATCCATAAAAGTACTCCATCGGTGGGTTGTACAAGACTTCACTCTGCACGATAATTTGATCAAAGCGGGCCAACGTGTTTTTCTCTGTCTATCCGCTGCAAATCGAGATCCACTCAAGTTCGAAAACCCAGAATCTTTCGATGTTCTTCGTCACCCAAATCCGCACATGGCATTTGGCAAGGGCATCCACACCTGTATCGGAGCGCAACTTTCTCGGATTGAAACAAAAATTGCACTCGAAAAAATTTTCACAAGGTTGCCGGACCTTAAATTAGTGAATCAAAATGTCACCTGGGTTCCAATTTTGTCTGCGAGAGGAATGAAAGAACTACACGTCACCCATGGAGGAAAACTCTGATGCCACGCACCCTGATCGTGAGTATAGAAAGCTCATTATGCATGAGCCATCAACTTTGTGTTGCGGAGTTCCCTGAAGCATTTGCTCTCAACGAAGAATTCGTCGCACAACTTCAATCCGGTGAAAGCGATTTAACCGATGAGCAGCTCCTAGCAGTGGCGAGAAGTTGCCCGATGATGGCAATATCACTCACTGACAAGAACGGAAAGTCCGTCCAAGTTCACTAAGAGTTGTGGACTATGCGTCCTTGAGCAATGGCGCGAGTCGAGTGCACATGAGTTCAACGTGATGATCAACGACATCGTCAGGCATTCCTGCGATGCTTGCCCAGATGTACACCTGCTCAAGTGGCAGACCGGCGTACGTTGACTTTATGTACTCAGCGGCATCTTCCGGGGTAAGGACCTGAAACCGAGGAGGCCCACCGTCTTTTGTCGGCAATCGCAAAGAATCAGCGTCAACAACCCTTGGCTCAGGGCGGCCAGTTCCGTCTGCCATGTACCGACGATACGAGGTCCATTGATAGCTCACATATGGGGCAATCTTGGCCCAGGTCGCTTCCGGATCGAGCGATAGAACAAGCTCGACATTCACTCGCATACGCGCATCTTCTACGCTGTGGCCGCCTTCAAGTAGCCCTTCTTGATAAGGGCTCAAGACGTCCTGAGATGCAGCAAGAAGACCAATGTTTAAACGACCAGCCATTTTCGCGCCGCGAGGTCCGAAGAAGCCTCCCCAAATCGGAATTGGATTCTGGATCGGAGGAGGTGTCATCTTGCCCTCACTCCACCAATCTCTCACCTCAACTATGTTCTTTTCAATAATTTCATATCGTGAAGCGATATCAACCCCATACGCATTGAATTCGGGAATCCGATAACCCGCGCCTACCCCAAGATCAAATCGACCATTGCTCAAAATATCGATAATTGCGGTTTCTTCTGCAACGAGCAAGGGATTGCGGAGTGCAAGCAATAAAACCGCCGTGCCAATCCGAGCACGACTTGTCTGAGTCGCAACGGCAGCCGCAAAGGTCAGTGGCTGGGGAAGGTAACCGTCCTCGAAAAAGTGATGCTCCGACAACCAGATCTCTGCAATGCCCATCTGATCTGCCGTCCGCGCAATTTCAAGGTTTCTCTGATAGTGCTCTGCCCAATCTCTGCGCCACTGGGGTGGGTTTCGTAGATCCAGATATATCGCTACGTCCATGTGTGAAAACCTTTCTATTTAACCAATCGCACAATCAATAAATACCGATTTGACAGGCACCACAGTCGAACGACTTGTCTGCTATTTTCGTTTCGTGATCTCTAACGCAATCATATTACCGCCTAGCCCTTCTGTGAAGTCAATGGGCAGTCTTCTCATTGATGGTGTTGTCGAATGCCCAAACCGCGATCTCATTGTTTTCCCAACAACAAGACGAACATATCTTGAAATGCATCATCGCGCAATGAGTATCGCAAAAGCACTCATAGCGAACGGCATCCAACCACGCGACCGAGTTGGAGTGCTCATGCCTAACTGCATGGAGTACGCAGAACTATATTTTGGAATTGCCTACGCGGGTGCAACAATTGTGCCGCTGAATGCCCGCTTTAAGGCACGAGAACTTGCTCACGTAATTTCACACTCGCGAGTCAAAGCAATTTTCACCAATGACATAGTTGACCAATTTACGAACTACACAGAGTTGCTCCACGAGGCAGTCCCAGGGCTCAATCAATCAGCAACCGGACTAGGTCTTAATTTGGACCACTACCCAAATTTGGATTTCTGTGTTCTGTTTGGAACAAACAATGTTGCAGGCTTTCTCTCAGGCAATAAGTTTGAAGCCTCTGCTCAAATGATCTCGGATGAAGAAGTTCACCACAGACTCGCAGGTGTCTCAGTGCGAAACACAGCGGTCATGTTTTACACTTCGGGAACCACAGCAATGCCAAAAGCTTGTCCACTTGCTCATGAAATACTTATGCGCCAAGGGCTTGTATCCGCACAGATCATGAAAATGACTGGCGAAGATCGTTATTTGTTGCCGCTGCCAATGTTCCATTCCAGTGCTACACAAACGCTTTTCACAGTCTTGAACTGCAAAGGTACATGGCTTTCTATTACGCATTTTGAGCCAAGCCAATTACTAACAATGCTTCAAGATGAGCGTGTAACAGCAATGTTTGCGGCATTTCCAACTATCACTCAGGCGTTACTCAACTCACCCGATTACACCCCCGAGAGCTTTCGTTATCTACGGCTTATCTTCAACGTTGCACCAACGGAGACGCTACGAAAAATGCAGAACCAGATGCCATATACAACCCAAATCGGCGGGTATGGCATGACGGAGACAGCGGGCTCACTATCAATGAACCTGCCGGAAGCATCCCTAGAGAGCCGTGTCAGCAATCAAGGTCCTGCATACCCCGGTATCGACATTCGAATCATCGACCCCGATACTGGAAACGAAGTTGAGCATGATGTTCGGGGCGAGATCGTAGTTCGTGGAAGCTCGATTTTTGACGGCTACGACGGAGTTGATCCAGCAGATCTCGGAGTTGATGCGAATGGCTGGTTTAAAACGGGAGACCTTGGAGCGGTTGATGCGGACGGTTGCCTTCGATTCCTCGGGCGTTTAAAGGACATGTTGAAAGTGGGTGGTGAGAATGTTGCGTCCGTTGAAGTTGAAGGCTTTCTTACAACTCACCCCGCTGTGAGCATCGCAGCTGTGGTTGGGGTTCCTGATGAGAAGTACGTTGAAGTTGTTGCCGCGTTCATTCAGTTAAACCCAGGAATGCACGCAACCGAGCAGGAGATCATTGACTTTTGCAAGGGAAACATTGCAAGCTATAAAATTCCTAGATACGTTCGATTTGTAGATGAATGGCCGATGTCATCAACAAAAATACAAAAATTTCATCTGCGAGATTCAATCTGTAATGAACTCGGATTTGATCATTAAAGTAAAAATAAGCCAACAAGAAAGTTGAACCAACATGAAAATAGAAAATGCTCGCGCCCTTGTAACTGGAGGGGCCTCAGGACTCGGAGAAGGAGTTGTACGACTTCTCGCAGCGCATGGTGCTTCCGTAACAATTATTGACCTAGAAAGTTCGAAAGGCGCACAACTCGCCCAAGAACTCGGTTCTCGTGTCACCTTTGCGAGTTGCGATGTAACAGACTCGGCACAAGTTGAGCGCGCTATCGCACTCGCAACCGAATCAATGGGAACAATAAATGCGAACATCAATTGCGCTGGTATTAGCCCAGCCCAACGCATGGTAGGCAGAGATGGGACATTGTTTAGTCTTGATCTCTTCCGAAAGACAATTGAAATCAATTTGATTGGTGCCTTTGACGTGATGCGACAAGCAGCTGGACAAATGGCCAAGAACCAACCAGGAGAGAGTGGCGAAAGGGGCATCATCATTAATGTTTCCTCAATTGCTGCTATCGAGGGCCAAAAAGGACAAGCGGCTTACACGGCATCCAAGGGCGCAATCTTGGCAATGACACTTTGTCTTGCGAGAGATTTATCGGACGTTGGGGTCAGAGCAATGACAATCTGCCCAGGGATCATGGACACACCAATGCTTGCTGGTGTCGATGAAAAACGTAAAGCGAGCTTGGTGGACCTCAATGTATTCCCCAAGCGGCTGGGAACACCGGCAGACTTTGCGAAGCTGGTACAGAGCATTCTCGAAAATGAAATGCTGAATGGCGACGTGATTCGCCTTGACGCTGCAGTGCGACTGTAGCCAACAGTACGCATGAGCACTATTACGAACCACGACCTCTCTGGCCGTCGCGCCTTGGTTACGGGATCGAGCCGAGGCATCGGACGATCAATCGCCGTAACCCTTGGTCAACTTGGTTGCGAAGTGGCTGTCAATTTCCGCAAAGGTGTTGATGAAGCCCAGTCTGTAGTGGACGAAATCCGCTCATACGGTTCACGAGCAGTACTTGTTCAAGGCGACCTGTCTGTGGCAGAGGAAGTCGCCAAGGTCGCTTCAGCAACACTGGAGCTTCTTGGCGACATAGACATCCTCATTCACAATGCAGGAATTGCCAGCAAGGGCTTGAGCGTCGCCAACACCCAGCGGACAGAAGTTGACAGAGTCCTAGCAGTGCACGCAGTGGCTCCACACGACCTCACATCCAGACTGATCAACTCGTTGCGAACTCACAAACGCTCGGATGTCATATTTATCTCATCAGCGGAGGTCACCGCGATGCACGCTAATGGTGCCCCGTACAACATGGGCAAGATGGCGATGGAGGCCCTCGCCTACACGCTCTCTCGGGAAGAATCTCGAAATGGCATGAGAGTAAACATCGTCGCGCCAGGACTAGTAATTACAGACATGGGCGACAAACTCGTCGAAGTTTTGACTGGGTCAAAGAGCGATGCACTTGACGCTCAGAACCTCTTCCCTTTTCAGCGTGCATGTACCCCCGATGATGTAGCAAGAGTGGTCGCTTCATTGCTTTCAAATAGTTTTTCGTATGTGACAGGGCAACGCATTGGCGTTGATGGTGGAGTTGACGACGTCAATGCTCTTTTTCAAAGCCTGGACCAAAAATAAATTTAGCTAGGTCGCAACATCGTTTCAATAGCAGCGGTGTCCACCCATTGACTCAGTGAGCTTATTTTCCCATCTTTGAAGTCGAAAACATCTACGGCAGGAAACGAAACCGAGACCCCCGTATTGCTTTGGCCAGTAAAAGCGATTTCAACCACAATCACATCTGCTGTTTCAATTATTCGTGTGGGCTCATCGCGGTGTTTAGGGAATTTTATAAACACATTTCTGTAGAAGCTCATGATTCGCTTTATGCCAATGCGTTCGCCTCCACCGGCCGAATGCAAGATGGCATCACTTGCGAAGAGGCTCTCCAACGCATCGTAATCTTCATTGTCAACAAACTGAAAATATTTCTCAACAACTTGACGGTTTGACATTTGTCCTCCAGCGAGTTAAGCGTTATGTAAATATTCTTTAATTTGATCCAATGCCTTAAACGACCATCCTGCAAGAGATGGATCGCCAAACGCTGTTATGTTCCACATAATTACGTGGCGAAGACCGACTTTGTGATATTCGGCTATTTGCTCCGCAATTTGCTCGGGAGTTCCACAGAAACAGTAATAGTCGACCACCTTAGGAGGTATTGCATCAATAATATGCAAAGCCTCAGCGCGGTCAACAGCAGCTGGAATGATTCCATGAAATCCCTCGACAGGTGGCTCGACACCGAGTTTACGGAAAATATCAGGTGGCAACATCACCATCAGGGCTCGAATGAGTGGTTGTTCTTGCAAGCGACGCAATGTCTCTTCGTCGGGCGCTACAAGCACGTAGGCGAGAAGGCCAGGCGTGAAATGGTCAAGGTCGCGATCCACCTCTTTGGCTGCAGTGTGAATTTTGGAAAGTGACTCTTTATAAATCTCTGTATCAAGTTTTGTTGGCAGCCAACCATCGGCCTGTCTGCCCGTGATTGCGAGCATCTTCGGACCGTGCGCAGCAGTCCAGATTTCTGGCTCTTTTCCTTGGTAAGGGTCAAGGCCGAGAACTGCATCCTTCAGTTGAAAGTACTTACCTTCGTAATCGATAGGGCCATCAGCACGCCAGAGACGCCTGATCACTTCGATACCCTCGGACAACTTGCCAACAGGTGACGAGAAATCCATGCCATATGGCGTGACGTTCATAGCCTCTCCAGAGCCGAGTCCGAAGATAGCTCGACCCTTTGCGAGGTGATCGATAGTGAGCATCATCTCGGCGGCAACTGCAGGGTGCCTGCGAATCAGGTCTGTCACTACTACGCCAAGCTTGATTGTCTCAGTATGAGTTGCGACTGCGCCCATCATCACGAGTGGATCGAAATAGACGTGAGGGTTCTTTTGGTACTTTGCTAACGGAGTAATGTCTTCCGTCCACACGGAGTCACTGTGCCAACCCATGAGATGACATGGCCACCAGATCGCATCAAAACCAGCAGCTTCATTGCGCTTAGCCATTTCAATAGCTTTGTCTGCCGGAGGCATTATCTGTCCGGGCACTCCAATTTCAATATCCATTGCTGTTACACCTCAATCTGTTTCGATGAAATTATTCTACGTTTACGTAATTCCTCGGCGACACTGAAATATGTGTTTGATGCCACTGATGGATCACCAGGTCGAGACGAGATGGGCAAAATTATCGCCACATCTACTCCTTCTTCGTGATATTGGGTAATGCGGTTCGCCACATGTTGCGCACTGCCAATCGCACACATCCGATGCACAACCTCATCATCAACTAGCGCTAGAGCAGTCTTACGATCTCCTCCCGCCCATGCCTCTGCAGCACCCTGTAGTGACGGAAATGTCTCCACGAACGCATGCTGGTGGGTGGGGACCATTGCGTACTGGAGCACAACTCTTCGTGCGCTCTCCAAAGCAGTTGCAGGATCATCGCCTGCGTATGCCCAAAACGAACAGACCACTTCCACATCACTAATATCGCGCCCGACGCTGGAGGCTCCTTGCTTCACTTGAAGCATGCGGTCGGGGACCTCTGCCGGAGGGCACCAAGTCAAAAAAACTCCATCCGCCGTCTCCCCCGCCAACTGCAACATTTTATTGTTAATGGCAGCGAGCCAAATTGGGACATTGGAACCGGGGTCTACTTGTAATGCAAAACCCTTTGACGAAACAGTTTCGCCGTCATAGAACACCTTTTCTTGTGTCATTACCTTTCGAAACACCTCTATAAACTCGCGCGTCGCAAGCAAGGGTTTATCAAACGGTCTGCCATGCCAGGCATTGACAATTATTGGGCTTGATGCGCCCACACCTGCAACCACACGACCGGGTCCAAGCGATGACAGTGTTGCAAAACTCATTCCTGCAAGCTGTGGGGTGCGCAAAGTTGTGGCAATGATGCCCGTAGCAACCTTGATCTGGGAGGTTTGAGCAACAATTGCCCCCAGCAACACCGTTGCGTCGACTCCAGCAACTTCACCGCAAACAACGTAGTGAAAACCTTCGCGCTCGGCACGTACGCCCAGTGCTACCAATTCACCAGCGGACAGTCCTCCCTCTACTGGCAAGGTGATAGCAACCTGTTGTTTGCTCACGCGTTGTTGCACAATATTCTCCACTCTCATTACAGAACCGCAAATCAATACCAAACCAAGCATATAAAAAGGGCCGGCTCCGAACGGAGCCGGCCCCTCTATTACGTACTCTTTTTACTTTTTGTACTCTTTGAACTTCTTAGAGTGAATAGTTCCTTGTGAGGAACTTCTGCCAATAGGCGAATGAAGAGTCAACTTCTAGACCACGACCAGCAACCCAGTTCAATGGTGCAGCACAAGGGCTGTATTGAACCTTCGTCCAGTCAATTGGGCAAGACAAACCCTGAGTGTCAAACTTGGACTTCAAGGCCTTGCGGAATGAACCGCGCGTCACCTTGCCAGTAGCCCATGCCTTCTCGACTGCAGCTTTCACAATCATTCCGTCAACCCAACCATGAATAAAGTTTGGGTTTGCTACGTCAACTGCCCATGGCTTTCCAGTCATCCAGGCCTTAATTGCCACAAGTCCTGGAGCTGATCCAGTTCCAGAGAATGCATGAATACCCAAGAGTTGCTTGGCGATTCCCTTAGGAGCTGATTCATAGATAACCGGACTTGCTAGACCATGAATTCCAAGAATTGGAGTGTTCACCAAACCTGCCTTGGACATTGCATCCGCGAAAAGTTTGCCGAAGGCTGGGGATCCGTGGAATCCGATGCAATTAACTGCGCCAGATTCCATCATCGACTTCAGCTTGGCAACTGCCGCTGTGTGATCGGTTGCTGATCCTGGTGCAGTAACACCACCAACATACGTACCACCTTTTTCAGTGACCTTCTTTTTCATGTAAGCAGCAAACTCGGCTCCCGATGGAACTTCCAACACGAAAGTAGCTACTTTCAAGTTGGCAGCAACACCGCCAACTTCTTCCAAACACTTAGCCACGGCGACATCAGCAATGTCTCCGTATGCCTGCATGTTAGAGAAAAAGTTCTTGCTCATAATTTCAACATTCGTTGTCTGGTGTGCTCCAACGAGAACTAAACCGTTTGGACCATACGATTCCATCTTCTTGTCCAGAATTGCCGAGATGTGCGAGCCACCCATGCCTGAGACAGTCAACACTTTGTCGGTATTGACGAGGTTGTCAAAGTTGACAGTTGCAGTGTCTGCAACGTACTTGTCATCTTTGGCAATGAACTCAACCTTGCGGCCGAGTAGACCACCGTTGGCATTAACCCATTCCCAGAACGAGGTTTGACCACGCATGTTGTAAGCCTGAGCTGATGCGGTTGGACCGGTGAAGTCACCCATCCCACCAATTTTGATTGATGTCTTGGTGACACCATCTTTGTCACTATCAGGAACGTTCTTCTGCATTGTCAATTTCTTGACGTCACCCTTAGTTGGCATGCAGATCAAGCCACTTGCTTTATCGCCCTTATTCATCACTTTGCAAGCTGAACCTGCAGAGACCGAAGGTGCTGCAGAGGCTGCAAATGCAGGCATCAACAACGAACCTGCGATTGCTCCAACCACAAGTTTGTAACGCATTGCCTTACTTCTATTTTTGCTAATCATAAATCCCCCGATTTATATGTATTGGGACGACGAATGTCGAACACTGTTATTTTACTAGATCACGTGAAGTTACACAAGATATGCCTACGAGGCAGAATCCCATCTTGTTACTTACTGGTAATTACTACTCCGTCAACTATGGAACTAGCGGCAGCCCTGCGCGGCTTTCCAGTAGCCGTGAGTTCGCCCGCAACGATAGACATATTTCTACGCATCACCAATAATGAATCGAACACGATCTTGTCCGACAATCGCATGAGGGCGGTTTGCACTTCGCTGCTAATGAATTCTTGCGCAGATGCAACGTCAATCAAAGAAGCAACGGTGGTAAACGGAACATTTAAAGACGTCGCCCAATCAGTGAGTGCAATTGGGTCCACTTCTATAACAAGGGAGCGACCACCTGCTTTTGAATGACACACGATTGCACGTGAGATCACTTTTGACATGCAGACATTAGATTCAATGACTACGTCATTCAAATTCCACGGATTATCCATAACAACTGGATGCCCAGACCATCGGATCACATCGTCTGACATTTCTATCAAGTCGTTGGTCGTAACTCGATTGCCAACAGTCGCGGAAATTGATGACCCGCTTAAAACCATCTGCTTATTTGGCTCTGTGAGTGAAATATCAAAACCTGGCATCAACTGATCAAAATGCCCAAAAGCTGACGACGCAAACATAACGGGCCCGAACGACCTAGATGTTGTGAACACATCAACAAGATTGACACCAAGCTCGTGAAAAAAATCGATTGAATTCTTTTGCAACTGAGAGCCACTTGAAATAATCCATCTACTTCGCTGAAAGCCAAGAGACTTGATCAGAAAACGACCCACAAGTAGATCTCCGATAAAACCGCTTCTTTGATTCTTGCTTTTCTTTATTGACTTCTGCCACTGCCTCGTGATTAATCCCTTCAGACCATGATTCTGTTCAAGTCTTCGTTGGGATTTTGTTGTAACTTGTTGCAGAAATTGAACCGGTGAATGCACAAAATGTGGCAAAATCTCCAATGCAGCATCGATCGCTGAGTCTTGACTTTCAGGAAATGCAACAATTGCGCCTGTAAATAATGCTGAATAGATTGAAATGGCACGCTCACCAGGAGCCGCATAAGAGCACTGAGACAAGATGAGCTCTCCGACGCGCAAAGGAAACTGCGTAGCAACGGATTGGGATGCCTCGACAACCTGCGAATGCGAAAATGAAAAAATGCTCGACACACCCGTGCTGCCAGAAGACACGACACAGGTAGCAACCATTGATTTGTCAATTTCTGCAAATCGCTTCTTGAACCCTGTCGGTGTTTCTAGCAAGCGAGATCTACCCAACTTGCGCAATTCCTGGTACGAAAAAAGTGATTCTTCTACGTAGGAATGCAAGCCAGCAGAGTCAACGAAAACTATTTTTGTGTCTTTGCCGATCGAGCCGGTTGAGCGCGCTTCAAGCACAAGATCCAACCAAGATGTTGACTGCACTGCAATCGCTTTTGGTTGCAACTCGGCAATGAGTCGCAAAACTTCGTCTGGTCGTGTCTCAATTACCAATGGAACGCTGACTGCACCAATTGACTGTGTAGCAACATCAATGCAAGCTAATCCGGTCGAATTAGCAAGAAGGGTCACGACTTTATCGCCAGCACCAACCCCCAATTCCACGAGGCCTTCACCAACCTCGGCAACCGCTGCAAAGTATTCACTCCAGGTAAGCGAAACCCAAATACCGCGGACCTTCTGCAGAAGAGCTGTCTTGTCTCCAATTAAGGTTGACTGGTGTTCCAATGCTTGAACAAGTGAACCCATGTTGTTCGAATCTGCGCGGGTCATGAATCTCCTAAATATGCTGATCTCACCAAAGCGTCTTGTTGTACTTCGTCCGGAGTCCCCATTGCGATTCGATGACCATAGTTGAGCACCATGACGCGGTCGGCAATGCTCATCACGACCCCCATATCGTGTTCAATCAGCAAGATTGAAATATCTAGTTGATTGAGCGCCTCATAAATAAATCGCACCATTTCTTTCTTCTCATCGACTGCCATTCCCGCCATAGGTTCGTCCAACAGCAATAGGCGTGGTCGCATAGTAAGAACTCGACCAAATTCGATCCGCTTCTGCAAGCCATACGGCAAAGAACCCGCACTCTTCCATCGCACACTTTCCAGATTCAATAAATCAATAACCTCTTCAGCAATTTCTCGTTGCTCAATCTCTTCTTTGATCACCGCACGCGTCATAAAACCGCTCCGAATCAAACCGGTTTTGCGATGCACATAACGACCCAACATCAGGTTTTCTACGACAGAAAGTTCGCTATACAACCCGAGATTTTGAAATGTTCTTGCTACACCTAAGCGCACGATGTCGTGCTGCTTGAGTCCTAAGAGGCTCGTGGTTTTATCATTGGCGTCCGTGTAATTAATGATTCCGCCAGGCAAAGGCTGGTAGACACCTGTAATCGCGTTAACTATTGTCGTCTTACCGGCACCGTTAGGCCCAATAAGTGCGAACAACTCGCCACGCCGCACATCCAGTGAAATGTCTTCATTGGCACGGAGACCGCCAAATTGAACCGTAACTCCACGTACATCAAGAACGCAATCAGTTGTTGTCATCGCCTATTTCCTTCTTCGGAACCGCTTGATTGATTCATAAACTTCTCGAGCTTCGCCAGCTCCTCCTAGATACAGATCTTCAACATCTCGGTTGTTTCGAAGCTCCTCAGTTGGACCATCCATAACCACTCTCCCAACCTCAATAACATAAGCATGTTTTGAAGCTTCCATAGCTAGTCGTGCATTCTGCTCGATCATCAAGATTGACAAACCATCTTCGCGGTTCAGTTTCTTGAGCAAATCAAATATTTCTTTTACGACAAGTGGTCCAAGGCCGAGTGACATCTCATCACAAATCAGAAGCTTCGGTCTGCTCAATAAAGCACGGCCTACCGCAACCATCTGCTGTTCTCCGCCAGATAACCAACCAGCATTATCTTTCTGTCGACTAGCGATTTGGGGAAATATGTCCCAAATTCTTGCGATGTCTTCCGCAATGCTCTTCTTATCTGTGCGAGTTGCGGCACCGCAGAGCAGGTTTTCCTCAACAGTCAAACGAGCAAACACCAATCTTCCTTCGGGAACTTGGGCAACTCCCAACTTGACAATCTGTCGCGCAGTGAGTTGGGTCACTTTCTCGCCGTTGAGAAGTACATCACCATGACTGACTTCACCACCCACGATATTCAAGTTTGACGTAATGGCCCGCACAAGAGATGTTTTGCCAGCACCATTAGCTCCAAGCACCGAGACAAAACCCGACTGAGGGACAACAATTGATACCCCACTAAGAGCACGAATAGCTCCATTGTAAAGAACCTCTATATTGCGTACTTCTAAAATTGGTTGAGAGGACATTTCCGACGCCTTTGTATTCATTTGCTGAACGGCCAGTTAATGAAGTAATTCTTGATTCGCGTCCAAATTCCAAATAGTCCCTCTGGGGAACGAACCAACACAAAAACAATCAACAGTCCAAATACGCCAAGATTGATCTCCGACTTGTACGTGGCGAGAAATTCTATTGATCGAAGTCCGGGCACCTCATTGCGAATCCAGTCAATCCACTCTGGCGCACCAAAGAAAAATAGCGCACCAAAAATTGCCCCCAGGATCGAGGAGAACCCGCCAATTACGATCATGATTGCATAATTCAATGTCACCTGAAATGGAAACGATGACTCGTCACGTGCTCCGAGATACCACGACTGCATTGCTCCCGCCATTGTGACAAAGGCGGATGACAACATAAAGACCTTCATTTTGGATCGAACTGGATTGACTCCCACCAAACTTGCAGCATTATCGCGAGCCTTCACCGCAGCAAACGCGCGGCCCTCGCTCGTGCGAATCACATTAGAAAGGAAGAGCAACGAAAGTATTGCTATCGGCATGTTCACCCAGTACCAACGAAAATTAGAGTTGATCAGGAAGTCACCTTCTGCACTGTTGAGAAATGGCACCCACGAAGGAACCTTGGGATAGTCGTACGTTATTGGCAAGAATCCAAACTGGGATACCAGAAACTTCTTGTAGGCGAATTGACCGAA
>JBIHZV010000066.1:0-5624 GCA_044240275.1 Ilumatobacteraceae bacterium | reverse complement strand
AACGGCACCGGTTGCGACCACCACGACACTGGGATTATGTTCTGCGATTGTTGCCAGACTTGCGGTTCGGTTCAACATCACCTCGACACCAACTCTTTCAAGACGACCAATCTGCCAGCTAATCCATCTTTGATACGCCATGTTTGATCGAAGTAGCGCCGCAGTGGCCAGTTGTCCACCGAGATGGTTCTGCTGTTCCCAAAGTTGGACCTGATGACCACGCTCGGCAGCTAACCCAGCGACTTCCAGACCCGCGGGACCACCTCCCACGACGAGCACCTTGCGAGCTGAACTTGTCTGCTTCAACGGTCCACGAGACTCCTGTCCAGCAAATGGATTACTTGCACACCCAAATCGCAACCCGTCAACAACGACTCTGTGAATACAGTCGTTTGCTCCAACGCAGGGGCGAATTGCGTGGCGACGATCAGCCTTCAATTTTGATACAAATTCGGCGTCGGCAAGGTTGGCCCGCACCATTCCCACCAAATCCGCTTGACCTTGTTCAATTATTTCTGCAGCTCGCTCTGGCGTCGACACCCGACCGACGTATATCAATGGAAGATGTGTAGCGCGCTTGACTTGTCCCGCTAATTCGGCCCAATGACCCTCATTAAATGTGAACGGCGCGATATAAGACGGTGACCCCCAATTATTTCCCACATCGACACTGAAATAATCGACGAGCCCTTCGTCTGTGAATTTTCCGATTAAGTGCTCGCAATAGTCGAGTCCGTAGCCGTCTTCTAGGAGTTCATCAAGACAGAGTCGCAAACCGAGGGTGACCTCACTACCGGCCTGGCGACGAATGACTTCCACAATCTCTTTAAGAAAGCGTCGCCGATTCTCGGGTGTCCCGCCGTAGTCATCGTTTCGGCGATTCGTTCGTGGCGAGAGGAAAAACTGGATGATGTCATCATGATTTGCGTGAATCTCAATAGCATCCGCCCCTGCAAGGGTTGCGATACGAGCCGAATGGCCATACTCATCGATGATCCATTGAATTTCCGCAGGGCTAACTTCGTGCGGGATCTTCCAATCCATCAATCCACTCGGTACTTGGGATGGCGCCAACGGTTTGCCACCCTGTAAAACAAGTTGCGCCGTGCCAACACCACCTGCGAGGTGGATTTCATTCATCAAAGTTTGAAACCGCTGCTCAAATTTAGGATGACGAAAAAGTCCTGGACCGTATGCGCCAAGACCGCTCGGCTCAAAGCCAGGTGGCAAAGGATTCGCGACGTAGAGCGGACCACCGCCAACCCAATCAATTCCTCCTGCTACGCGTGCGACATAGTAGGACTTATACGCCTCAAAATCTCGATCTGATCCGACCATATTGCCGGCACCATGCGGCGGCACCGTGATGCGATGCGACAAACTCAGGCGACCAACCTTGATTGGTTGAAACAAAGCGGCGAATTGGCTCATTTTCAGATCCTAGTAAAAGTCCCAAGAATGGGGCTTAGGCCGATGCCATTGCCCGAGGATTGGGTTTACCCGTTCGCTAGATCCGGATTGCGTCCTACTTCGTAACAGGCAGTTGCAAAATCGAGTTCGCGATCGTTTCAAAAATGAGTTTTGCACCTGGCTTGTAGGCGTGCACACCGTCCCACCTATAGGAAAGGCTCGTTGAAATTTTTGGATCCGAACACCATTCCTTCGGACCGTTGACAAAAAACACTCCGTCGTCTTCCGGAGCCGCGATTTCGCGCATCAATTCATTGAGGTGACTTGTACGCATATCGTCACCTCGCTGCGGAAGTGCGGGGACCGGGCCGCCCTTAGAGTCAACAGGTCGCATACACGCAACTTCAAGAAGAGCAACTGTTGCACCTGTTGCACGCAATGCATCAATGCCCCGTTTCATTTGGGTACGAAACATTGTGTCGGCTGGCGCAGTATCAAATGCAAACGTAAACCCATTGATCTTCAGATCGAGCACTTCCCACGCGCCGATCACCACGAGCGCCACATCTGCTTTGGCTTTTGTTGCCGACTTACTCCAACTCTTTTCAAAGCCCACACAGTTTGCAAAATTGCGGCGGAAATTTCCATTTGTGCCACCAACGCCGACACCTCTGTCGTAAACGCCACAACCATCAATTGAACCATTGGTGATTACAAAAGTTTTCTCGATGCCCGACGGTTTATTAATGGCTAGTGAATGAGCTTGAGAATCTCCGACAATCACCACCTTCCGCGGCAATGTAGCGATCGTTGTTGATGTCGTTGATGCTGCAGGCAATGAGGATGCGGAGGCAACTGTCGTTGGCACTGCAAATATCACGCTCGCACTTGATGTATCAATCGAAACGTCACGAGCCTCAATGCCCACTACTTTGATGCCGGTAACGCCAAGTGACGTGACTACTACGGCAGCAATAAGCACGGGGAGTCGACGATGCATAGCGCTCAATTGTGGTCGATTGTGCCACCAATTACCAAGTGCTCCACGACGAGTGGGGATCTCGACAAATTGATAAACAAATTCGTTGATGATGATGGTGAGTGCCAGCGCAACGGCCAAGCGAGTACCCGAGTCGCGTGCATGAGCCACAACGAAGATGGGCCAATGCCAAAGGTACAACCCGTATGAGCGACGACCGATTTCGACAAAGAAGTTTTGTGAGAAAAACTTCTTGACAAATAAACCGTGAGGCCGCATGACTACAGCGATGATCACAGCAGACGCAACCGTCGTCGCGGCCAAGCCACCCTGATACAGCCGAGCATCGGACACGTGCACCGTGGCCATCAGTACACCGATTACTGAGATAGACACGATCGCCAAAGCATCAGCTACCGACGATTTCCACCAACTCAATGGCGAGATTTTGCGCCATGGTCGCCACAACAGCGCGACTGCTGCGCCGAGCAAAAGACCACTCGAGCGCGTGACGGTGCTGAGGTATAAAAAGTTGGTGCGAGTTTCATCATCTTGCACAAAACGAAGTGCCGTGGCAATCATGATTGCGGCACTACATACAAGTAAAAGTATTCCTGAAACTTTTGGGCGCATCCACTTTGCTCCAAATACGAAAGTGAACAAGAGCGGCCACATGAGATACCACTGTTCTTCCACTGCGAGCGACCACAGATGGCGCAGCACCGGTAGTGAACTTGCAGCAAAATATGGGGTGTCTACAGCGAAGATCTGCCACCAGTTTGAGAAATAGCCAAGTGATGGCAACACGTCGCGACGAAAATCGGGTGCTGAGTCGGTGGCGTAAAACGCCACATAAAAAGCGGTAGCGGACAACATTACGACGAGAGCTGGCAGAAGACGTCGCGCACGTCGAATCCAAAATTGTTTGAGGTCTATGCGTTGAGTCGATTCGCGCTCTTCAATGAGCAATGACGTAATGAGAAAACCGCTAACTACAAAAAATACCTCGACACCCAAAAATCCGCCAGGCAACCACGCGATGTTTGCGTGATACAGCATCACTGCGATCACACTGAATGCGCGAATGCCATCGAGCGAGGGCTCGTAGCCCATGTGTGGCTGATCGTTCATTTGACTCGCGTAAATGCCACAAAAATTGCAATCACATAGATCGCTGCACC
Organism: Ilumatobacteraceae bacterium; assembly: GCA_044240275.1. Taxonomy (GTDB): domain Bacteria; phylum Actinomycetota; class Acidimicrobiia; order Acidimicrobiales; family Ilumatobacteraceae; genus UBA3006. The sequence continues at coordinate 2,054 of JBIHZV010000066.1, read as the reverse complement.
AACACTGAACGGAGCACCAATACCGATGTGATCAAAAGCAAGGCCAGCGAGTGGTGGGCCAAGCACTCGTGCAAGAGCCGAAGCCGACTGCTGAATACCGAGGGCTTCACCACGACGATCGTCATCGGCCGAGCTGGCAACGAGCGCAGTGAGCGATGGGCTCGAGATGCCTGCACCGATCACCATGATGACCAATGCAACAATCAGTGTTGGCCAAATAACTGCCGCACTGAGTAGCAGTAGGCCAATCGCAACAGCCACTTGCCCACTGCGCATCAGGCGCAGTGAACCATATTTTGCCGTGAGCGGCGCAATCAGTGCGCCTTGCACACCCGACATCAGTGCACCAATGCCAAGAAATACTGCTGCCGTTGATGCTTCCGTGAGATTAAATCGTGCACCACCAAACAAGGAGAACGTTGCTTCGAAGCCCGAGAATGCGAACATCGAAAAAAATCCGACTGCGGCAAGTGCGCCATACTTCCGTTTGCGTAGTGGGATTGCGGTCTTGCGCTTTTCATTCGAGCGTGCGAGATCACGTGTTTCTGGCAAACGAATCATCGCTGCAACGGCATTAACCAATGCCAAGCAACCTGCAAGATAAAACGGCACATGCGCACCACCTAGAGCCGCAAGACCTCCAAATGCAGGGCCGAATACAAAGCCGACTCCGAATGCCATGCCAAGCAACCCGAGCATTCGCGCACGTTGCTCTTTAGACCCGATGTCGGTAACGGCACTTTGTGCAACCGAGACACTTGCACCCGATGCGCCGTCAATAAGCCTGCCTGCAAACAACACCCACAGTGCGCCGGCCGCACCAGTAATAAAACTGCCAACTGCTGTGCCGAGTAATGAGATGACAATGACCGGCTTGCGACCAACTCGATCAGACCATCGACCAAGAATTGGTGCAAATATCATTTGAGCAAGCGAAAATGATGCGAATAACATGCCGACTTGAAAACCAGTTGCGCCAAATCGGTCGGCATAACGACCAAGAATTGGTGCAACCATGCCAAACCCAATCATGTCGAGGGCGACGGTGGACCAAATGATCCAAAAACCGCGCGGCAATGGCTCGCGAGTTGTTTTTTGAGACTCGGTCATGCGCGACGCACGCGAGTGCCGGCCTTGGTGGTCTCGACCACGTAGCCGGCTGCTTGCAGTTCAATACGTATCGCATCAGCCGTTGCAAAATCTTTTGCCACGCGAGCATTATCCAGTTGTTGTGCGCGCTCAACAATCGCTGCGTCAATATCGTCGCCACTGCGCAACATGAGGCCCAACGCATTGCACATTTCATGCACCGCAGTTGCCAGCTCTGCACATACTTTGGTGTCGCCAGACTCGATTGCGATATTTGCACGACGTACGGTGTCAAAAATAATTGCCATTGCGTTTGGTGTGTCGATGTCGTTGTCCATCAACTCGCGAAACTTGGCGATCACTTCCGCATCAGCAGGCATTACCGACAGTGCAGCTTTTGACATTCGGTCTGCAAATCCGTCCAGATTGGCAAGCGACTTAACCGACGAATCAATGTTGTCTTGACCCACCTTGACCGGTGACCGATAGTGAGTTTGCAGCAACAACATGCGGTATGCGCGCGGGTCGTAGTGCTGCACCAAGTCGACAAGGTTGGTGACATTGCCGAGGCTCTTTGACATTTTTTCGCCTTCAGTGTCAACAACGAATCCGTTGTGCATCCAGTGCTGGGCAAATGTCTTGCCCAGCGCAACTGCTTGAGCTCGTTCGTTTTCGTGGTGAGGAAAACGCAAGTCGGCGCCACCGCAATGCAGATCGAAACCTTCACCAAGCAATTGCAGACTCATCACAACACATTCGCTGTGCCACCCAGGTCGACCCTCACCCCATGGTGATGGCCAACTTGGTTCGCCGGGTTTCGAAAACTTCCAGAGCGCAAAGTCGGCTGGGTGACGCTTTTGTGCAGCGCCCAACACTTCGCGATCGCCACCTCCAGACAACATGTCGTCCAAATTTTGATGCGCAAGTAACCCGTAGTCGGGCACTGACGAAATGTCGAGATACAC
>JBIHZV010000039.1:0-10775 GCA_044240275.1 Ilumatobacteraceae bacterium | reverse complement strand
TACACACCCATTGCGTGATAGCCACCATCCACATGAATCACTTCTGCGGTAGTGGCCGGAAACCAATCGGACAGCAGTGCGACACATGCGCGCGCAACAGCAGTCGAGTCGTTGACATCCCATCCCAGTGGTGCGCGATCGCTCCACACATCTTCAAATGTTTTAAAACCAGGAATAGATTTTGCGGCCATTGTTTTGATCGGACCAGCAGCGACGAGGTTGCAGCGAATATTCTTTCCACCAAGTTCTTTGGCGAGATATCGGCTGGTGGATTCGAGTGCAGCTTTGGCGACGCCCATCCAGTTGTACGCAGGCCATGCAACGGTATTATCAAAATCAAGTCCAACAAAACTTCCACCCGTTGACATCAGCGGCACAAAAGCATCTGCAAGCGTTTTGAGTGAGTAGGCAGAAATTTGCATAGCAACAGCCACGTCGTTCCACTGCGCAGCCATGAAGTCGTCGCCCAAACACACCGCGGGGGCAAAACCAATTGCGTGAAGCACACCGTCAACACTGCCGAGGTGTTTCTTTGCTTCGGCACGCGCGCTCTCAACATGTTCGGCCACAGTCACATCAAACTCAACAACTTCGGCTGGGGTGTCGAGCTTGCGAGCGGTTCGCTCGGTGATGGAAAGACCTCGGCCTGCACCAGTCAAGAGAACTGTGGCACCTTCGCGCTGAGCCAACTGGGCGACCCCGAAGGCTAATGAAGCATCGGTAAGTACCCCTGTGACCACTATCTTCTTGCCATCCAAAATTCCCATGTCGTCAACGGTAGTTGTTGGGGGGTGTTTGTGGCAGGCTCGTTAGATGAAAATTGGAATAATTGGTGGTACTGGGCCTGCGGGTAGCGGACTTGCTCTTCGCCTCGATGTGGCTGGCTATGACGTTGTGATCGGGTCTCGAGACAAAGCGCGATCGATCGAAAAGGTCAAAGAGTTGCAATCGCTATGGCCAAGCCACAATTTGAGTATCCAGGGAGGCGACAACGCTGACGCAGTCAATTGCGATCTTGTGGTCGTTGCAACACCTTGGGATTCCACTGCCACGATTGTTGGTGACTATGCGAAGCAACTGGCCGGAAAGATCGTGGTCACGATGGCTAACGCGCTGGTCAAAGTTGGCAAAGAGTTTCAACCGCTCGTTCCGCCTCGCGGAAGCATTGCTGCCCACGTGCAAGCCGAAATTCCACTGAGCAAAGTCGTCGCAGCGTTACAGCACCTGCCCGCAAAAGAACTTGGCAATCTCAATCATCATGTCGACAGTGATGTATTGATTTGCTCGGATCATCCTGAAGCAATCGAAACGGTGAGCGACATCGTTGAAAAAATCCCTGGTTGTCGTCCACTCAACACGGGAAGGTTGTCGAACGCGCTTGCGCTCGAGGCTTTCACTGCAGTAATGCTGCAAATGAATGTGCGCTACAAGACGCGTGTTGCGCCACGTATGACGGGCTTGCCAGATGTCGATCCTGTAAGTGGACGGAATCTAAAGATCTCATAATGCGTCTCTACGACACCGCTAAACAGTCGGTTGTTCCGTTTGAACCCGGGCCAACTGTTTTGATGTACACCTGCGGTATCACACCGTATGACGCAACTCATTTGGGTCATGCGTTTACGTTTATTAGTTACGACATCTTGATTCGACGATTGATTGACATTGGTCATGAAGTGAAGTGTGTACGCAACGTCACCGATGTTGATGACCCGCTTTTCGCCAAGGCGCGCGAATTGGGTGTGCACTATTTGGATTTGGCTGCTGGAGAAGAAGCTCGTTTCACTGCAGACATGGAAGCGCTTGGAGTGTTGCCGATGTATTCGACGCCGCGTGCATCGTCTGCAATATCTGACATTCGCGGATTCATCGGCATGGTGATCGACAAGGGTTTTGCATATCAGTCGGGTGGTTCCGTGTACTTCGATGTCACTCAGTCAAAAACCTTTGGCGAGATTTCGCATTATTCACAAGAAAAGATGATTGAGCTTGCTCGCGAACGCGGTGGAAATGTCGAAGACCCACATAAGCGTCATCCACTCGACTTCGTTTTGTGGCATCCTTCGGCAGTGGACGAACCATCATGGGAAACCATGTGGGGAGCTGGCAGACCTGGTTGGCATATCGAATGTTCTGCACTTGCATTGCGCGAATTGGGAACAACGATCGACTTGCATGGCGGCGGCAGCGATTTGATTTTCCCTCACCACGAATGTGAGCGTGCTCAGTCGGAAGCGGCGACGGGTGAACAGTTCGTGAAGCACTGGATGCATGTTGCGATGGTGTCCATGGATGGTCACAAGATGTCGAAGAGTCGTGGAAATTTAGTATTTGTTGACAAGTTGCGGACACGCTTTGATCCACGTGTAATCCGACTCGGATTAATCGAGCACCATTACCGTTTTGAGTGGGAATGGGACGAGGACATGTTCGCTCAGAATGTTGAAAGGCTCGCAAACTGGGGTTCCGGAACAACGAATGATGACGAGCAATTACTCAATTCGGTTCGTGATGCTCTTGATAACGATCTCGATACGCCGCGTGCGATTGCGCTCATCGACAAGGCTGCAGCAACTGGAGTCAACGTGACAGACGCTGCCCGTCTTTTGGGAATTGAGCTCAAGGTCTAATTAAGACGTTCTCGCGCGCCTTTCGAACCTAGACTCAGAAGCACGATGAGTGCCATAGAAACCTTAGAAGTCAGTCTTCCTGACGGCACTCGAAAATCTTTGCCGCTCGGGTCAACGGCGCTTGATCTAGCCCAGGGGATTGGATCCAGGTTGGCAAAAGCCGCGGTTGCTGCGGTTGTGGATGGCATTGAACAAGACCTCACCGTTGCATTGGGTGCTGGTGCGAAGGTCTCGATTATTACCGCAGAGAGCGAAGCAGGGCGACATGTTTTGCGGCACTCAACAGCTCATGTGATGGCGCAAGCTGTTGTTCAATTATTTGTTGGCGCCAAATTTACGATTGGTCCTGCAATCGAAGACGGCTTCTACTACGACTTCGAATTGCCAGGTGGCAAAACTTTCAGTGACACTGATCTTGCTGCGATCACCGAAAAGATGCGCGAGATCATCAAAGCAGACCAGTCATTTATTCGCGCCGAGATGTCGGCCAAGGCCGCTCTTGAATTGTTTGCCGATCAGCCATACAAATGCGAAATTATTACGCGAGTTACTAGTGGATCTGCGGACGGCACTGATGCTTCCGAAGTGCAGGGTGGTGACGTTGTGAGCGTGTATCGCAACACCGATTCATTCGTTGACTTGTGTAGAGGTCCTCACGTGCCAACAACCGGCAAACTTGGGTACTTTGCGCTAATGAAAGTTGCTGGTGCGTATTGGCGAGGCAATGAGAAGGGTCCGATGTTGCAGCGGATCTATGGAACAGCATGGGAATCAAAAGCTGCGCTCGAAGAACACATCACTCGTTTGGCAGAAGCCGAAAAGCGGGATCATCGTCGACTTGCTGTCGAAATGGATTTACTCTCGTTTCCATCCGAACTGGGCGGTGGACTCGCCGTCTGGCATCCAAAGGGCGGAATCGTTCGCAAGTTGATGGAGGACTACAGCCGTCAACGCCATCAAAATGGCGGATACCAATTTGTCTTTACGCCACATCTTGCCAATGCGGATTTGTTTGAAACATCTGGTCACTTGCACTTCTACAAAGACGGCATGTATCCACCAATGGAGATGGACAACGGCACGTATTACCCAAAGCCGATGAACTGTCCGATGCATTGCTTGATCTATCGCGACAGACAACGCAGCTATCGAGAATTGCCATTGCGTTTATTCGAGCTTGGCACTGTGTATCGATACGAACGTGCCGGAACGTTGCATGGCTTATTGCGAATTCGCGGTTTTACACAAGATGACAGCCATATTTTTTGCACAGAAGACCAGATGGCCGACGAGATTACTTCGTTGCTTGATTTTGTTATCTCGGTGTTGCGCAAATTTGGTTTCGAAGATTTTGAATTCAAACTCTCAACACGTGATCCGGAAAAGTCAGTTGGTAGCGATGAGATTTGGGAGAAGGCAACTACGGCATTGCGTGAGGCACTTCATCGACATGGCGTGGACTACTCGGTTAAAGAAGGCGATGCTGCGTTTTACGGCCCCAAAATCGATATCGATGTGCGCGATGCAATTGGTCGCAAATGGCAGCTGAGCACAATTCAATGCGATTTCAATCTTCCCGAACGATTCAAGTTGGAGTACATCGGCTCTGACAACGGTCGTCATCAACCGATCATGTTGCACCGAGCATTGTTTGGCTCGGTCGAACGATTCTTTGGTGTACTTCTTGAGCACTACGGCGGAGCGTTTCCAACCTGGCTTGCACCTGTACAAGTGCGAGTACTTCCAGTGACGAGCGGTCACGAGTCGTACGCAACAAAACTTGTTGCGCAACTTCAGCGGGCTGGCTTCCGTGTTGATACGAGCGTTGCCGATGAGCAGTTGGGCAAGCGAATTCGTTCTGCCAAGTTGGAACGTATTCCATATGTGTTGGTCGTTGGAGACGACGATGTGGCACATGAAACAGTTGGTGTTAATCCTCGCGGTGGTGAAGTGATACGCGATGTGAAGTTCACGGACTTTGTGAAGCAGTTGCAAGATGAAACTGCCGATCTCGCTATCGATGCAACTGAACTGGTGTTGTAGTCGTTATGCGCCTTGAGCGATTATGGAACGGTTGGCGTGCACAATATGTGCAGGGCGACACAAAGAAAAATGATTCGGGCAAGTCGGTGTTTACCGAGATTCTGCAGTCGGATATGAGCGACGAAGAATCTCATATCGTCCATCGGGGCGCACATTCATTTGTGATTCTCAATGCGTTTCCATATTCTCCTGGGCACTTATTGGTTTTGCCATATCGCGAAGTAGCGGAACTCGAAAACCTCACTTCCGAAGAGCACGAAGAGATTTGGTCGACAGTCACATTTGGTGTTCAGGTGTTAAAAGCTGAATACAAACCGCAAGGAATCAATGTCGGCATCAATATGGGTGCTTCGGCTGGTGGAAGTATTGCTCAACACCTACACGTACATATTGTTCCGCGATGGGGTGGCGACACTAATTTTATGGTTGCGGTTGCCAACACCAAGATCTTGCCAGAAGCTTTGGACGTCACGGCTGGGCGTGTGAGATCTGCCTGGAAGAAACTCAAAGCGTAAGACAATCGAAGCGCAAAACAATCGAAGCCCAAAACAATCAAACAGGGAAGTAACCAATGTCAAGTAACGAGATACGCGACGCACTGCCAGATGATCTAGATATTTCTGCATTTGTCGGGCCATACCAATTTCCTGACAACCATCGGCGCCGGATTCCTGGATTTATTTATCTCGGTGTGGCAGTCGCATGTTTTGGAATGTGGTTTGCTGCACGATCGGCAAATTCGTCGCTCGGAAATAGCGGTCTTGTGAATGATGGAATGCTCATCGTTGCAATTGCGCTTAGCGCGTTCGGGTTGTTCGTGTTGAGTTCATCCTGGAAAATGACAGTTGACGAAAAGACCGCACTCGTCTTTGCGAGTCGTGCGGTTGGCTTTGCGGTAGGGCACTCTTCTGCTCAACAGGTATGGCGCGGATTTCGTAGTCGACCCACTTGGCGCGTTTTTTGTTATAGCGCTGAAGAACCCCCAGCACAGCGGGGTTTAGTCTTGGTGGACGCAGTAGATGCTTCCATCGTCGAATGTTTAGTTGAAGCCAACCCCGACAAGTAGGCTCTCATATATGTTTGATGGTCGGTTTCGCGTAGAGATCGAGCGCGTTGTGCGCCCTGTCGGCAGATTGCTATTGCGCACAGGTCTGTCGCCTGATCACATCACCATCTTGGGTCTGTTGATCGCAATTGGTGCTTCGGTGGCAATTGGACTTGGCGCATTGCCTCTCGGTCTCGCACTCGTCATCTTGTCTGCGCTTCCCGACATGTTTGATGGTGCGCTCGCCAAGGCCTCAAATTCGGCAAGTCAACGCGGTGCTTTTTTTGACTCAGTCATTGACCGAGTAAGTGACTCGTTCCTGCTCGGTGGTGTGGCGTGGTATCTGGCCGATACCCGCGGGGCTACAGCCGCTGTCTTACCATTTGCGGTGCTGGCAGTTTCATCGCTGATTTCGTATCAGCGTGCCAAAGCCGAATCGCTTGGTCTGCATGCCAAGGGTGGTTTGATGGAACGAGCCGAGCGCATCATTGTCTTGTGCGTCGGATTGCTGTTTGGTTCGTTGCTGTGGTGGGTGATGTGGGCGATGCTCATACTGACCACGATGACCGCTGTGCAACGTTTTGTAAAGGTCTGGAAACAGGCTGCAGTTGCTCCTGTTACTGCACAAAAACAAGAAGTGCGTCGAACACGCCGCGCTTCTCGTCGTGTGCGTCGTGATGATTATCGCGAACGTTTTGCGCGCCGCCGCCGATTGCAATAATTTTGCATGGCGAGTGAGCGCAATAACAAGGCAGATCACATTGCCGCAACCGGCTACAAGATGGCATCGCTGCTCGCTCGTGTCGTTCCCTCGTCAGTTCTGCCTGGAGCTGCATTTGGCGTAGGAAGTTCTCTGGCAGGAGCCATGAGGCAAAACAGGGCCATGGTCATGCGACATTTACAACGAGTTGATCCAAGCCTGTCCGGTAAGCGTTTGCACAGAGCAACGCAGCAGGCGTTTGCAAGTTACACGCGTTATTACTTAGAGACATTTCGTTTGCCATCGCTATCCACGAGTCAAATTTCTGCGGGGCATCACGTTGAAGGGTTCGAGCACATCGAACGTGCAGCGTCGTTCGGTAAGGGGACAATTCTGGCGTTGCCACACATGGGTGGCTGGGAATGGTCGGGGCGCTGGTTGCATGATCAGGGATACCAATTGACTGCAGTTGTAGAACGCCTAGAAAATACAGAATTGTTCGAGTGGTTTGTGAATCTGCGCTCAAGTTTTGGAATACATGTGATTCCTCTTGCAGATGATGCGGGTGTATCTGTTGGTAAAGCATTGCGCGATAACCACGTCGTGTCGTTGTTGTGCGATCGCGACATACCAAAAGGTGGCAAGCGCACTGGGGTCGAGGTGCGGTTTTTCGGTGAGACTACGACGGTGCCTGCTGGCCCTGCATTTTTTGCATTGCGCACAGGCGCTGCTCTCTTGCCAATGGCAACTTTCTTTACTCCAGGCACCATTGGCCATAAAGCGGTTGTCAGACCTGCGCTGGTTGTTGAACGACAAGGATCGCTGCGAGAAGATGTTTCGCGTATTTCGCAGCTTCTGATGTTTGAGATCGAGAATTTGATTCGACTCGCACCAGAGCAGTGGCATTTGTTTCAGCCAAACTGGCCGAGTGATCCGGGATACCAGGAACTAACGGTTGCTTAACCAAGCACATCTTGCAAAATTTGCAGGCGATCGCGGTTAACTCGGTACCAAATCCATGTGCCGCGCTTTGTGCCAGTGATCAGACCTGCCTCACGTAACACCTTCAAGTGGTGACTTACGGTTGGCTGTGATCGACCGGCTGGTTTGACCAGCGAACACGCGCATGTTTCTGCATCGGCAGATGCAGCGATGAGGCTAAAAAGTTTGAGTCGCACTGGGTCTGCAAGTGCGGCGAAGCCCTGGGACAAATTGACGGCATCACGCGTCTTAAGAAATGCCTCGGTGACAGGCGAACAACAGTTTTCGGTGGTCTGTGTTATATTGATGACTGTCAATATAGCATAAAAAGCTCAACAAAGGAATTTTCATGTCACGAGTTCAACTAGCGCTCAATGTTTCAAACTTGGCTGAAGCAATTGATTTTTATTCAAAGATGTTTAACGCAACTCCTGCCAAGGTTCGCGAGGGCTACGCCAATTTTGCCATTGTCGACCCACCACTCAAATTGGTATTGATCGAAACACCTCGAGATGCAATGACTGAGTACCAGCATCTCAACCACCTAGGAGTCGAACTAGAGACAGCTGCACAAGTTGAAAGTTCAATTGAAAGATTTGGGCAACTTGGCCTTGTTGATTCTGTAGAAAAAGATACAACGTGTTGCTATGCAGTGCAAGACAAGGTGTGGATGGAGAGTCCAGATGGTGCGCCTTGGGAGTACTACACCGTGTTGTCCGACGCGCCTACGTTTTACGCATCTTCCGATCAGAAGTGTTGTTAATGGCGACAGATTCTAAAATTTCAATGTCGCGCCGGTTGGCGGCTGAAGCAATTGGAACAGGGCTGCTGATAGTTGCGGTTATTGGTTCGGGCATTATGGCCGAGAAGCTCACCGACATTGTGGCCCTGCAATTGCTCTGCAACGCTGTCGCTACTGGTGGAGCATTGGTCGCACTTATTTTGATTTTTGCACCTGTTTCTGGCGCTTCGTTCAATCCTGTTGTTGGCATTGTCGGAATCTTCACCGGAGAGACAACAATTCGAGACACCGCGTTCTATGCAGTTGCCCAGACGGTTGGTGGTTGCATTGGCGCAGTCATTGCAAACTTGATGTTTGATTTGGATGCCATCAATCTTTCAGAAAAAGTTCGCTCTGGTTCCGGAATTCTGTTCTCAGAGGTAGTTGCAACAGTCGGTCTGCTACTCGTGATCTACGGGACTATTCGTGCACAGCGAGCAAGTTTGGTTCCGTTCACTGTTGCGGCATGGATTACTGGAGCATATTTTTTCACTTCGTCAACTTCGCTGGCAAACCCAGCAGTCAGCGTTGCTCGAAGTCTGAGCAACACGTTCGCCGGAATCGCCCCAGAATCTGTGCCGATGTTTGTATTGATGCAATTGATCGGCGCCATGTTGGCAGTGGTGATCATCAAGTTCATTTTTGGTGAATCGCGCTCATGAAAGGTGTCTTGTTTTTGTGCATCCACAATTCTGGTCGGTCGCAAATGGCGGCTGGGTTTATGCGACATCTTGGCGCAGGTCGTGTCTCCGTCTATTCAGCTGGCTCGGAACCTGCGAATTCAATTAATCCTTCTGCTGTTGCTGTGATGAAGGAAGTTGGAATAGACATTGCATCTGCTCAGCCACAGTTGTGGACAATGGAGATGTTGGAGGCCGTGGATGTTGTCGTGACAATGGGTTGCGGTGATGCGTGTCCGTTCTTGCCTGGCAAGAAATATGTCGATTGGCCGCTCAAAGATCCCGCTGGTCAGGGAATAGACGCTGTGCGTCCGATCCGCGACGAAATTCAAAAACTTGTTGAGGACCTGATCGCACAAATTGCATAACACGTCTTATTTGCGTTAGACGAAAGCATTAAAAAGTTCGCTAATCGCTTTTGCCTGACCGCCAGTAGTGGATGACATCACTGCAATTGGCAAAACGCCTGCGTTGGCCCACGCCCCAAGTTGCTCGCGAACTTGAGTGACTGATCCGGAGACGGTGCAGTCGCGTAACCATGAGTCGCTCATCGTGGCTTGTAATGCTTGGGCCATTGAGTCTTTTGGGCTTGTTGCTAACACGTGTTCGATTGCATCCATCTCCTCGACGTAACCAGCATTACGCCAATAGTTTCGATAGTTGGGGAGCGATACGTATCCCGTCAGTGTTTTGCGGTGTAGGGCTAACGCTGCATCAATATCGTCGCTGATGATGGTTGGGACCATGTTGGACATAAAAAATGTCGAGCGTTTTTCGGCGGGGAGTAACGCAACCTGGCGCCCGATATCACGCAACGATGCATTTGCCCAGATAGCGCCTTCGGATATTTGATGCGAAAGGGCAAGCATCTTGTCTCTGAGTGTCGCAAGATAGATCGGGGGCAGTTCTCCCGAAAATTTCTCATTGGCGCGCATTGCTGCAACGTAATTGGTGATGTCGCTGAGCGGCTTGCCAGTCTCGACTCCGAGACGTTGTGTAACTGGTCCATGGCTAACGCCAATGCCGAGGCCAAATCGTCCGCGAGAAATTTCGTGAATATGCGCTGCTGTATTTGCAGTCTCCGCTGGATGGCTGTAATACATCGGTTGTATCGATGTCCAGAAATGAATGGTGTTTGTGGCATGGGCGAGAGATGTGCAGAGCGCCATAGTGCCGCCAAGGCTCGGACACGCAAGACCTTCAAAGCCGAGTTGCTCAGCTTTTTGTGCCAACTCCAAAATTGCATTGCGTTTGGTGGGAGACGCGACTACGGAAATCGCTGGCTTGGAATACGGGTTTGAAGGGAATGGCGTCATGGTTGACTGCTTTCATGCTGACTGTGTTTATTTATGTTTAGTTGCGTTATCGACTAATTAGCTTCTAGACGGTCTACCGTATATGGCGTGAACATGTTGCGGGTTGCAATGGTGAGTCCATACAGCGTCTCCGTTCCTGGTGGAGTGCAAGCCCAAGTTATGGGTTTGGCACGCGAACTTCGTCGTATCGGTCACGAAGTGCGGGTGCTTGCGCCGTGTGATGGTCCACCTCCTGAGCCATTTGTGACACCGTTGGGTCAGAGCCTGCCAACTTCTGCCAACGGATCTGTTGCACCACTCGCGCCAGATCCATCAGCTGCATTGCGCACGATTCGCGCTCTTAATGATGAGGCGTTTGATGTCATTCACTTGCACGAACCCATAGTGCCTGGCCCTACAGTCACGAGCTTGTTGTTGCGGCTCGCGCCGACTGTGGGAACATTTCATGCTGCTGGGGACTCATCGTCGTATCGAGTTCTGAATAAAACTGCACGCTGGGCGGCCAACCATTTGAGTGCGCGCGTTGCGGTGTCGGAAGCTGCAAAGGAGCTTGCATCGAGGTATCTCGACGGTGACTATCAGGTGCTGTTCAACGGTAT
>JBIHZV010000054.1:0-7140 GCA_044240275.1 Ilumatobacteraceae bacterium | reverse complement strand
CAATGTTTGAGCATCGTGTGCTCCGTCGTTCTCCTAGCTCCCGTTCATAAAGATAAAGCTAAAGCTAAAGATAAAGATCGAGATAAAGATAGAGCTAGCGAAATTGAGCGATCTCGGGCAGCACTAGTAGTGGCGTAGACTGGGCGCATGAACACTCTTGTCATTCTTGTTGTTATCGCGTTAATCGCAGTCTCGATCATTGCGATATATAACTCGCTCGTTGGTCGCCGTAACGAGGTCGATAACGCATGGTCGCAAATTGATGTGCAGTTGAAGCGCCGACTTGACCTCATTCCAAACTTGGTCGAAACCGTCAAGGGATACGCAACCCATGAAAAAGCTACCTTGGACGCTGTGATCCAGGCGCGCAATTCGGCGATGAGTGCCTCGTCGACTCCGAATGCACAAGCATCGGCAGACTCGGCAATCACCGGCGCACTGCGACAATTGTTTGCACTTTCGGAGGCATACCCAGACCTCAAGGCCAATCAAGGTTTTGTTTCTCTGCAAGAAGAGCTATCCAACACCGAGAGTCGTATTGCTTATGCGCGACAGTTTTATGGCGATGCTGTGCTGTCGTTTAACACTGCAATACAAAAGTTTCCTGGCTCGCTCGTTGCTAGTTCGTTCAAGTTCACAGAGCGCGAATATTTTGAGGCCGAAGCTGCTGCGCGCACCACACCCGAAGTTAAGTTTTAGTTAGATCGGAAGTCAGAAGTTTTATGAATGACCTCATCGCGTCAAATAAGCGACGCACATTTTTCTTACTCACCGGATTTATCGTCATCACCGTGTTGGTAGGTATGGCGGTTGGTGTGCTCATCGGCAACGGAGCCACAGGGACGATTATCGCGCTGGTGTTCTCAGCCGTGTTTGCGTTTGGTTCCTATTGGAAATCTGATTCTGTGGCATTAACAGTGAGTCGTGCAGTGCCAGCTGACCCTGTCGAGTTTCGTCGCTTGCACAACCTGGTGGAAGGCTTGTGCATCGCGAGCGGTCTCCCCAAGCCGCGCGTTTTCGTGATTCGTGATGATGCGCCTAACGCATTCGCGACTGGTCGAAACCCAAAGCATGCAGCAATTGCTGTCACGACTGGTCTGCTCGAAAAAATGAATCGTGTCGAGTTAGAGGGCGTTGTGGCTCACGAACTATCGCATATTAAGAATTACGATATTTTGGTGAGCACGTTGGCGGTCACACTGGTCGGCACCATTGCACTCATTACCGATATCACGATTCGCATGATGTGGTGGAACGGTGGGCGAGTGAGTCGCGGCAATGACCGCCGTGACAGCACCAACCCACTTGCGTTTGTTGGTATTGCGTTGTTGATACTCGCACCGATTTTGGCCAAGATTATGCAGGCCGCCGTGAGTCGTAGGCGCGAAACATTGGCCGATGTTTCGGCATGCAAAATGACTAGATATCCGCCAGGGCTTATCTCGGCGCTTGAAAAACTTCAAGCCGATAGCACCGTTACTCATTCGGCCAGCATGGCTACGGCTCATATGTGGATTGAACAGCCGATGTCCGGCGTGAATGACGCAGGTCGGTTGGGCATGTGGCATAAACTTTTCAATACGCATCCCCCATTGGCAGAAAGAATTGCGCTGCTCAGAGAGATCTAACCATGAAAAATCGCTCGCTAATTTTTGGTTCAATCGTTGCAACATCCATGTTGGCACTGGCTGCCTGCGGTGGTTCGTCGGGATCATCAAGCTCGGTAGATAGTGCGGCACAAGACACCACCGTTGTTACTGAGACAACGATTCCAGAGATCGTCAACCCGCTAACAGGTTTGCCCAATACTGATCCGTCCACGCTGACTCGCCCTGCAATGGTTGTAAAAATCGACAACCACCCATCTGCTCGTCCGCAGTTGGGCATCAATCAGGCAGACATCATTTTTGAAGAGAACGTCGAAAAGTTGACTCGACTCGCAGCAGTTTTCCAAAGCGAAGGTTCCGACCCCGTCGGCCCAATTCGGAGCGGCCGCTTTCAAGACATCAACTTGTTGAGTTCGCTGATCAAGCCGTTGTTCGTGTGGAGTGGTGGAAACGAACAGGTGTCCGCTGCGATTAAAAAATCTGATCTCGTTGACTTGAGTTACTCAGTAGCAAACAAGGACGGTGGCTTTGCTCGCGATAGTGACCGGTCTGCACCACACAACTTGATTGCAGAGACAACAAAGTTGTGGACATTGAGCCCAGAGGGTTCTACGGCGCCACCTGCACAGTTTTCGTATCGCACAGCGAGCGATGCATCACCAACAACTGCAGAGCCAACTGCCGGAGTAAAAGTTTCGATGGACGGCGTGAAAGTGCAGTGGGATTGGGATGAAACCACCGGAGAATTTTTGCGACTACAAGACAACACGCCCGTCGTGGACACCGCTGATGTTCAACTCGCCGTACCCAATGTGATCGTGCTCGAAGTTGAGTACACCAATAGTTATAGCCCAACATCCAAGACGCTTGGCGGTGGAAAAGTGTATGTATTCACTAACGGCACTTTGATCGAAGGCACATGGGAGCGAACCGATCGCTTGACTCCGTTCTTGCTCAAAGATTCGAGTGGGGCAGTGATCAAACTCACTCCCGGCCAGACCTTTGTTGAGGTTGCGCGAGCATCAAAAACAGCCGTGGTGCCTGTGGGCACAAACCCAGATGACGTGAAGTTTCTCTAAGAAAACAGTCACAAATAACCGACCGTTTGTGGCGGTAACGCTCTAGGTACGATGGAACGCATGACAAAGAATGCTGCACGCACAACTGGATCAATGCAGGTCAAGCGCGGTTTGGCCGAGATGTTGAAGGGCGGCGTCATTATGGACGTCGTTAACTCTGAACAAGCAAAGATTGCGGAAGACGCTGGTGCAGTAGCGGTGATGGCGCTCGAGAGAGTGCCTGCTGATATCCGTCGTGACGGGGGCGTTGCACGCATGAGCGACCCAGAAATGATTATGGCAATTCAGGCGTGTTGCACTATTCCGGTGATGGCAAAAGCACGCATCGGACATTTTGTTGAAGCCCAAATTTTGCAGTCTCTCGGTGTTGACTTCATCGACGAATCAGAAGTTCTCACGCCTGCCGACGAAACGCATCACATCGACAAGCTGGCTTTCAATACGCCATTTGTGTGTGGAGCTACCAACTTGGGCGAAGCACTCCGTCGCATCAGCGAGGGTGCCGCGCTCATTCGTTCAAAGGGCGAGGCTGGCACAGGCAACGTTGTCGAGGCAGTTCGCCACTTGCGCAATATCTTTGGAGACATTCGTAAAATTACTCAAGCGGACTCAGCAGAGTTGTTTGATTGGGCTAAAAAACTTGGCGCGCCGCTACCACTTGTTCAGGAAATTGCTGAGACGGGTTTATTGCAGGTTCCATTGTTTTGCGCAGGTGGCATCGCCACGCCAGCAGATGCCGCATTGGCAATGCAGCTCGGCGCACAGTCAGTGTTCGTTGGCTCCGGAATCTTTAAGAGCGACGATCCGTCGCCCCGCGCGAAAGCGATAGTCGAAGCAACGACACACTTTATGGACGCCGACATTTTGGCAAAAGTGAGTCGCAATCTTGGTGCTCCGATGACAGGTATTGGCATGGATCAGATCAACGAGCGTTACGCCGAACGCGGTTGGTAATCAAACTCAACGAATTTGAGTTTGACGCGTTGACAGTCTGGTATTCACAATGAAGGTTGGCATCTTGGCATTGCAAGGTGCATTTAGCGTGCACGAAGAAATGTTGCAGAGCCTCGGCGCCAACACGGTGCAGGTGAGAACCCCTCATGATCTCGGTTTAGTTGACGCGTTGGTGATGCCTGGCGGAGAGTCAACAACAATGTCTCACTTGCTCAACACATCCCAATTGTTTGACCCAATTGCTGAACGGATCAAGGACACGATGCCAGTTTTCGGAACCTGCGCAGGCATGATCTTGTTGGCAAAGAGCATTGCTGATGGGCGACCAGATCAGCGTTTTTATGGAGCGATTGATATTGACGTGCAACGTAACGCCTATGGTCGTCAGGTGGAGAGTTTTGAGACCGATCTAGATATCGACGGCTTGGAGTCACCTTTTCACGCGATGTTTATCCGTGCGCCACAGGTAGTTCGGATTGGGTTGGACGTTGAAGTGCTCTCAACGCATGAGGACAAAGTGGTGCTGGCGCGACAAGGTTCGGTTATGGTGGCGTCGTTTCATCCAGAACTGACAAGCGATAATCGTATTCATTCATTGTTTTTGCAGGAGGTGTAGAGATGTCCGGCCATTCCAAATGGGCAACGATCAAACACAAAAAGGGCAAAGCCGACAAGGCGCGTGGCAAGACGTTTGCAAAACTTGCCCGACAACTCGAAGTGAGCACCCGAGAGGGTGGTGGAGACCCGGCTTCAAACGCATCGTTGCGAACAATCGTGCTCAAAGCAAAAGCGGCTCAGATGACAAACGATGCAATTGATCGTGCGATCAAGCGAGGAATGGGCGAGCACTCTGGTGCGGCCTTCGAATCAATCACCTATGAGGCTTATGCGCCGGGTGGTGTTGCAATGTTGATCGACGCACTAACCGACAATCGCAACCGCACCGCGTCGGATGTGCGCCTCGCCTTTAGCAAGTCAGGTGGCGCAATGGCAGAGCCTGGCGCTGTGGGCTGGCAGTTTTCGCGTAAGGGCGTCGTGCAGATAGATAAATCGGTTTCAGAAGATGAAGTGATGATGGTCGCGCTTGAACATGGCGCAGAAGATGTGGTGGACGACGGCGATACATGGCGCGTGACATGTGAATCACATGCGTTATACGAACTAAAAGCTTCATTGGAAACTGCGGGCATGACGGTTGTGAGTGCGGTGTCCACAATGGTTTCGTCGCTTCAGGTACCTGTCACCGATATCGCCGATGCTAAAGCAATTTTGCGGATTATGGATGATCTAGAAGACAACGATGATGTGCAGGATGTATATGCGAATTTCGATATGAGCGATGCAATTCTTGAGGAGGCTGCGTCATGAGTATTGCTGTAGGTGATAAGGCTCCTGGGTTCACACTGCTCGGTAGTGGTGGCAAGTCATATTCATTGTCTGACTATGCAGGTAAACCTGTTGTCCTAGTTTTTTATCCTGGCGACAACACTGCAGTGTGTACGAAGCAATTGTGTTCGTACAACAACGAACTTGCGCAATTTAATGACATCGGTGCACAAGTGCTCGGTATTTCTGCCCAGGACGTTGCAAGTCACGATGCCTTTTCGGCCAAGCACGGATTTGGGTTCCCGTTGTTGGCCGATACAGAAAAAGAAGTAGCAGGGGCATATGGAGTGGTTGGCCTTTTAGGCATGGTACGGCGAAGCATTTTTGTGCTGGATGCCCAAGGGGTTCTCCGGTATGTGCACAGATCTGCGGTTGGACTTACCTTTCGCCCAGTTGACGAATTGGTAACCGCACTGCGCTCAGCGCTCTAAATCCTTACCTAGCAGGTGTTTTGACACTAAGATAGAACATATGTTCGCCCAGGCTCAAGCGCTCGTCGTGC
Source organism: Ilumatobacteraceae bacterium (assembly GCA_044240275.1). Taxonomy (GTDB): domain Bacteria; phylum Actinomycetota; class Acidimicrobiia; order Acidimicrobiales; family Ilumatobacteraceae; genus UBA3006. Next base: position 1,612 of record JBIHZV010000054.1, on the reverse strand, counting down.
TCGGAATCGACCCTGGTCTGACCCGCTGTGGTTATGCAGTATTGAGAAGTCATTCGCTGCAGCAAACCGATGTGATTGCGCTTGGTGTGATGACAACTCCAGCAACTGAACAGTTGCAGCACCGGTTGTGTGCTCTACAGATAGATATTGAGAAATTGATCGATGAAACTCGGCCCGATGCGATTGCGGTTGAGCAAGTTTTTTTTCAGAACAATGTGCGAACAGCAATGAGTGTTGGACAAGTGAGTGGTTTGGTGTTGGCGATGGCTAGTCGGTTGGGAATCGACGTTGTTCAGTACACACCAAGCCAAGTCAAAAGCGCAGTCACTGGTTCGGGAACTGCCAATAAGTTGCAAGTGCAAAAGATGGTGCAACAGCGTCTTTGTCTTTCGTCATTACCAGAGCCCGCAGATGCGGCCGACGCTGCTGCGATTGCACTGTGTCATCTGGCAGTCGCTCCCTTGAACAACAGTATTCTTCGCGCAAAAAATACGGTAGGTGCCAAATGATTGGGTCGTTGCGTGGGGTCGTAATTGAGCGCAATCAAGACTCAACCGTGTTGCTCGAGGTTGGTGGTGTTGGCTATCTCATCCATGTCACTCCTCGCACACTTGGAGAACTCGAGCCAACATCACAAGCTTTTGTCTATGTGCATCAACATATTCGCGAAGATGCGCAGACGCTGTACGGCTTTTTAGATAGAGACGAGCGCCGCACCTTCGAGATTCTGATCGCGACACACGGAGTTGGTCCAAACATGGCGATGTCGATTCTTGCCACACACACGCCACGTGCATTGATTGACATTGTCGCCACTAACGATCACGGAGCACTGACCCTGGTGTCGGGGGTTGGTCGCAAAACCGCCGAACGACTGCTGATCGAGTTGAAAGGTCGAATGAATCTTCCAATTATGGATTCGCCCCAAGGAGAACAAGCGCAAGGTCATCGTGCTACAACCGATGTGCGTGAAGCATTGACGGGGCTTGGGTATTCAAACGAAGAGATTCGTGATGTACTGCGAGAATTGTCGGCCACCGACACTGCCGAAAACATGTTGCGACAGGCGCTCAACGCATTGGGGGTGAAGCGTGCGTGAAGAATATGTAGACCCTCATAAGCGCTCACGAGACGAAAGCGACGATGGCGAAATGTTGGATGAAGTTGGGTTACGCCCACGGTCGTTGTCTGATTTTGTCGGTCAACGTGAACTCAAGGAACACCTCAGCATCGTGCTTGAAGCCGCAAGACGTCGAGGTCAGGCGGCTGACCATCTGTTGTTCGCTGGTCCGCCAGGACTTGGCAAAACTACTCTTGCCGGAATTGTTGCAACTGAAATGTCAGCACACCTGCATGTCACCTCGGGCCCAGCACTTGAGCGTGCCGGAGATCTAGCTGCAATCTTGACCAAACTCGAGGACAACGACGTTTTGTTTATTGACGAAATTCACCGTTTGTCGCGCACTGTTGAAGAAATCTTGTATCCAGCAATGGAAGATTTTCAAATCGACATTGTCGTAGGCAAAGGTCCGTCTGCTTCATCGATTCGTCTTACATTGCCTAAGTTCACGTTGATCGGAGCAACGACTCGTACTGGCATGATCACTGGACC
>JBIHZV010000018.1:0-18058 GCA_044240275.1 Ilumatobacteraceae bacterium | reverse complement strand
GGGGGGTGACCCCGCAGAAATTACTTGGAGAGACTCCAAAGGCTTTCGGTGAGTGCCCAGCCGTAATCAGATTGTGAAGCGGCAATCGCAAAGATGAACAATGCGCCACCGGCCATCGAAATGTTCTTTAAGAATCCGATCATTTCAGTCTGTTTGGCCGTTGCGTCAGTCTGTGTCCAGAAAGCGTGCATCTTGAGCGCCATGATGACGAGCAACGCTGCAAGAACAACTGCGCCAAGGTCGGCATAAACACCGAGGATGACCGAGAGTCCGCCAAGAACCATCAAGATTCCCGACAATGCATTTGCGAGCTTTGGTGCAGGCACTTTTTTGTAAGCCGCATACCCAGCCATTGCCTCTGCTTTTACGAGGTGGTTAATACCGCTGGATAGAAACATAAAGGCGAACAAAATACGCCCGATCAACATCACTGAATTCATTAATTGCTCCTTGTGTTAAGAACCTCATTGGTGAGGTAGTTGCGAGCACAACCATATCATAAAAGTAGTTGCGTGCGCAACTACCTTGGTAGGCTTTCAATATGGCAAGTCCAAGGTGGCTAAGTGATGCAGAGATGAAAGCTTGGCGAGGTTTCGTCACTACGTCTCCTGACCTGATGAATGCCATTGAACGAGATTTGGGCGTTTTTGGACTTGATGCTGGCGACTACCAGTTGCTTGCAATGTTGTCGGAAGCACCAGATCACAAACTGAAAATGTGTGATCTTGCCGACACATTGCGGTTGTCAAGAAGCGGACTCACTCGTCGAATGGACGGTGTTGTGAAAGCCAAATATGTCGAGCGAATACAAGACAAGGACGATCGTCGATTTTCGTTTGCTCATTTGACTCCAAAGGGTTATGAGTTCTTGAAGAAGATTGCACCGTTGCATTTGAAAGATGTTCGGAGTCGCATGATCGATTTACTCAACGAATCGGAGATCAAAGCGATCGGATCTGCATTTGCAAAAATCAATGCTCATCTACGCACTACTGAGTAGACACTTCAAACTGGTAGTTTTAATGCATGGAAATTCGTAAATTTGTAACTACATGTGAAGACATTCAGGCCGAACTTGGTGAGCCAACTGGGCGCATTGTGCGCAAGGCAGTTTGCAGCGCGGTAATCACCAATCCGCTTGTTGGTAAACGACATAAGGATCTCACCATGCTTGAACTCATGGGCGCAGAGATCTCGGGCCAACTCGCCGAGCGAGCACTTGCAGCGCTCGGAGTTGATGCTGGGGAAGTGACCGCATACGGCAAAGCCGCGATCGTCGGTACCGCAGGCGAAATTGAGCATGCTGCTGCGCTGATTCACCCACGGTTTGGTGCACCAGTACGCAAAGTGGTTGTGCAGGGGCTCGACATTATTCCGTCCACCAAAAAAGTTGCTGGACCGGGCGCTTCAATCACTATTCCGATCACGAACAAGGACGACATCTGGTCGTTTAATGAGATGGACGCAATTGAAGTGTGTATTGGTGATGCACCGATGGCACACGAAATTTTGGTCAGTGTCGCATTGGCTGTTGGTGGTCGACCATTCGCTCGAACGAACAAAGTGTCATGAGCTTTAAAGCAATCATCTTGCTCACTCGCGCTGCAGATGCGACTCACGAGCAGTTTGCAGATTGGTGGCTGAAGAGCCATGCGCCGCTGGCCAAGCAGTTGCCAAACTTACGTCGCGGAGTTTTTAACTTGGTAGAAAACCCAGCCGAAGGCGACCCAGATGGTGTGTCTGAGCTGTGGTTTGACACACAAAGTGATTTCGAGGCTGCATATGCAAGCGAAATTGGCAAGGCAGTCGTGGCCGATTCGCTATCAAACGTTTCTGGCAGGCGCCGCATGTTTGTTGTTGAAAACACGATTCACTCGTAATTGTTCAACCAATGAGATTGTGACAAATTCATGAGCCGGCTCGGGTTAGTCACCTTTGTCGCCCGCGAATACGACGAAGCCATTGGTTTCTTTGTTGGGAAACTTGATTTTGAGTTGGTGGAAGACACCGACATGGGCGAAGGTAAGCGATGGGTGGTTGTTGCTCCGGCTAGTGGATCAAATAGCGGATTAAACAGCAGTGCTTCGTTGCTTATTGCTCGGGCAGTAACCGACTCTGAGAAGGCAAGTGTTGGTAATCAAGCCGGTGGACGCGTTGCATTCTTTTTGAATACCGACAACTTTGATCGCGACTATGCAAATTGGTCGGCCCGCGGGGTCAAGTTTCGTGAACAGCCACGACACGAGGTGTACGGCACTGTCGCAGTATTTGAGGATCTGTATGGTGCGCCATGGGATCTGATACAGCCAGCATGATGGTGGGCTAATGGCGCAACCGAAACTCTTTGAGCGACTTACTCCATGGATTTTTGTTGCGTTATGGAGCACTGGCTTCGTGGTCGCTCGCTACAGCACGCGTAATGCAGGACCACTGGCGTTTCTTACAGTGCGCATGTTGTGCGCAGCATTGGTGTTGTCTGTCATTGCTCGTGTTGTGAAGGCGCCAAAACTTCCCAAAGGTTCGTGGTCAACATCGGCAATTGTCGGTATTTGTATGCACGCGATTTATCTTGGCGGTGTGTTTTATGCAATCAAGCGTGGGTTGCCCTCTGGTCTGAGTGCATTGATTGCTGGACTTCATCCCGTCATTACGTCTGTTGCGGGTCGCGTGATATTGAAAGAACGTTTGCGAACAAGTCAGTGGTTTGGGGTGTTGCTTGGCATCTGTGGAGTAGTGGTTGTTGTGATCGACAAAGTTCGTGACGGCGTGGGTGACGTGACGAGACCTGCGCTGATTGCGATGGTCGTATCAATCATCGGAATGTCAACCGGGACATTGGTGCAACGTGCTCGCGGTAAAGATATGCCATTGGTAAGTGGCACGACCGCACAATATGTTTCTGCTGGAGCAGTGTTGCTTGTGGCATCTAGCTTGTTTGAAAAGTGGGAGTTTCATCTCAACGCCGAGTTACTGCTTGCGCTGTTGTGGTCGGTGTTCGTGCTTTCCATATCTGCAGTAATGCTGATGATGTTGCTGATCTCACGACATTCTGCCGCTCGAGTGAGCAGCCTGTTCTTTTTGACTCCCGCGTTGAGTGCGATCGAAAGCGCAATCCTGTTTGGTGAAAGATTGAGCGTGCTTTCACTGGTGGCATTAGTTGTGGCCCTTACGGGGGTGTACCTCACTATGCGAAACCCAATGAGTAAGCCAGTTGAGCAAGCCTTCCTGGCTGATTAGTGACTGCTGACTTGGCTGCGACTAACGCACTGGAGATTTTGAGCGGCAAGACCGCCCCAAACTTGGTTGGCTAAAAACTATTTGCCAGAAACGGCGAGAGCGTCGAGCAAAGTATTCCAACCCAGTGTTGCGCATTTGATGCGCACGGGAAACTTGACAACACCTTGCAGCGCCTCGAGGTCGCCCAAGTTGATCGATTCGTCAATTGCTGAGTTATCGTCTTCGTCGATAGTCATCATTTGTTTGAAACGTTTGACGATTGCGCGAACCTGATCGACCGGCTTGCCTTTAACCGCAGTGGTCATCATCGAGGCTGAACTCTGGCTGATTGAGCAACCCGAACCATTAAAGCGAACATCACTCACGAGACCATCTTTGACGTCAATGAAAATTTGGATCTCATCACCACACAATGGGTTGTGCCCCTCGGCGCTCACTGCTGGAGCTTCGAGCTCGCCACGATTACGGGGCGTGCGGTAGTGGTCAAGAATGATTTCTCTGTAGAGATCTTCAAGCCCGGCCATGATGTGCTCCCTTGTCTGCTTGATTAAAAGATATCTGATGCACTGTCGAGCGCATCGGCTAGGGCATCGGCTTCTTGGGTGGTGTTGTACAGATAGAAACTTGCGCGAACGGTGGCATTGGCGCCAAGTAGGCGCATGAGTGGCTTGGCGCAATGGTGTCCGGCGCGAACACACACATTGGTTTGATCAAGAACTTGGCTGAGATCGTGCGGGTGAATGCCGCGAAAGGCAAACGAAAAGGTGGCACCACGTAGCTCTGGGTTTGATGGGCCGTGGATGGTGATGTCATCGCCAAAACGAGAGGTCAGTTTGTTGAGCACGTACGTGCTCATTTCAATTTCGTGCTGACGAATGTTGTTCATGCCAACTTGTGTCAAATACTGGACGGCAGAGCGAAGGGCAACTACTTCCGCGATTGCTGGAGTGCCGGCTTCAAACTTTGCTGGAACTTCTGCAGTTGTAAAACCATCGAGGCTTACATCGGCGATCATGTTGCCACCACCCAAAAATGGAGGCATGGCCTCAAGCAGCGACTCGCGCCCCCACAACACACCGACACCAGATGGTCCGCACATTTTGTGCGAACTAAAGACCACAAAGTCTGCAGCCCATGCCTGCACATCGGTTGGTTGATGTGGCACCGATTGGCACGCATCGACGATTGCGATTGCACCAGCTTTGTGAGCAGCAGCGCACAGGCGCTGAACTGGGTTGATAGTGCCGAGCACGTTTGACATTGAAGTGAAAGAGAAGGCTTTTACGTCTTGGAGAAGTGTGTCAAGGTTTGTGAGGTCTAGTTGGCCATCGGATGTGAGCGGAACCCAGCGCAATTGAATGCCGCGCTCTGCAACGAGCATGTGCCAAGGAACAATGTTGGCGTGGTGCTCCATGTGGGTGAGCAACACAGCATCGCCTGCTTTGAGATTGGCTCGGCCCCACGACATGATGACCAGGTTGAGTGCTTCAGTGGCATTTTTAGTGAAGACAACTTCGTTGGCTTTTGGTGCATTAATAAATGTGGCAAGTGCACTACGGGTTGCTTCAAATGCGTCGGTAGCTTCGGCTGCCAATTGATATGCACTGCGATTGATTGGCGCATAACCGGTTTCCATGAAATTGGAAAGCGCATCGATGACTACTTGAGGTTTTTGCGAGGTGTTCGCGCTGTCGAGATAGACGAGAGGTTTGTCGTTGACGAGTCGATGCAAGACCGGAAAATCTTTGCGAATTGCGGCAACATCAAAAGTCATGATCAATACTTATTCTTTGTATGACTCGTAGCCAGATTTTTCGAGCTCTTCTGCAATTTCCATGCCACCTGATTTGACGATTCGGCCATCGATCAAAATATGTACGAAGTCTGGTTGTAGTTCGTCAAGTAGTCGTTGATAGTGGGTGATCAGCACGATGCCCATCTTTGGTCGTTCTTTGCGAACTTCGCGAATACCTTGTGCGACAATGCGCAACGCATCGATGTCAAGACCAGAGTCTGTTTCGTCCAAGATTGCAAGCTCGGGCTCAAGAATTGCCATCTGCATGATCTCGTTGCGCTTCTTTTCGCCACCTGAAAAACCTTCGTTGAGATAACGATCAACGAATGTCGAATCCATTCCCAAACGCTTCATCCACGACATTGCTGAAAGACGTAGTTCGAGAACCGACAAGTCGATGCCCTTACGAGCCGAGAGTGCTTGACGCAAAAATTGAATGACAGATACGCCGGCAATTTCTTGCGGATATTGAAAACCTAAAAAGATGCCGGCCTTTGCGCGAGCATCGGTGGGCCACTGGCTGATGTCATCACCTTTGTAAAACACGCGACCCGAAACAACTTGATATTCGGGGGAGGCGAGAAGTGTGTTTGCGAGAGTGGATTTGCCAGAGCCATTTGGCCCCATGATCGCGTGAACTTCGCCCTCATTGACCGTGAGCGAAAGACCGCGCAAGATCTCGGTGTCGCCCTCGATTGGCTTGGCATGGAGTTCGTCAACTCTGAACAATTCGGTCACGGAGATCAGTGTATTCAGGCCTTTTAGGGATTAGCACTACCTGCGTAGTGTTAATTATTTCGCACTGGCAATAGCTTCTGGGCGTGAGCGAAGGGCTCGCCAAATGGCCAGATAACTGCTGTATTGGTAGGCATCTGTGACGAAACCGGATGCCTGGAGTTGGCGGTGATATTTGGGCAAAGAACGAAATGGAATGCCTGAGTCAGTGTGGTGCGCGATGTGCCAACCGAGGTTGAACGGCACAAAAAAGAAACTTGAAAATAGGTGTTGTTTGACCGAATGTGTGGTGACTCGGCGGTCTGAGTCGGCACGCAAGCCACCGTGCTCGGCGATCGATCGCAGTCGGTTCATCACACGCCACACCGTGATGTACGGCACAAGCCACAACATCACGTACACCCAAGGGTTGATAAAGATCACCGAAAGAACGAGCAGCACGGCATGTAGGGCAAATATTTTGCGCTGAGTATTGAGTTGCTGCGGGTCAGTCTTAAATATCGACATGAATTGTCCGCGTAACATTCGAAAACCGGTACTGCCAAGACCATCGCGACGCATCTTGCGCCAAAAACTTGCGCGCGTGATGGGGTAGTTGGCATAGAGCGCAATGTCTGGCTCGTTCGGCCCAAACTCTTCGCGGTGATGTGCCATATGTACGTAGCGATATCCATCGGTATTCACGAATGACATATATCCAAGCAGCCAACGCCCAGCGAAGTCGTTGAGTTTGCGATTACGAAACAAGAGTCGGTGCACTGATTCGTGCATCAGCGCAAGCAGCTGCGCGTGGGCGCGACCCATGAGTAGAAATGCGATGACGTAAGTGACGGGGTTGCTCAGTTTGAGAGCGACCCAGATGATGCCGATGGTCTGCACGTAGATAGAGACAACAGAAAATGCATTACGCAAATTTGGAATATGACGTAACTCGGTGCGCCATGGCGATGCGGGGTGACCGTTAGACAAAATCTTGTCATTGCCATCGATCTGGGTAAAGACCGATGCGTCTGGAACCATATTCATAAAACTTGTCTACCAGCCGCGATCAACCCATGTTTGTAATTGCGGTCGCTCATTGCCGATTGTTGTGTCGAGACCGTGGCCAGGTAGCACGATGGTGTCGGGCGGAAAAGTGAACAGTTTGTTGTCAATTGACTGAATGATTGTTGCGAAATCGCCACCCTCTAATGCGGTATTACCTGGGCCACCAGGAAACAGCGTGTCGCCCGTAAACAACAGTGGGGTGTTGGCAACAGCAAACGAAATTGAACCCTCTGTATGGCCGGGGTTGTGAATTGCGTGTAGACGAAGGTTGCCGACTTCGATTACTTCGGCATCATCGATAAACACGTCATACCCAACATCCTTGAGGCGCGGTGCGTCGGCTGCAGTGACAGCAACTTCGTAACCAGCTTCACGCATGGCAGGAATCGCCTGAATGTGATCCCAGTGGCCGTGGGTTTCGAGCACGCGACGAACGCCAAGCGTCGTGCACAATTCGAGCAGCTTTTCGTGTTCGTTGGCGGCATCGATGAGGACTGCGTCACCAGTTGCTCGACACCGTATGACAAAAACATTGTTGTCGTATGGACCAACGACAAGCTTGTGTACCTCAACGTTGGTGTCATGCCAGTGCAGGGTTGCGGTCATGATGACACCACTTCAAAACCAAGGGACATCGCGACTGGAATTTGAGCCGGATCAAACGTCACAAATTTGACGGGCTTTGGCAAACGTGTCGCTGCTGCTAAATGAATTGCATCGGAGATATGCAGGGGTTGTTGGCGCACGAGAAGTGCTGCATCGTCGAGGCATCGTTGATCAACAGGCACAACAGCAACATAATCCCAAGTGTGGCGAATTGCATCTTCAAGATCGTGTCGAATGAATTCTTGTTCTGACATGCGGTCAATAATGGCCATTGCTTCGGTGAGCGCGAGTGCGCTGGCACACCAATCTGCATCGTGTTTAAGGGCATCGTGGGTAATTGTGCGCGCAGTACCGCTTGTGTGTAACGCAACGAGCGCACTTGTGTCGAGCATGATCGTCATCCGCGCACCTCGCGCAATGTCTGGTCAATTCGCGAACCGCTATGAATCGTGACGGCGACTGGCAGTTGGTACTTATCGCGCCGCCGCGATGCAAGGACTGAACCATTGTTGATGAGGTCCATCAAAGAAACAGTCCGGGTTTCGAGTGGCGTTAGCGGACCAAGCGTGGCAACTGGTTCACCGCTGACCGTAATGATCATCTGCTCGCCTGCGCCGGCGCGTTTAACAAATGTGGCTGAGCGTTCACGGAGTTCGCGGATGCCGAGGGTGCGCATGGCATACAGGCTAGCCCAATGGCCCAAAATTGTGTACGCATGTGTACACAGCACGATTGGCGTGGGTGCAGTGCGGTAGGGAAGAATCTCACACATGAACTTTGCCTTTTCAGAAGAACAAGAAGAACTCCGTAAAACAGTCCGCGCATTTTTGGAGAGCAAGTCTCCAGAAACTGCCGTACGCGAGCAGATGGAAACCGAAAACGGTTTTGATCCTGCCGTGTGGTCGCAGATGGGCGAGCAGATGGGCCTTCAGGGTCTTTCGATCCCCGAAGAATTCGGTGGCTCGGGATTTAGTTTCATCGAACTTGGTGTAGTGCTTGAAGAGATGGGTCGCGCGTTGTTGTGCGCGCCGTTTTTCTCGAGCGTTGTACTCGCAGCAAACGCATTGTTGTTGAGTGGCGATGACGCTGCAAAGAAAAAGTATTTGCCAGGCATTGCCGCTGGCGAAACAATTGCAACACTTGCGACTACTGAGCCATCTGGCAAGTGGGACGAAAAGGGCATCACCACTAAGGCCGAAGGATCCGGAAGTGACTGGAAAATCACTGGAACCAAAATGTTCGTGATTGACGGTGCAACCGCAAGTTTGATCATTGTTGGAGCACGCACGGGCAAAGGTGTCTCGTTGTTCGCAGTTGATGGCAACGCAAAGGGCCTGACGCGCACTTCGCTTTCAACAATGGACCAAACCCGCAAGCAAGCCAAGTTGGAGTTCAATGCAACTCCTGCAACATTGATCGGCACAGACGGCAAGGGCTGGGACGTGTTGAGTCAGGTATTTGACTTGGCCGCTGTTGCGCTTGCCGCAGAGCAAGTGGGTGGAGCGCAAAAAGTGCTGGAGATGGCAGTTGAGTACGCCAAAGTTCGTGTGCAGTTTGGTCGCCCAATCGGTTCGTTCCAGGCCATCAAGCACAAGTGTGCAGACATGTTGCTCGAAGTCGAGTCGGCAAAGTCGGCCGCCTACTACGGCATGTGGTGTGCAGCAGAAATGAACGCCGAGCTCGCATCGGTTGCTTCATTGGCAAAGGCATATTGCTCCGAGGCTTACTTCCACGCTGCAGCTGAAAACATTCAGATTCACGGTGGTATCGGCTTTACGTGGGAACACCCTGCACACTTGTACTTCAAGCGTGCAAAGTCGAGTGAGTTGCTCTTTGGTGATCCGACATATCACCGCGAGTTGCTTGCGCAACGCATCGGTATCTAGTTCATTGGCGGTTGGGCTATCAACTTGATAACCGTTGTTTTTGCGATTATTGCTGCGCTTTTGGTGTTTGTTATCGCCGCAATCGTGATTGGTCGCGAAGCACATCGCCTAGATGCTTTAGCGCCGCGAGCCGTGTACGACATTGACGAAGCAACATCATTTGTTGCCGACAGATTGCCTGCTGACTCTCAGGCGCGACTGACTTATGCCGAGTTGCGCAAGATGTTGGTGCTGCACATGGGCTGGTTGCACTCCAAAGGCTTGCAACCACAAGATGTGATTGATCGTCGACAAGACATCACCGAATCGGTGGTGTTTGGTGAAGAAACATTGACTGCGTACTTGTTGGGACAGGTGGCGCAAGAGCGAATTGAAGTACTCGATGATGTGGACGTTGTGCATGTGGTGCGTGCACACCTGGATTATTTTGAGGCAATAGGCGCAGTTGGTCCAAGTGCGTCAAGCACTGACCTCTGACCCATCACATTCTCTTTCCAGATATCGATATAGCGCTCGAGATGTGGATTGAAATATGGGTCGTCTTCTAATTTGTCGCGCCAACGGGCACCAATTGTTGCAACTTCAAAAGTTTGCAATTTGGGTGTGCGAGTCTTGGATTCGAAGTGATGAAACTGGGCGTGAGGTGTCCACACGACTCGATGGCCTGCATCTTGAATCTTGAGACCGAAGTCAACGTCGTTGTAATTAAATGGTAAAAGTGTGCAGAGCCCGCCAACCTCGTCGAACACACTTCGCCGAACAAGCACACAGGCCGCAATTAATCCGGATACCTCTCGCTGTACTTGCAACAGATGTTGCGCGCCGGTGCATGTCAGTTCTCGTTCGCGATATAAATCAAAAGGCACGGGGTTGAGGATGTGGCCGGCCGATTGAATAGTCATGTCTTCATAGAGCAACATTGGGCCTGCCATGGCTACTGTTTGATCTTCGAGAATGCCAACAAGCGTCTCGAGCGCATCTGGGGTAATAATTTCGGTGTCGTCGTTTAGTAACAAGAGAAGATCTGCATCGCTGCAGACTGCACCTAAGTTGATCTTCTCTGCAAAATTGAATGGGCGGTCGTAGTCAACAATCTTGATGCGAGAACCACCAGCATCGACTATTGCTTGGCGTCCTTCACTCGTTGTAACACTGTCGAGCACTGCAATGACATCGAAATTTTGGTAGGTACTGCTGTCGATCAGAGTTTTGATTGCATGGGCAGCCAAAACAACTTGGTTACCTTTCAGATTCTCTGTCGTGCCTCGGGTGGGCACAATCACGCTGATTTTCGGCTGTGAGCGCAAGCGTCGTTTAACGCGCACCGACTGCATTTTTTCGTCAATGGTGCACACGGCGTCAATGCCGGTTCGTTCGCAATGTCGCTGTACCGCATCGAGCGAAGCAGTTGGCACCATGCGTTCCTGACTCGAGTGATACAGCACATGAGCAATGCGGTGCGGAGAATTACAAGCGTCAAAGAGTCGAAGCGATCGATCGTGTTCATGAAGCGTCGCGAGCGTTGAGATTCCGCCAGCAGCTGCAATTGTTGATTGAGAAGCGGCGAGTAAGTCACCAACGTAATTGTGTGAACGCAGTCGCTCTGGTGACCATTGTGGTCGGCGCGCTTTTGATGGTTCTTCAAACTTCCTTGCACGCCCGTGTGCTGAGTCGCCATAAATTACATCGTGTAGATCGGTGTGTTGTGCGATGTGTGAAAGCGCATCAGGTGCAATCGTGTCGCCAACACGCAGAAACACAACAGTCGATTGATCAGGGCTGGGTAAATTGTCGGCGATGATGATGTTTGACTTTCGCAGCAAGCGATGGTTTTGAATCCTCAAAAGTTGCATTGGCGAGCCAGCGATAAGCCAATGAGTTGGGCAAATTGAACTTGTCAATAATGACTTGCCGGTATTGAGTAAGTCACGAAATGAGCAATCGCTTGCGTCACTGACAATGATGAAATTGCTCATGAGAAGAATTTCTTGATCGCAAAGCGGATTGGTTTGGGGATATGTCGATAGAAAAATCTGATTGGTCGAAGCCAGTTGCGGTGGACCCAGTCGCCCCGTCGGCTGACTTGGTCGCGTTTGGCAAATGAGTCGCTGAAGTCGTAGGTGCCAAGCGAACTCGTTGCAGTTGGACCATATATTTTGGCAACTCTCAATTTTGCGCGTTCTCCTATTTCGCTATCTCGCGCGATGAGCAGATCAAGCGCTTGGCCTATGCGGGCAGCCTCGGCGTCATCACTCATAGTTCCAAGCCTAATGAAAAAGCTAGGTTGGAATTGACCGACGTATCTCTGCGACTAGAGTTGTTCCATGTCGTCAAACCGTCCAACAAAATTTGAACACTTTCGTTTTATGGGTGACAAGCGCACGCAACTTGTTTATGACCTAGATAGCTGGAGTGATATCGCAGTCACAACTGAAATTGCAGATTCTGGCGTCGGTTTGTGTTTTGGCCCTGACACGCTTGCTGAGGCTCGTAACCGGGGCTACAAATTGGCAACTCCCGGCGCTTCTCGCCGTTTGCGTAAGCCGCGCGCCTGACAATCACGCCTACTTCGTCTCATGAGTCAACAAAGATGAACGGATCGTTCCTCTCTGGTGGACTTAATCTTGCAAGGTATTTGGCACAACCGAGCGGCAAAAGCGGTGCGCTACCGGCGATGGTGTTGTGTCATGGATTTCCAAGTGGTGGCATCGACTCACGACAATCTGGTGGAACGTTTCCCGAACTAGCAGAACAAGTCGCGAGCGAAATTGGTTGGAACGCAATGACGTTTACATTTCGCGGCTGTGGAACCAGTGAGGGCGATTTCTCGATGCAGGGGTGGGTTGACGACTTGCGTGCAGCGATTAGTCATGTGGTTGCCGAAACTTCACCGAGCGGCATTTGGCTGGTTGGTAACAACACCGGAGGTGCGCTCGCTTTGTGCGTCGCTGCTGACGACCCACGAGTAAATGGATGTGCGCTACTTGGTGCCCGAGCCGACTTTGATGACTGGGCCGAACAACCCCGTAGGTTTCTTGAACATGCTCGTGAAATTGGCACCATCCGTCATCCAGGATTTCCCTCGTCGACAGAAGAGTGGGGCCGCGAATTGCGCAGGTTTAGACCCGCGGATGCCGCAAAAAGGTTTGCACCGAGGCCGTTGTTTTTGATGCACGGGTCGGACGATGAAATCGTTCCGACTGCAGACTCGCGCGTATTGGCCGAAGCACACGGAAGCGCCGAGCTACAAATAATCAGCGGTGCGGGTCATCGTCTGCGGCATGACCCTCGCGCGATGGCGATCTTGCTTGGATGGTTAGATAGGCAACGTACGCTCGCTGCGATGTAAAAGATTTATTTGGCCGACGAACTATGCCAATTCCATGCGCTACCAATAATGTCGCGCAAATCATGATTTGCTTTCCAACCGAGTAGTGCACGCACCAATGTGGGGTCTGCAAACACAGAAACGGGGTCGCCTGCTCGTCTGCTCGAAATAATGTGCGGAACTTTTTGCCCACTCACTTGTTCGGCGATGCTGATGACTTCGAGCACTGATGTAGCAATTCCAGTGCCAACATTGCAGGCCAGGGTCTTGCCGCCATCGTTGAGATAGTCGAGTGCCTTGATGTGCGCGGCAGCCAAGTCTTCGACGTGAATGTAGTCGCGCGTGCAGGTGCCGTCGGGGGTTGGATAATCGTTGCCAAATACATTGAGTGGTCCACTAAATCCGAGCAAAGCTTTCATCACGAGTGGCACCAAGTTTTGTGACATCGACCAGTCTTCACCGATGGATGCATCGGCGCTTGCACCAGCCGCGTTGAAGTAGCGCAGACTCACTGAACGTAATCCGATTGATTCACAAGATGACAAAAACCTTTCTACGATCGCCTTTGTTTCGGCGTACACACTCTCGGGTCGTAACGCTGCGTCTTCGGTGACGGGAACATGATCGGGGTTGCCGTAAACCGCCGCCGATGATGAAAAGACGATCTTTTCAACGCCATTGGCCATGAGGGCGCGCACAAGTGCGATCGTGCCGGCAACGTTGTTGTTGTAGTAGCGCAATGGTTGTTCCATCGACTCACCGACCGCTTTGTAGGCAGCAAAGTGGATGACTTCAGAAACTTCAAACTTGCGGCATACCTTGTCGATGATTTTTGCGTCACTGATGTTGCCCTCGACAAATGGCACATTGCCAACTCGACTTTTGTGACCAAGCTCTAGCGAGTCGAGCACCACAACATCTCGACCTTGGGCAACGAGGGCTCGCACGGTGTGGGATCCGATGTAGCCAGCGCCACCGGTCACAAGAACAGTCATGCAATAACCCTAACGACGTGGACGGTCTTGTTTGTCAACATCTTGCGCTCGTTGCATCTGTTTGAAGCCACGCACTTTGAGTAGGGATGCTTGTGAGTAAATATCGGCAACCGATCGTGGTTTGGAATCGCTAAACACGCCAGCAGCCTTTTTCCATCCCGACGGGCGAACTCCAAATGTTTTGCCAAGTAGGGCGATGAAGATCTCGGTTTTTTCTTCGCCATATCCGGGTAATTTTCGAAGTCGCTTGCGCAGTTCTTCTGCGTCTTCAATCTTTTTCCATACGTTTGATCCTTTGCCTTTATATTCGGCAGCAAGAATCACGCACACCTGATGAATCCGTTTTGCCATTGATGCCGGAAATCGGTGAATGGCGGGTTTCTCGCAACAAATCGAAACAAACTTGTCTTCTTTCATTGCCGCAATCTTTGATGCGTCGCAATGACCAAGTCTCTGCTTGATCGTGTATGGACCGGTGAACGCCCACTCCATGGGCACTTGTTGATCCAGCAGCATGCCAATGAGCAATGCCGTTCCATTGCTGTTGAGCAATGCGTCGGCCTTTGGGATGCCCGTGATGAACAGGGTGCGAGTTGGGGAAGTTGTGGTTGTAGCCATAGCTACAAGTATCGCTTATGAATAGAGCGGGCTGATGCCTTCTGGGTTGATTGCATATGCGGTGATTGCCGATTGCACAACTTCTGACTTGATAGTGCCGGCCAAAGCAAGTTGGTGCAAGACCGTGACAACCACATGGGGCATGTCGACTTCGAAGTGTTGGCGCAATGCTTCTCGGGTGTCGCTACGACCCATGCCGTCGGTGCCAAGAGGAGTAAATGATCGGCCTGGGATAAACCTTGCAACCTGCTCGGGTACTGCGCGCATAAAGTCGGTGACCGCGACAATTGGGCTAAAGGGATTAGGTGTGTCGCTGAGCAAACGGGTCACGAGTGGCTGGCGTGGCACATCTGTTGGGTGCAGTCTGTTCCAACGCTCAACTTCGAGTGCCTCTTCGCGCAATGTTTTGTATGAAGTAGCAGACCATAAGTCGATACCGACATCATATTTTTCGAGTAGCTCTGCTGCTGCTGCTCGTGCTGCACCCTGAGCTGCGCCTGAAAACAGAATTGTTGCGCGGTGTTTGCCGCCTGTGGCTTCTTGCCACTTGTACAAACCCTGCACGATTTCGGCTTCAATTACTGGCGACGCTGGTCGCGCTGGCATTTGATAATTCTCGTTGTACAACGTGATGTAGTAAAAAATGTCTTCAGGTGCATCGCCGTACATGCGATTGAGACCATTTTTAACAATCGCGGCAACTTCATATGCGAATGCGGGGTCATATGCCTGGCAGAAGGGGACTGTGCTCGCGAGCAACAGGCTATGTCCATCTTGATGTTGCAAACCTTCGCCCATGAGTGTTGTGCGACCGGCAGTTGCGCCGAGCAAAAACCCTCGAGTGCGTGCGTCGGCAGCTTGCCAAATGAGATCGCCTACGCGTTGAAAGCCAAACATGGAATAGAACGTGTAGAACGGAACCATTGGCACACCGCGCGTTGCATAACTTGTGCCGGCCGCAATAAAACTGGCCATGCTGCCAGCCTCAGTGATGCCTTCTTCAAGAATTTGACCCGATGTGGACTCGGCGTAACTCAGCAATAGTGCGTGGTCAACAGGCTCATACTTTTGGCCCTGCGATGCATAGATTTTGAGTTCACGGAACAACGAATCCATTCCAAATGTGCGAGCTTCATCGGGGATGATTGGCACGACACGCGCACCAAAATCTTTGTCACGAGCCATGTTGCGCAACAGGCGAGTAAAGACCATAGTGGTGCTCACCGCTTGCTCGCCGCTGCCAGAGTCAAACTCGCTAAACGCCTCTGGACTTGGTAACACAAGTGGCTTGCGCGCAGTGGTGGTGCGCTTTGGTACCGAGCCACCAAGTGCGCGACGTCGCTCCATCATGTATTGGTATTCAACACTGTCCTCGGCAGGGCGGAAATACGGTGGATCGTCACCGCTGAGTGCCGAGTCTGGGATCTCGTCATTGAGATGCAGGGTGTCACGCAAAGTGCGCAACTGTTCGTCGGTCATCTTTTTGATCTGATGGGTGGCGTTACGACCTTCGATCTCGTGGCCGAGTGTCCAACCCTTTACTGTTTTGCACAAAATGGCAGTGGGTCTGCCCGAACCTATGTTTTCACTCGCTGCTTTAAACGCGGCAAACAACTTGCGATAGTCATGTCCGCCACGGGGAAGCATCTCGAGTTCTTCATCGCTCAGGTGCGAGACCATCTCACGCAATCGTGGATCTGGACCAAAGAAGTTTTCGCGAATGTAATTACCGTTTTCAATGATGTAGCGCTGAAATTCGCCATCGACAGTGTTGTTCATCTTGTTGAGCAACACACCAGTCGTATCGCGGGCGATTAGCTCGTCCCATTTTGAGCCCCAGATAACTTTGATCACGTTCCAGCCTGCGCCACGAAACACTGCCTCAAGTTCTTGGATGATCTTGCCATTGCCGCGGACGGGGCCATCGAGGCGTTGCAAATTGCAGTTGACAACAAACGTAAGGTTGTCGAGTTGCTCTCGTGCAGCAAGTGAGATTGATCCGAGTGTCTCGGGTTCGTCGCATTCTCCGTCGCCCAAAAAAGCCCATACCCGACTATTGGAAGTGTCATCGAGTTGACGGTTTTGTAGATAGCGATTAAATCTTGCGTGATACAAAGCGGTGAGTGGTCCGAGGCCCATCGAAACCGTTGGGAACTCCCAAAACTCTGGCATCAGTCGTGGATGCGGATAGCTCGAGAGACCTTGGCCATTGCGGCCGATCTCGCGCCTGAAATGATCGAGATCGTCTTCGTCTAAACGGCGCTCAATAAATGCTCTGGCATAGACACCGGGTGCAGCGTGACCTTGAAAATAGATGTGGTCACCAGGAGTGCCGCTGTCTTTGCCGCGAAAGAAGTGGTTGAACCCAACTTCGTACAAACTTGCCGACGATGCAAATGTGGAGAGGTGGCCTCCGATGCCTTCGGCGTTGGTGTTGGCGCGCACCACCATCACGGCAGCATTCCAACGGATGTACGCACGGATGCGTCGTTCAATATGTTCGTCGCCAGGAAACCACGGTTCTTGCTCGCGAGGAATGCTGTTTACGTACGGAGTCGAAACTGTTGCAGGAAAACTCACTTGCGATTCGCGCGCGCGCTCGAGAAGCCGAGACAACAAATATCTTGCGCGTGTTTTGCCTTGCACGTCAACAATTGCGTCGAGTGAGTCGAGCCACTCTGCAGTTTCACCAGGGTCAGTATCGGGCAACTGGTGCATCGAACCGTCAAAGATCATGGGCTCATTCTCGCAGACTTACTGGTGGGTACCGCTCCAGAGGCCCCCAATCAGCAAGTATCTAGGGCGTGATTGTTATCTACACCGATGGAGCATGTTCGGGGAACCCAGGCCCTGGTGGCTGGGCGTGGGCAACATCTCCTACAGGTGAACCTTCGGCAACGGGTGGTGAAACTCACACGACAAATCAACGGATGGAATTGATGGCAGCGTTGGAAGCATTGCGCGCGCACGCCGATCACGCCGGGCCAATCGAAATTCGTTCAGACAGCACATATGTAGTGCATTGTTTTCGAGACTCGTGGTGGGTTGGCTGGCAGAAACGTGGATGGAAAAATTCTCAGCGTCAGCCAGTGGCCAACCGCGATATTTGGGAGCCGCTGATAGACGCAGTGAATAAACGTGGTGATGTGACGTTTACTTGGGTCAAGGCACATAATGGCGAGCCAATGAATGAACATGTTGATTCGCTTGCTGTTGCCGCTTCGCTTGGCTTTGCTTGACACATACCAACTTGCGTAGAGTTGCACCTCATGGAACTCAACGGAGCAAGTGCAATCGTCACAGGTGGAGCATCAGGAATTGGTGAGGCATGCGTTCGCTTGCTGGCCAAGCGTGGTGCCAAAGTTGTTATCGCCGACATTCAAGAAGAAAAAGGTCAGGCGCTAGCAAAAGAAGTTGGTGGAGCGTATTGCAAAGTTGATGTGACAAACACGCAAGACATCATCAATGCAGCAGAGATGGCCAAGTCGATGGGTCCAATTCGCGCGCTTGTCAACTCGGCCGGCATTGGTTGGGCACAACGCACCGTGGGCAAAGACGGCTCATACGAATCGGCTGCCAACCTTGACGCTTTCAAAAAGGTAGTGGCGATCAACTTGGTGGGAACATTTGATTGCATTCGCATCGTTGGGACTGCAATGAGCACAAATGAGCCGCTTGAAAATGGTGAGCGCGGTTCGATCTGCAACATGGCATCGGTCGCTGCATTTGACGGTCAAATTGGCCAGGCCTCTTACTCGGCATCTAAAGGTGGTGTAGTTGGTATGACATTGCCGATTGCTCGTGACCTTTC
>JBIHZV010000017.1:0-18085 GCA_044240275.1 Ilumatobacteraceae bacterium | reverse complement strand
TTGATCTTTCCATTTTCCTGCGACTCATTAATCAGCAGCATCGTGATCAAATAACCGCTGATTACAAAAAATACTTCGACGCCTAGGAAGCCGCCACTCACCCAACTCTTATTGGCGTGATACAAAATCACGGCAAGCACCGCAACCGCGCGCAGACCGTCAAGGCCTGGCAAATACCTCAGCGATTTTTGGCGATTCATTTACTAAGAGCGTATTGTCCGAACGATCTCCGCCATGAGTATTCCGGCTTCGGTTGGATTCAAACCAATCTGCACACCAGCTGCGCGCAATGCATCCATCTTGCCCTGTGCCGTGCCCTTGCCACCAGACACGATGGCGCCGGCATGGCCCATCTTTTTGCCAGCAGGCGCAGTTACACCTGCGATGTATGCACTCATCGGCTTGGTCACATGATTGGTGATGAACTCTGCAGCTTCTTCCTCGGCAGAACCACCAATCTCGCCAATCATGATAATTGCGTGTGTTTCTGGGTCTGCCTGAAACTGTGCGAGGCAATCAACAAATGAAGTGCCAGGCACAGGGTCGCCGCCAATACCGACACATGTGCTGACGCCTATTCCCTGCTGCTTCAACTCGTACAGCGCTTGATATGTGAGGGTTCCAGAGCGAGAAACAATTCCGACGTTTGGTCCGCTCGCACTTGGTAGCTGTGCAATTTCGCCGGCGGTAATTCCGATATTGCATTTGCCTGGGCTAATAATTCCTGGACAGTTTGGACCGAGCAACCGCGTGGCAGGATAATCGCGTTGCAGCGTGGCAAACACGCGCGCTTCGTCTTGCGCTGGCACTCCCTCGGTGATGCACACAACAAATCCAATTCCGGCACGGGCTGCTTCAAGAATTGCTTCTGGTGCCGCTTTTGGCGGCACTGCAATGAACGATGCATTTGCACCTGTTGCTTTGACAGCATCGGCAACCGAGTCAAAAACTGGAATGCCTTCCACGTCCTGACCAGCTTTTCCTGGCGTCACTCCGCCCACAACTTGCGTACCGTACGCCTTGTTGCGCAGGCCATGAAAACGCCCTTGGCCGCCTGTTAGCCCCTGCACAATGACTTTCGTATTTTGGTCTACAAAAATTGCCATGATTCGTTCTCCTATTTGGCCAACTCGACAGCGGCGCGAGCAGCTTCGAGCATGGTTGGTCGACTGGTGAGTTGTGATTCGGGAATTCCTGCCTCGGCAAGAATCTTTCGACCCTCGTCGGCATTTGTGCCGTCTAAGCGAATAACAATTGGTGCACGTAAGGCAACTCGCTTCACTGCCTCAACGATTCCCTTCGCTACTTCTTCGCCGCGGGTGATACCGCCAAAAATGTTGATCAAAATGCTCTTCACCTTCGGGTCGGAGTTGATCACTTCAAGCGCTGCCGTCATCAACTCGGCATTTGCGCCGCCACCGATGTCGAGGAAGTTTGCGGCTGTGCCGCCAACCTGATTGACCACATCGAGTGTGCTCATAGCTAGACCTGCTCCATTAGCAATAATGCCAACAGTGCCATCTAACCCGATGTATTGCAGATTCTTTTCGCGTGCAAGTTGTTCGCGTGCATCCAACTCTTCGGTCGCTGCATATTCGGCCCACTCTGGGTGCCTAAACGATGCGTTTACATCCAAAGACACTTTGGCATCGAGTGCATGAATTTCACCGGTTGGTTTCAAAATCAGCGGATTAATTTCAGCCAAGTCACAGTCGCCTTGGGTGAAACAGTTGTACAACTTTACGAGCATGTCGGCTACGCCGTCCAGTGCTTTGGCAGGAATCTTGGCATCGACACACGCACGGTGCGCAATTGCTAGCGACAATCCATCAATCGGATTGATGTGCAACTTGACAATTGCCGTCGGATCTTTTGCGGCAACATCTTCAATCTCGACTCCTCCTTGAGCACTCAGCATCAACAAGTGCTGCTTTGCTGCGCGGTCAAGAGTGAACGACGCGTAATACTCCTCGGCGATGTCGGATGCGTGTTCTACCCACACACGCTTGACAACATGGCCCTTGATGTCCATGCCCAAAATATTTTTGGCATGCAAGCGCACTTCGGCTTCATCGTTGGCCAACTTGATTCCGCCAGCTTTGCCGCGACCTCCAACTTGAACCTGAGCTTTCACCACAACCGGGTATTTTGCGGTCAAGGCAACTGCTACAGCTTCATCAACGGTTGTTGCGACTCCACCTGCAGATACTGGAATGTTGTACTTGGCAAAATACTGTTTGCCTTGATATTCAAAAAGGTCCATTGTTCTACTTTCGTATCTTGTTCTAGCGTTTGTTGTTCTGGCGATTGTTTTTTTGGCGTTTAGTGTTCTCGAGCATCGAGCGTTTGCTCAAGCCATGTTGCAATTTCTTTGAGCGAAGTTCCTGGTCCAAATATTTCTCCGACACCCTGACTGCGCAACTCAATCGCATCGGCATCGGGAATTACTCCACCACCAAAAACAAGAACGTCTCCAAGATCGCGCGAGCGCAATTCTTCCATTACTCGTGGAAACAAGGTGAGATGCGCACCCGACAACAACGACAAACCAACTGCGTCAACATCTTCTTGCAGTGCGGTTTCGGCAATCTGTTCTGGCAGCTGATGCAGACCTGTGTAGATCACTTCAAAGCCGTGGTCACGAAGGGCGCGCGTGATCGTCTTGGCGCCACGATCATGGCCATCAAGGCCTGGCTTGGCCACAACTACTCGGTAAGGACGTTTCACGACTCCAGAACCTTACGCGCTCGACAGTGACCTATTCCAACCCATAAAAGGGTCAACTTCCCGTTCCGATCGGCCACACTAGAAGCATGGAAATACGGCTGCGCTCTCCACTCGCTCGTGCGGTTTTGCCAATTGTGGGAGGGATCTTGTTTTTCGTGGTTCTGTTTGGGATCACTTGGCTCATGGCGACATTTGCCACAGGCCGCAGCGAGCGGCAGGTGGTTCTGGGAGACCGCACATTTGTGGTGGGCCAGGTCACCGATGTCGCCGAATCGATCGCCAAAAATGGCCCAATCCTCTATCCAGACTTGCGTGATGTCAACGGCAAGCGATCGATCGTCATCGAACACAACGGCACCGACCCTCTCAAAGGCTGGCAGGTTTACTATGCATACCCAGCCGACAAAAGTTCTGACTGTTTAGTTGCGCAAGTTAAACAATCCCATACCTTCACCGATTGCGACGGCCGAGTTCTACAGGTTGATCAATTGCAAAAACCGAGTGATGTCACGCCGATCGTCGAAGGTCAGACAACTCTGCTTATTGACTTGCAAGGTTAAAACCCTAAGCACAAGTTTTTTAACTTGATTTTTTGAGCGGAGCCCACGCCAGCGAGAGGTGCTTGGTTCCCACCAATCGAAAACGAATTGTCGCCTCTGCTTTTTCGCCTGAGCCACGTATCTCGATAATCACGCCTTCGCCAAATGTTGGGTGCTCGATGTCGTCGCCAATTCGAAACCCATGATTGGCATCTTGTTGTTGAGCAGTGGATACCGGAGCAACATTGGTGTTGTTGCGATTGAGTCGTTGCTGAGGCGCATACCCACGATCGGCGTGCGAACGAAAGCTGTAGCGCTCGGAGTCTGCGCCAGAATCGACGCTGCCTTCACGCTGAATCAACTCGTCGGGAATCTCGCTCAAGAATCTGGACGGTGGGTTGTACTGAGTCGACCCGTACAAGCTTCTGCTCCATGCATGACTGAGCACAAGTTGTTCTTTCGCGCGCGTGATGCCGACATAGGCAAGTCGCCGTTCTTCTTCCAATTCGACAGGGTCGTTGAGCGCTCGGTTGTGCGGGAAAATTCCTTCCTCCACACCAACTATGAAAACAACTGGAAACTCGAGGCCCTTGGCGGAGTGCAACGTCATCAATGTGACGTGATTATCTGAATCGAGTTGATCAGTGTCAGCAACGAGCGCGACCTGCTCCAAAAATTCGTCAACCTGAGTAAATTCAGCAGCGACACCGATCAATTCGTTGATGTTCTCCTCGCGCCCAGCCGACTCCACCGTATTTTCGGCCTTTAATTCACTCATGTATCCACCAGCATTCAGCGCATGGCGCAACACCGCGCTTGGACCATCGACCAGCAATGCTTGGCATTCATCGATCAGTTGATTGAACGCAGTGATGCCGCGTATCGCCGCAGCGCCCACACCGGCTTCAGCGGCCTTGCG
This sequence comes from Ilumatobacteraceae bacterium, assembly GCA_044240275.1. Lineage (GTDB taxonomy): Bacteria > Actinomycetota > Acidimicrobiia > Acidimicrobiales > Ilumatobacteraceae > UBA3006. The sequence goes on along the minus strand of JBIHZV010000017.1, from coordinate 13,900 downwards.
CAATGCCAAAGCAAACGAGATGCCGCACTCGTTGGCATACACATCAAGTTTGCCAATGGTGGTGTCGCCAATGCCGCGTTTTGGCACATTTAGAATTCGTTTGAGGCTTACTTCGTCAAGCGTGTTGTACGACAAGCGCAGATATGAGAGTGCGTCTTTGACTTCGCGACGATCATAAAACTTGGTTCCGCCAATAACTTTGTAGGTCACGCCGCGATGAATGAGCGATTCTTCCAGCACACGACTTTGCGCATTGGTGCGATAAAAAATCGCAAAGTCGCTCCACGGCCGATGCTCAGAGTCATGCACTTCTTTCAGTCGATTGACAACCCAGTTGGCCTCGCCAAACTCGTCGTCGGCAAAATAGCGAATAACTTTTTCGCCTTTGCCCAATTCCGTCCACAGATCTTTGGGCTTGCGATCAATATTGTTTGTGATGACAGCGTTTGCAGCATCCAAGATCGTTTGCGTGCTGCGATAGTTTTGCGCCAACACCACTGTTGTTACTTCGGGAAACGCATTTTCAAATTGCATGATGTTGCGAAAGTCGGCTCCGCGAAAGCGATACACACTCTGGTCGGTGTCGCCCACCACACACACGTTGTGGTGCAGCGCACCCAGCAATAGCACGATCTCGTTTTGCGCCATGTTGGTGTCTTGATACTCGTCGATCAAAATGTGTTTAAAACGCTCTTGGTATGTGCGCAACACGTCGGGGTGTTGGCGAAACAGTCGAACCGTGTTGGTCAACAAATCATCAAAATCCATTGCGCCAGCACGCTCTAAACGCTTTTGATATTCGCGATACACATCGACATACTTTGCATCGATCGAGTTATCAACCAACGAAGCGGCATCGTGCGGAATAACCAACTCGTTTTTCCACAGGCTGATGCGTGCTTGCACACCACGAGGCGTGAAACGCTTTGGGTCGAGCCCGAGGTCCCTAATGCAATACCCCACCAGGCGCGTTGAGTCGCTTTGATCGTAAATTGAAAATGTCTTTGGATAGCCAATGTGCTCGGCCTGCGCGCGCAAGATTCGCACACACGCAGCGTGGAATGTGCTTACCCACATCTGCCTGGCCACTGGCCCAACAATTGCCGCCACTCGCTCGCGCATTTCTTGCGACGCCTTATTGGTGAACGTGATTGCCAAAATATGCATTGGGTGCGTGCCCGTTGCAATGAGATGCCCAATGCGTTGCGTGAGCACGCGTGTTTTGCCGGAGCCTGCGCCAGCTACAACAAGTAATGGTCCGCTCGGGTGCAGCACAGCATCGCGTTGATCGGGGTTAAGCCCGTCCAAATCGATGGAGTGTGGGGGTTGAGAATTGGTCACTGACTACGAGCGTTGCACAATACGCACCGGCAACTTGCGCGGGCCGCGTACTTGGCCAAGGCTCCACGTCACTGCATCGGCATTTGCTAGGTCAAACTTGGGAAATCGTGCAATAAAGACTTCGACGGCTACTCGCAATTCAAGTCGAGCCAAGTTCGATCCCAAACAACGATGAATGCCAAGCCCAAAAGCAAGATGGCGATTCTCTTCGCGGTCAATCACCACTTCGTCGGCACGGTCAAAAACTTCTGGGTCACGATTTGCTGCAGGAAAAGGGAGCAACACAGAGTCGCCGCGCTTGACAGGACAACCACCGATAGTTGCATCTTTGCTCACAATGCGCGCCATCGTTACCGGTGCATAGGCGCGCAACAATTCTTCGATTGCAGTTGGAAGAAGTTCTGGTTCGTTAACCATGCGCGCCAAATCGGATGGATGTTGCGCGAGGTGCCAAATAGATGAACCAATAGCGCTCCATGTTGTGTCGATGCCGGCGACCATCAACAAGATGATGGTGCCAACAACGTGTGGTGGCGACAACGGCTGATCATAAATTTTTGCATTGAGCAAAAACCCGATGAGATCATCTTTCGGATTCTCGATGTGATCTTGCACATGCTTTGACAAATATGCATCGAGCTTTTCAAAACCTTCGCGTCGCTCGCCAAATGGTGCACCAACGCCCTCGAGCACCAAGTTCACGGTGTCGCGGAAGTAATCGCTGTCTTCAATTGGCAACCCAAGCATGCGGGCAATCACATACACAGGAATGTTTTGTGCGTACTGGGATGCGGCATCAACTGTTGAGACATCGCCCATGTTGTCGATCAACTCATTGCAAAGACGGCGAATCTCTGGTTCCCATTCGTTGATCACTTGCGGGCTGAAAGCCGGCAGCAACAGACGTCTTGCATCGGCATGAAATGGCGGATCAGAGGTGATCGGTGGTGCTGCACCAATTGGGGCGTTGGAAACCCATTCGTTCATCGGCGGCTTGTTTGAAAGAACAGCACCTTCAGACGAAAAATGGTCGGTGTCACGAGCAATTGCCGACACATCTTCGTGTCGCACTGGCAACCAAGCCCCGCCATATCGATCGGTATGAGCTACCGGGCAAGTTTCGCGTAACTCATCCCAAATCTCATGGGCATTGGCGTTGTAAGCGGGGTCGGCATGATCAAAATCTGTTGCCCAACTTGTTGCAGGTTTCACTTGATACATGCCACAACTTTACTTGGGGGTGCGCCATACTTTCGTGTCGTGGCTTCGTTATTCATATTGCTCCCTCCTTCCGAAGGCAAGGCTGACGGTGGAGCAATAAGTAAGCCTTGGCGCGAATCTTCGGGTGCGTGTGGAAAATCTTTGACCACTCAAAGAAAAACACTTGTCGATCGGCTCCACACTCTTAAAGGTGGTGACACAACATTGCTCGGAGTAAAAGGTAAACACCTCGATCGAGCACGCCAAGCCAACTCTGGTCTACGTGGCTCCCCATCGCTGCCCGCCTTCGAGCGATACACGGGCGTGGTGTGGGATCACCTCAACATTGCAACTCTCACAGAAACGCAACGTACTCGAGCAATGAGCAGCATCATCGTGATCTCTGGTCTTTTGGGTGCAGTTGGCGCTGATGAACCTGTGCCCGACTATCGGCTCAAGATGGGGGCAAGACTTGCACCTTTCGGACTGCTTTCGCGCTGGTGGCACGACGACCTCTCGGCCATGCTCAACAAAAAATTCAAGGGAGCTGTGGTCATTGACTTGCTTCCCCAAGAGCATCGGGCTGCATTTACTCTCGACACCGACATTGTTGCAAAACACATTGTGGTAGCGATTAATGAAAAGTCGGGCAAAGCCGGCGGTCACGACGCCAAGGCCGCCAAGGGCAAGCTCGCTCGACACATTGTTCAAACATGTACGTCTAGTTCTCAGGTAGCAAAATCGCTACAGAGTTTTCGCGATCCGCGCTTTGTTGTTACGAGTGATTTGGCTTGAGTTTTTGTTGCAAAAACTCAAGTACGCGTAGCACACCAGATTCTTGAATCTGCTCGGTAAGCACCGAGTGATCACTTTTGGAAGAAGACTCAAACTCGACAGCGATAAACGCATCACCAAGCAACTTTTGCAATGACGCGAACCTCGTGCCCACAAGTTTGTCACCAGTAAATCGCAAGCCAAGCACTTGACACCCAGCTTCTGCACGTTGCTTAATAATAATTTCGTCGTCCAAACTCAAACCCAAATCGGCACTTCGAGCAGCTCCCATCGAAAACGGCAATGAAGGCTGTGACAAAACGGGCGCAACCATAATGTCGTCGACCATCATCCCTAGAGCAAAGCCGCCGCTAAAACACATGCCAATCGCACCAACACCGATACCGCCCACTTCGTGATGTATCTGCTTTGCCAATGCACGCAACCAATTAATTACAGGAGATTTCTGTCGCATCGCCAAAGTAGAGAACTCGCGCGAGATACAAATCTTGCTCATCGATTTGGCCATGTACTTGCCGCTCGGTTCTCGACCAACTTCGCCAACCAACAGCGGCATCACTACCGTGAATCCTGCATCAACAACTCGCTCGGCAAATGCAAGCACACTTGGAGTAATGCCAGGTATTTCGTGAACAACTACAACACCCGGTCCTGCACCTTTGCGGTATGTAGCGTGCGTAATTCCAGCAGAGGTAAACGAACTTCCTTGCCAGCCTGGTGGCGCGAGCGCAAAATCTTTCTTCATACCTACTTTGGCCTTACAACGCCAACAACCCTTGACCAAGATACGGCAGAAATTTTTACGACGTCACCCGTGCGTGGTGCGTGCACATATTGGCCATTACCTAGGTACATGCCAACGTGGTGAATTGGATAGCCCGAAAAAATTAAATCGCCCGGCTGAACAGCTGCGGTCGGAATACGTGGGAGACCTGCATACTGTGTTCGCGATGTGCGAGGAATGCCCAAGCCCGCGACTTCCCATGCCCACGAAGTTAAGCCGGAGCAGTCGAAGGCACTGCCTGGAGACTTTGCGCCAAATCGGTAGCGCACGCCAAGTTGTGAAAGTGCAGCCTTGATTGCAACTCCTGCTCGAGACGAAGGAGCAGCGACGTTTGCGTACTTAGATCCAGCAAATTTTGCAGCTTGTGATTTTGCATCACTGAGAGCTGCATCCTCGCGGCGCTGTCGTTCCGACCTCAACAATGAACCAAGTTCGCGCTCTGCTGCTGCTTGACGAGCCATGTAATCGGAAGCAAGGGCTTCGGCAGCGCTCAATCGTGCTGCCGCATAGTCCGCTAAGTCGCTTGCCTTCTTTTGCTGCTTTTCAAGCTTCGCCTTCTCTTTAATCAGGTCATCGATGAGACCTTGCAACGCGTCGGTGTTGCCCGCACCGGTATTCAACGCAACTGAAGTCAGGTATTTCTTGCGCACCATGTCGCTCAGTGAGTTTGTTGAACTCAAGATGCTCGACAAACTGTTGGACATTCCGCCGCGCACAAACGACTTCATCGCCACGGCTTTCAAATCTTCTTGCATCGCAGCGAGTTTTGCTTCGAGCTCTGCGATCCTGGCAATGGTCGCATCAATTTCTATCTGCAAGTCCTCTTGCTGGTTCACCGCTTCGGCATAGGTTTCATCAAGCGCATCGATCTGGTAGCCGATCTTGTCCAACTCGGAAATGATCTGGTTGACTCGTTGCTGCTGATCGCCCGATGACCCAGTTGCGGGGCGCAAACCAAGCGCCTGCACAGGCATAGCAAAAACACCCACAGCCACTGATGTGGTGAGGATGATGGCGGCCAACCGAGGCACACACCGGCGTACACGCCCAATGGCGTTACGAATCATGATGCCTCAAGTCTACCGAATTTTTAAGCCCTATTCCCACTCAATCGTGCCGGGCGGCTTAGATGTCACATCATAAACAACGCGATTAATTCCCTTTACCTCATTGATAATTCGTGACGACATTTTTTCCAACAAGTCGTATGGCAATCTCGCCCAGTCGGCTGTCATCGCATCATCACTTGTTACCGCGCGAATAATTATTGGCCGTCCATACGTTCGTTCGTCGCCCATCACTCCAACAGAACGAATGTCGGCGAGAACTGCAAACGCTTGCCAAATTTCACGTTCCAGACCAGCCAAGCGCACTTCTTCGCGCACAATGAAATCGGCTTCTTGTAAAATTGCAACTTTGTCTGGTGTCACTTCACCAATAATGCGCACGCCAAGACCTGGTCCAGGAAATGGTTGCCGCCACACAATTTCGTCGGGTAAACCAAGCTCGGTGCCCACCTTGCGAACCTCATCCTTAAACAAGGTGCGCAGTGGCTCGCACAATTTCAAGGTCATGTCGCTCGGCAAGCCGCCCACATTGTGATGACTCTTAATCACGCTTGCGGTGCCATCGACACCGCCGCTCTCGATCACATCTGGATACAGCGTTCCCTGCACTAAAAACTTTGCGTCGGTGAGCCCACCCGTGTGCTCTTCGAAGATGCGCACAAAAAGTTCGCCTATCGCTTTTCGTTTTGCCTCGGGTTCGGTGATGCCCTTCAGCTTCTCAAAAAATCTTGCGCCGGCATCCACATGAATTAATTCAATTCCCATATGTCGATGAAACGTCTCTACAACTTGCTCGCTCTCGTTTTTGCGCATCAAACCGATGTCTACATATATGCAAGTCAGTTGCTTGCCGATTGCCTTATGCACCAGCGCTGCAGCAACGGCCGAGTCGACACCACCTGACAAACCACAGATCACTCGCTCGTCACCCACCTGTGCACGGATTGCAGCAACTTGATCTACAACAATCGAAGACATCGTCCAGTCGCGTTTGGCTCCGACGAGTCGATGCAAAAACTGCTCAATGATTGACTGGCCATGCTCTGTATGCACAACCTCTGGGTGATATTGCACTCCCCAAATTTTCTTCTCAGGGTTTTCAATCACGGCCATTGGCGCATCCTGAGTGCTTGCCGTTGCCACAAAACCACTGGGCAATACCGACACTGCGTCAAAGTGGCTCATCCACACATTGAGTTGTGAGGGAACGTCATCCTTCAGCAACTGTGATACGGCCCCAGCAATGCGCTGCACAACGGTGCGGCCATATTCGCCCCTGCCACCCCTTGAGACTTTGCCTCCAAGTTGCTCGGCAATGAGCTGAGCGCCATAGCAAATGCCGAGAATAGGAATACCGAGTTCGTAAATCTGTGGATCGAGTACTGGCGCGCCATCCACATGAACGCTCGCTGGGCCGCCAGACAAAATAATCGCGATTGGCTTGCGCTTGAGCACCTCTTGCGCCGAGATCTTGTGGGGCACGATCTCTGAATAGACCTGAGCCTCGCGCACTCGGCGTGCAATCAACTGTGCATATTGGGCACCAAAATCAACTACCAACACGACTTGCGGGTCGTGAGCGAGTTGTTTTGCCATAGTGACCAATGACTGTAGTTGAACAGTGGTATTTGGGCCCAAGAGATGGAACGATGGTGGCGCATGCAATTCGTTCAAACAACTCGCGATGTACTCGCGACATCTCTCCCAGGCACACTGCCGGACCCATATGGAGGTCGCAACGTCAGCGAATGCATCGGGCTTTACCCAAAGCCTGGATGCGGAAGCGAGCCTGTGTTGTCTGGCGATCGCGGCGGCTCAATGCAATACGCCACTTTTGGCATCATGATCACAGCACTCGTCGTGATCGGCGTGCGAATCACGCGCAGCATTTCAAAGCGTGATCGCGCACGAGACGAAGCACTGGGGCTCAACGACTAGTTTTGCTGTGTGCTATCAAGCCGAAGCGGAGTAAAAAACCAAGGTCTTCTTGGAATTGTTTTTGGATTGATGAGTTCATCTCTCTACGGCATCACTCCAATTTTTGTCTATCACGCGTTTGACAACGGAGCCGACCCTTTTGGATTAATGACCTCGCGTTATCTCATTGCAACCATCGTGCTTTTCGCGATTCGCACAGTGCGATTTGGTCGCACAAAGTGGCCAACACCGAAAACATCAATCCAACTTTTTCTACTCGGTGCAATTGGTCTGTATGCCAACAGCGTGTGCATGTTTAACGCACTCAAATATTTGCCGAGTGGTTTGTCGATGGTGATCTTTTATTTCTATCCGGTTGTTGTCGTATTGTTTGGATGGGCGCTCTACAAGAACAAACCGCCAACCATTATTTGGCCGTGCCTTGCAACAACAATCATTGGCGTGATCTTGAGTGCAAGCGATGTTTCGGGCGGGCAATTAAAGGGCCTTATCTTTATTATTTGTGGCGCATTTGCTTGGGCAATTTATTCGGTGCTCGCTGGAGCAGTGATGCCACGCGCCGAGCTCACCACCGGTTTGACGCTTGTATTTTCTGGTGCTGCGTTTTCGTTTTCAGTTATTTGGTTACTCAATCCACCAGGGTTACCAACAACCATGCCATACGTTGCAGATGTGTGGCTGCCCGCTCTCGAGATTGGGCTCGTCGGCACGATCGGCGCCATGGGCATTTACTTTGCGGGCATGAAGCGCGTCGGTGCAAGTAAAAGTTCCATCATCCAAACGTGGGAAGTATTGGTTGCTGGTCTCGTCGGTAGGTTTTTTCTCGATCAGCAATTCACCCTCCGCCAGGTGTTGGGTGGCGTGCTGATTTTGAGTGGCGTGCTTTTGCTCACTCGCGCCGAGGTCAAACGGGTTGAGAACATGCCGCAATCTACGAACGCCTAGATACGCCCATACACGCCTAATTGCGCCAAAGCCCACAAGCCCGTGTGTGCCACCGAGCGCAACAGCCCTTAGCCTTGTGGGTACATAGCAATTTGAGTATTTCTTGCAGGGTTGGGTGAAATCCCCTACCGGCGGTTAAAGCCCGCGAACCTCACGAGCAATCGTGGGGTTGATCTGGTGAAATTCCAGGGCCGACGGTCAGAGTCCGGATGGGAGCAAGAAGACGAAAGTTGTGTTTGCGCGTATCACGAAATGCTCTTGTGGCATTTCATTGCTGCTGCGTACGCATTGCGCTCGTCGTCCTTGCCCTGCCCTGCCTGAGGTGCCTGAAGCGCAACGACGAAAGAGACGCCCGCAATGACCACAGATGACGAACGCATGATGCGACTAGCAGTAGATACTGCTGTCGATGCACGCTTGCGTAGTCGTCCAAACCCTTGGGTTGGTGCAGTCGTTGTTGCAACCGATGGCCAAGTTTTTTGTGGCGCAACAATGCAGCCTGGTGAGGCACACGCCGAAGTTGTAGCGCTACGAGCAGCTGGCACAAACGCTCATGGCGCAACGTTGTACACCACGCTCGAACCATGCAGCCACACCGGAAAAACCAGCCCGTGCACACAAGCAATTGTCTTGGCAAAAATTTCTCGTGTAGTTGTTGGTGTCATCGACCCCGACAAAAACGTCGCAGGTAATGGCATCAAGCAGTTGCGAGATGCGGGCATCACTGTCGATGTTGGTGTCGAGCAAACGCTCGTCGCACAACAACTTGCACCGTATTTACATCACCGTCGCACAGGCAGGCCATATGTCATCTTGAAGATGGCCATGACGCTCGACGGCCGCGTTGCGATGCCCGACAACTCGCAGTGGATTACTGGCGAGACTGCGCGCAAGCGAGTGCACCAACTGCGCGCAGAGAGCGACGCAATCTTGGTTGGCGCAGGCACAGTTCGCGCCGACAACCCATCGCTCACAACTCGCGATGTGCACGGCCCATCACCACGACGTGTTGTGCTTGGCAATGTCTTACCAACCGACAAGGTCAACCCGTGCCTTGAGTGGACTGGGTCACTTCCCGATCTTCTCAACACGCTTGGAAGCGAAGGCGTTATTCAGTTGATGGTCGAAGGCGGACCACGCGTTGCCACATCGTTTCACAACGAGCGATTAATCAATCAATACGTACTGCATCTTGCACCAATCATTGCGGGTGGCAGCCAAACATCAAATGCACTGCTCCCGGCAGCCGACATGTCGTCAATGATGAACGGTCACATTGTTTCAACCCAAGTTCTCGATAACGACATCGAAATCATTCTCGAACCAGCTTTAACAACAGCGAAGGAAATACTATGAACACCACCCAACATTCAAGCGACAACGGCATGGCCCCTATTGAGGATGTCATTGCTGCAATCGCCCGTGGCGAAATGATCGTGATGGTCGACGACGAAGACCGCGAAAACGAAGGCGACCTAATCATGGCCGCCCAATTTGCCACAGCAGAAAAGATTGCGTTTATCGTGCGCCACACATCGGGAGTGGTCGTTGCTCCCCTTTCGGGTGAGCGCTGCGACGAATTGCGCCTGCCGCTCATGGTCGACCACAACACCGAGAGTCACCGCACCGCATTCACTATCTCTGTCGATCTTTTGGAAGGCACAACGACTGGCATCTCTGCAGCCGATCGCGCGGCAACATTGCGCGGCTTGGCCGACCCAAAAATCGCTCATGGAGCATTTGCTCGCCCAGGACACATCTTTCCGTTGCGTGCTCGTGAAGGTGGAGTGCTCAAACGAGCAGGTCACACCGAAGCTGCGGTTGACTTGGCCCGCATGGCTGGTTGCGAACCCGCCGGCATCATTTGCGAAATCCAAAACGACGACGGCACAATGTCGCGTTTGCCAGACCTACGCAAGTTTGCGGCCGAACACAACTTGTTGCTCTCATCTATTGCCGACTTAATTAATTACCGCCGCCACAATGAGCGACTTGTCGAGCGCATGGGATCGGCTGCTGTTCCTACCGAATGGGGCGGCTTCACGTGCGTCGCATATCGCAACACTGTCGACGACATCGAGCATCTTGCATTTGTCAAGGGCACTGTTGATGACGGCAAGCCTGTGCTCACACGAGTGCATAGCGAGTGTCTGACCGGTGACGTGTTTGGTAGCAAGCGCTGCGACTGCGGTCCACAACTTGCTGCAGCGATGCAACAAATTGATGCAGAGGGTCGCGGTGTTGTTGTGTACTTGCGAGGCCATGAAGGACGCGGCATCGGCATTGGGCACAAGATACGCGCGTATTCATTGCAGGACCAAGGCTTCGACACAGTCGATGCAAATACCGAACTGGGATTGCCTGTCGACAGTCGTGAATACGGCATTGGCGCACAGATTTTGGCCGACCTCGGAGTGCGCGAGTTGCGCCTGATGACCAACAACCCTGCAAAATACGGCGGCATCGCTGGCTATGGTCTTTCCATTGTTGAGCGAGTTTCACTCAGCGTCTTAGAGACTCCAGAAAATGCTTCGTACTTGCGCACCAAGCGCGACCGCATGGGTCATGTGTTTGACGGATCAGAGATCGACAAATCAAAGAAACAACCAAACGAGAAGAGCTAATCATGACAACATTTGAAGGTTCGCACGACGGAAAAGGAATGCGCGTTGGCATTGTGTGCTCGCGCTTCAATGAGTTCATCGTCACGGCTTTACTCGACGGTGCAAAGCGTGGGTTGAGTGCGCATGGCGTGAGTGAGGGCGATGTTGACATTGTGTGGGTGCCAGGCGCATTCGAAATTCCAATCGCCACAAAAGCCATGGCAACAAGTGGTCGCTACGACACACTCGTCACTCTTGGCGCCGTCATCCGTGGCGAGACCGCGCACTTCGAATACGTTGCTGGCCCAGTTGCCGACTCGATCGCACAGATTCAGCTCGAGACAGGCATGCCAATCGGCTTCGCAGTTCTCACTGTTGAAAATGTTGAGCAGGCAGTTGAGCGCTCTGGCCCAGGTGCTGGCAACAAAGGTGAAGAAGCCGCAATCGGTGCCATCGAGATGGCCAATGTTTTGAAGGCGCTGCGCTAAACACTTTTTGCACAACTGCAGCTACTGCCGTACACATTGGTGCAACTCACAAGAAATCCCTTGTGGGTGAAAGGCGAACGTTATGGGCATTGTGCTCAGCATGCTCGTTGCGGTCACGAGCGTGTTGCCCGCCCAACTTCCCCTCGATACTCCCCCGGTTCCCGTGTTATCCAATGTCGATGCGGTGCGCCATATCCAGTTTGATCTCGACATCACAACATTCAAACGACAGCGGTTTTCCTTGCGGCGTCAATATCCCACTCTCGATTGGACAAATGACGGCTGCTCTGCACCAATCGTGGGAAGCGAAGGAAGATCATTCAACTTTCGAGCAGCATGTGATCGACATGACTTTGGTTATCGAAACTTTAAAAATCTTGGTCTTTTTGACACCTCGACAAGAACACTGATTGACGAGCAGTTACACCGAGACATGAATAGAGCATGTGACTCTCAGCGCCGCACGTTCAAAGTGCGATGTATTGCGTGGTCCGAAATTTTTTACACGATGGTGCGTGCAGCGGGTGGACCGTGATTAATCAGCAAGACCAATAGAGATGATCTGGTACAGCATCCGTCCGGTGGCGCCCCAGATCGTTTCATCATCTAGATGGAAAAAGTGAAGACGAAATTGATCTGGTGGTTCGCCCCACTGCTCTTCTGTATACGTATCGATGCGCACCAAGTCGGCAACCGGAACCGTAAAGACCCTGTCTACTTCGGCGTTGCGCGCGTGCAGTGAAGGTTTGTCTTTCAAAAACCCCACGATGGGCACGATGTGGCTCTTGCTCACATAGGTGTTGAGCGGAGTGAGCTGACCGATGATCTCAACATGGTTCGGAGCAAGATCGATCTCTTCGTGAGCCTCACGCAATGCTGCATCGAGTGCGCTCTCGCTGCCGTCGAGGCGACCACCCGGAAACGAGATCTCGCCTTTGTGGTTGGTGAGATCTTGTGACCTACGGGTGAACACCAGCTCTGGGCCAGACTCACCGTCGAACAATGGGATCAATACCGCTGAAGCGCGTGCGTCAGATGCTGGCGGCACATGCGGCACTGTCGCAGAAAATTTCTTGATGCGCTCGATCAACAGCTCGGTTGATTGCAACACCGAAAGGTCAAGGTTGACAAATGGATTATTTGGTCTCACCCACACAGTTGTTGGGCGAGGAATTACTTGATCACCACCAGGTCGCATGGTGGCGTTGTTTATGCGGTTGGCTTCCAGCCAGTGGCAATGAGTTGCTTCAAAACTTCGTCAAGACCAGCAGTCTTCAGGTTGGCAAGAGTTTTCCCTGGCATCTCTTCGCCTTTTTCCCATGTTTGCCAAGCGAGCAACATTTTTTCCATATCTGGCTGTGGTTGTTCAAAACTCATATGTAGAGCCTAACGATGGCGTTTTGGATTGAGGCGTGGAGTGCGAACTTCGCGTGGAGGCTTTTGGGCAAAGTTGGTGCCCAACACGATGATGCCTTCAACAAGCCCGAGTGCAATCAGCGCAAGTCGTCCAATCGAGTCCAAATCTGCGACTGCTGCTGCCACAAAACACAACACGATGATCAGCCAGTCGATGTAACGGTGCACGCGTCGACTCACCCACTTGAATGCGCTGACGCCACCGTCTGCAATTGCGGCGTTAATCAGTAATGCGATGCCAAGTGCAACAGGAACTGCCGGTGATTGCGATTGGGCCGACATCATGATCAAGCCACCAGCAATGCCGTATTCAACAAGTTGATGAAGCCAAAAGCCTCTACCCTGCGCAGCCATAAATAATGACTCTAGTTGTTGGGGTGAAAATAAAAATGCCTCGGGTTTTCACCCGAGGCATTTTTGTAATTTTGTACAGCGTCTAGAAAATGATTTACATCATCCCCATGCCGCCGCCGGGCATGCCGCCGCCTGCTGGTGCGCCGCCATTCTTTTCTGGCTTGTCAGCAACGAGGCATTCTGTCGTGATCACCAATGCTGCGATCGACGCTGCGTTTTGCAACGCTGCGCGTGTCACCTTGGCTGGGTCAATGATGCCGGCCTTGACAAGGTCGACGTATTCGCCAGTTGCGGCATTGAGTCCGATTGAACCCTTTTCTGATTCGATGCGCTGGATGGCAACTGCGCCTTCCATGCCTGCGTTGTCAGCAATGTGACGAGCAGGTGCGGTCAATGAGTCGTACACGCTGCGTGCGCCAGTTGCTTCGTCACCTGTAAGCGACTCGACAACCTTGAGCACTGCTGGGCGTGAGCGGATGAGGGCAGTACCGCCACCGGCGACAACACCTTCTTCAATCGCTGCACGAGTTGCAGAAACAGCATCTTCGATGCGGTGCTTCTTTTCCTTGAGCTCGACTTCGGTTGCTGCACCGACTTTGATCACTGCAACACCGCCGGCCAACTTGGCCAAACGCTCTTGCAACTTCTCTTTGTCCCAGTCGGAATCGGTGTTGTCGATTTCGGCTTTGATCTGGTTGATACGCGCTGTTACGTCTGCTTTGTCGCCTGCACCGTCAACAATTGTTGTGTTGTCCTTGGTGATGATGACGCGCTTTGCGCGGCCCAACAAGTCGAGGGTCACGTTCTCAAGCTTGAGACCGACTTCCTCGCTGATGACCTGACCACCCGTGAGGGAAGCCATGTCTTGCAACATTGCCTTGCGACGATCGCCAAAGCCTGGGGCCTTAACTGCCGACGAATTGAATGTGCCACGGATCTTGTTGACAACGAGTGTTGCGAGTGCTTCAC
>JBIHZV010000065.1:0-5686 GCA_044240275.1 Ilumatobacteraceae bacterium | reverse complement strand
TCTGGAGCAGCTGCGTCAGGCGATTGCGCGGCATGTTGCTTTGCCATCTCATAGATCATTCGAAAATGATCCCGATTCATCGTTGTTTCAAAAACATTTTTAGTGCCAGCAATCGCTGCCGCGCGATGCCCAACTTTGTGCACCTGAATGTGATCGGGGTGTCCGTAGTTGCCGTGCCAGTCATACACGGTTACAACATCGGCGCGTTCTTCGATCAACACGTCAGCAAGTCGCTGAGCTGCCTCCTCAACGTCGGCTGCGACAAATGCTCCTGGCAAACTATTTTGCTCCCACCCCGTCATGCCAGAGTCGCAATAACCAAGCCACACAAGTCGGTGCACACCGAGCACGTCGCACGATTCCTGGGTTTCGCGCTTACGGCGATCCATCAGCGTCTCTCCTGGTGCAAGGTCATCAGGAATTTGCCCGTGATCGCCATTTGTAGCAACAACTAAAACAACGCGATGTCCTTCTCGGGATGCTCGGGCGAGCGAACCACCCATGATCAAACTCTCGTCATCTGGATGTGCGTGAAACGCAACAACTGTGCTCATTGATCCTTACTATCCACCACAGCTCCACCTGTAATCAACGCCGTGATGCGGTCTGCACTGAAACCCCAGTCGGCCAATACTGCACGTGAATGCTGGCCAGCATGAGCAGGCGCAGTCGGCAACGCAGCCGAAGTGCGCGAAAAGCGAGGTGCAGGTGCTGGCTGTGCAACGCCATCAACTTCAATAAATGTTTTGCGAGCAACGTTGTGCGGATGCTTGGCTGCTTCGCTCATCGTGAGTACGGGGGCAAAGCACACATCGGTGCCTTCCATAATCTCGCACCACTGCGTCCTTGACTTTGTGAGTATCACTTCAGCAAGTTTTACCTTGAGTGCTGGCCAATGTGATGCATCCATCTGTTGTGCAAATGCCGGATCATCAACGAGCCCAGTCTTTTCAAGCAACAGTGCATAAAACTGTGGCTCGATGCTGCCTATCGAAACATATTTGCCGTCACTGCATTTGAATACATCATAAAAATGCGCTCCAGTGTCAAGCAGGTTTGTGCCTGGCTTGTTTTCATCAAACATTCCGATGTTCTTCATTGCCCAAAACATGGTCATCAACACCGCGGAGCCATCGACCATTGCGGTGTCGACCACTTGACCCTTGCCACTTTTTTGAGCTTCGAGTAGTGCGCATACGACTCCGTATGCCAAAAACATTCCACCACCGCCATAGTCGCCGACCATGTTTAACGGTGGCACTGGTGCCTCACCAGCACGAGAAAAATGCGCGAGAGCACCCGCAAGTGAGATGTAGTTGATGTCGTGACCGGCAGATGCTGCGTAAGGTCCCTCTTGACCCCATCCTGTCATGCGCCCGAACACAAGCTTTGGGTTGCGCGCAACACAAACATCTGGTCCAATCCCAAGTCGCTCCATTACTCCTGGGCGAAACCCCTCAATCAAAGCGTCGGCATTTTCCACCAATGACAACAACGTTTCAACACCATCTGGGTTCTTGAGATCGATGGCGATATTGCGTCGACCACGCAACGACACGTCCCAGTGTGCGCCGTTCGGCGCCTGACCGCGAACCGATTGCGCACGCTCAACACGAATTACTTCAGCGCCCATATCGGCCAGCATCATTGCTGCAAAAGGTCCTGGCCCAATGCCAGCAAGCTCAATGATTCGATAGCCCGACAATGGACCACTGGATTTTGTTAATTGATTTTGATTTACCATATGGTTTAAGACTACTTAGGCAACGACTTGCGCAACGTGGTCCAAAATCGCGCCGAGCAGCACTGGCCACAGTGGTAGCGGCAGATCATGGCCCATGTCGTCGATGAGGAGAAGTTTTGAACCAGGGATTAACTCTGCTGTGCGCTCGCCACCACTTTGCACGATCAGTTGGTCATCAGTGCCGTGAATGACCAATGTTGGGCAAGAAATTGTTGCGACCTGCTCATGACGTCTGCCCGATCCGTACACCGCAGCAAGTTGGCGTGGTGCACCTTCCGGATAAAAAGCGCGGTCATAGCTCGCCGCTGCAGCAGCATACGAAAGTTCGTCACTGCGATATTTCTTTGACTGCCATATTTGCCACTGCGTAGATGACGCAATGTAATCTTCACGACTTGTTGTTGGCGGTGGGTCTGAAAAAATAACCATTGCAGCATCCATCGATGGTTGACCAACATCGGGGTCACCTGGCTGTGACGAAATTGAAGTGAGCGTCATTGTCCGGTGTCGATGCTCGTACGCGACAACTTGGGCGATCATGCCGCCAAGCGACATTCCGAGCACATGTGCACGCTCAATGCCCAAGTGGTCGAGAACACCAACTGCATCGGTGGCCATGTCAGACAGCGAGTACGGAATTGGCGGAATCGGCTGATCGGTCATCGCGGCCATGATGATCGGACCGGTATCGACGACGACACCATCTAAGTGTGTCGATAATCCACAATCGCGATTGTCAAAAATGATGACGTAATAACCAGCGTCAGCCAGTTGCTGGCAAAAATCTTGGGGCCACACAATCATCTGAGCCGTGTAGCCCATAATCATCAAAATGGCCGGATTGCTGGGTAAACCAAATGTGGCGTACTCGATTTCAATGAATCGGTTATCAGTTGAGTGAACGGTTGTTTTTGGCACGGCGACATTCTTATCCAAACACGTAGTTCTCACAACTTCGCGGAATAATGACTTTTACACGCACACATATATGTTTATATCTATGAATATGTCTGCCGAGATCAAAACTCGCTCGCCAGGTCGCGTCAACTTGATTGGAGATCACACCGACTACACCGGTGGAATGGTCTTGCCTATGGCAATCGACAAATACACAACCATCACAGCAAAACCAATTGCAGGAGGAATACAGCTCACTAGTGCAGACCAACCCATTGAGCTGAACTGCACACTTCCCGTAGTTGATCCAGCATCGACCGTGCCCGAGTGGGGTCGTTACGTCACAGGGGTTGCTGCTCTTATGAATGTTGAGCGTGGTTTTTCTGGGTCGGTATCAACAACGCTTCCACTTGGTGGCGGCTTATCTTCAAGCGCTGCTCTCGAACTCAGCAGCGCCCTCATGCTGTGCGCCATCAACGATCTTCCTGCTCTCACTTCACTCGAACTGGCACAACTCTGTCGCTTCGCCGAACACTTGGCAACTGGTGTTCCTTGCGGAATCATGGATCAACTTACTTGTGCCTCCGGCGTAGCAGGAAGCGCTCTCTTGATTGACTGTCACTCGATGCAGGTCAGCCCAATCGAAATTCCACCTGATGTAAATATCTATGTGCAATTTATTGCGCATCGACAACTTGCTTCGAGTGCGTATTCGGACCGCGTCACCCAGTGCGCTCAGGCAGAGCAACACATTGGCCCATTGCGACTAGCCGAAGTAGGAAGCATTCGAAACATTTCCGATGACGTATTGCAACGACGTGCATTGCATGTGGTGAGCGAAAATGATCGTGTTCGCAGAGCAACAGTGGCGCTAGCGCTTCAAGACATGACAACATTTGGTCTGTTGATGAACGAAAGCCACCAAAGTTTGCGTGACAATTTTGAAGTTTCAACAGCTCAAATGGATGAGGCTGTTCATTACGCACAACAGACGCCAGGCGTGTTTGGCGCACGAATGACGGGCGGTGGCTTTGGCGGCTGCATCGTGATTGTTGCCGACGCAACCACAAATGTTCAAAGCCTTAAAGGCGCGATGCTTGTCAAGCCGGTGAGCGGCGCAGAAATTATTTAACTAGCGTTGTGCATGGCCCGCTGAACAAAACTTTGCACCTGCTCGGGGTCGCGAATGTTGTCAAACACTTCCATTCCGTCTTCTCCACCCGACTCAATGAGCAAGTCGCCCGCGCCGATCATTCGCTCAAAGATCGACTGATGAAAATTGATGTTGTTTACTCGATACAACGGAATCTCAATACCAGTTCTCGCAATCACTCCTGAACGAAAAATGACACGCTGGCTAGTGAGCACGAAGTGCGTCCGACTCCACTTCAGTGCAACTTTGGCCAACCAGAGAACCGTGAGCAGGAGTGCGGCCGATGTCAGCCACAGTGCAGATGTCTCAATCAATTTTCGAAAGCTACCTGCCGTTGCTTCGGCGATGTCATGGCTCTTGATCCACGCAACAAAGCTGACGACAATTGCAAAGCTTGGCTTGACAAATATCCACCAATGAGGATGCAAGTCCAAAATTACATGCTCGTCATCATTGAGGTATTTCGTAGAAAACGCCATGAATGCATCGTAATGTGCAGCGTGTTACACGGAACGCCTACAGTCTCTGCATGCTTAAGGACGACTTACTTCGTGGGCTCGATGCCCAACAACACGAAGCAGTAGTCACTGCACCTTCGTCCATTGTCGTCCATGCCGGTGCGGGTTCAGGAAAAACGCGTGTACTCACCCACCGCATCGCGTACCGAGTAGCAGATGGCACTGCAAACCCTGAGAACATTTTGGCAATCACATTTACACGTGAGGCCGCAGGCGAAATGCGCAAGCGACTCACCAATCTCGGAGTTGATCGCACTCACGGCGCAGGGCCAACAGTGGGCACATTTCACGCCGTTGCACTCTCGCTCCTCCGTCAGCGTCTGATTGATTTGGGTCAACCCGTGCCAAACATCGTGCACAACCGAACCGCACTGGCAACAGCTGCAGCCGGCACTCATCGCATGGCTAGCCGACCACGAGAAATTCTTGCCGAAATCGATTGGGCTCATGCGCGAATGATCGCACCCGCCGATTACACACAAATGGTCAAGCGTCTGCAGCGCACGCCGCCAACTGCAGCACCAGAAATTGCCGAAATTTATAAGCAATACGAACAACTTAAAGTGAAACGTCAGATCGTCGACTTAGACGATTTGCTTGCACGAGTCATTGCCGACATGCGCGCAGATGCTGGCTACGCAGAGGCTGTGCGTTTTCGATTCAAGCACTTGTTCGTTGACGAAGCCCAAGACATGAACCCACTGCAATATGCGTTGTTCGAAGAGATTCGCGGTGGTCGCCCAGATGTATTTGTTGTCGGCGACCCTCTGCAAGCCATCTATGGATGGAATGGTGCCGATCGCATGTTGTTCGACACTCTTCCTGATGCACTCGGGCACACAACAGTGCTCAGCCTTCCAAACAACTATCGCTGCTCGCCGCACATTGTGCATGCTGCTCGCCACGTTGCTCTACAAACCGGCGAAGCTTTCGAGATTGCAGCAGTACGCGAAGACGGACCACACATTCGCGTTGCTGGTTTTGACGACGAGCAAGAAGAAGCCGACGGCATCGCATCGTTGCTATGGCAATATGCACCAACGGCCGGTGCTCATCCGTGGCAATCATGTGCAGTGCTCGTGCGCACCAACACTCAGCTTGTAGCCATTTCCAAAGCGCTCACTCGCGCCGGAATTCCTATTGGATCAACTCGCCAACCTCCAGAGATCACTGCCGCGATTGCACTTGCAGCACAGTCAACGAGTAGGCACGGCCTCACTACTTGGTCTGCAGACATTCTGAACGAGTCGATTGACGAAGCAGAACGCACCGTTGCCGAAATGGTGCGACAGTTTGTGCAGCAAGACACAGTCGGAACTGTTGATGGCCGTGCATTCAGCGCATGGGTTGCAGCAAATGCCACCACTCCTCACC
>JBIHZV010000105.1:0-3307 GCA_044240275.1 Ilumatobacteraceae bacterium | reverse complement strand
GGGTGTGTGAGGGCGAGCACCGCACACGGATCATGTACAGCGCCGCCTTGCATGTTGTCGTGACGGCTTACATAGACGTCGGAGAAAAAGACGAAGAGGTCTGCAAGTACTGAAGCTAAATGACCTGGGAGCGCACGTACTTTTTCGATGCGTTGGGGGGTGGCTTGCAGCTTGTGAGTCACATCGAGTCCACTCATGATTAGTTTGCCGCCATATTCAAATACCATTGCTGCTGCTTCAGGGTCAGCCCAGATGTTGAACTCGGCAGCTGCACTGCGATTACCGAATGAACCACCACCCATCAGCGAGATGCCTGCAATGCGGCGCGCAATGTCTGGTGCGCTCCGAAGCGCAAGAGCGATATTGGTCAATGGTCCAGTAGGCACCAACCACACGCCTTCGGTTGCGCGACACGTGTCGATGATAAAGCCCACTGCATCATCGGAGTCTGCTGGACGAGATGGCTCGGGCAAGTCGGCTCCGTCGAGACCACTCTTGCCGTGAACATAAGAAGCATCTCGGGGTGGAGCTACAAGTGGCCGGTGTGCACCTTGATGTAATGGTGCTGAGGACCCGATCATGTCGAGCACGATGCGCGCATTGCGGGTTGTTGCACTGATCGGCGCGTTGCCTGCAACGGTCGTTACTCCGAGCACATTGGCATGTCGGGCAGCCACTACGAGCGCCATCGCATCATCGTGACCGGGGTCGCAGTCAATAATCATTGAAATTGGACTGCTTGAAGATGTCATCGGAAGAACTCTAGTTGCTCGCCCGCGTTCTACTGTTTTGGCTCAGTGATGTGCCACAGTAGAGAGGTGAGTACGGCCCCCAAAGATTTTGCATTCGACGTCGTAGTTGTGGGCAGCGCCAACCTCGATCTAGTTGCAACGCTCGACCATCTTCCGAAGCCAGGCGAAACCATCGTCGCACTCGGTTATGCCGAACATGCAGGTGGCAAGGGCGTCAATCAGGCGGTTGCGTGCGCTCGCATGGGTGCACGCACGGCATTTGTTGGCTGTGTGGGTAACGACGATGCAGGAATGTTTTTGCGCGGCGTACTGGAGAACGAAGGTATTGATACAACGATGCTGAGGGTTGTCGATATGCCAACCGGTCGCGCATTTATCAATGTGGATGGTCGTGGCGAGAACGTGATTGTTGTCGTTTCTGGCGCCAATACCCAGGTCGGTGTTGCACAAAAGCCTTTGGTGCTGCCAACTTCACATGTGTTGTTGATGCAACTTGAGATTCCACTAGAGACTGTGGCTGCAGCGCTTAATGCGGCTCGAAAGAACGGGTCGGTCACAGTTCTAAATCCGGCGCCCTATAAGTCGTTAACGGGCGAGATCTTGTCGCTTGTGGATGTGATTGTTCCAAATGAAACCGAGTCTGCTGCTTGTGGTGGAACGAAAGTTTTGCTTGACTCTGGAGTGAAGACGGTTGTAACCACACTTGGCGAAAAAGGTGCACAGATTGCAACAGGCTCAACCTCTTCGGATGTCGCTCCATACAAAGTTGTAGCTATCGACACCGTTGGTGCTGGTGATGCATTTATTGGTGCATTGAGCGCCGAACTAGCGCGTGGGTTAACTATTGCTGACGCTGCTGCTGTAGGTGCAGTTGCTGGTGCACTCGCTACAACGGTTCATGGCGCTGTGCCTTCGCTGCCAACACGAGACGCTGTGCGCAAAGCAATGGTTAAGTAGGGAACTTCTATGAGCGATATTTCGAAACCGCAGTTGATGCACTTTTATGATGAAGAAAGTGCCGAGTTGGCGATCGCGATTGTCAAATATGCAATGGAACGCATCAAGATGGATCCGCCGCCGCTCGACAAGCCATACACGTTGAGTGAATTGCAACAGATCGTTGGGCAGACAATTAAACCCGAGGGTCGTAATGGTCTAGATGTGTTGCGCGAATTTGTCGACGAACTTGCGCCCTCATGTATCAGCGTTGATCATCCGCTGTTTCTATCGTTTGTTCCAGGCGCCCCCACTGAAAGCTCAGTGTTGTTCGACTTGGTAGTTGCCTCTTCCAATATTTATGCAGGTTCATGGCTTGAGGGCGCTGGTGCGGTGTATGCCGAAAACCAAGCGATCAAGTGGGTGTCAGACCTGGCAGGTATGCCTGAAGAGTCGGGTGGCGTGTTTGTAGCCGGAGGCACAGCAGGAAACTTGTCGGCGCTTATTGCTGCTCGTTGGCGTTGGCGTCATCGCGCCGATGGTGCGCTCGATCGCACACGGCCGCTGATCATTGCTTCTGGCGGTTCGCATTCGTCTGTTGAGCAAGCAGCAAAAGTGATGGACGCAGATGTTCTTAAGGTTCCTGCCGATCAACGGGGTCGCACCGACGGGGTGGCGATGCAGAGGTTTTTATCGTCGCTCAATGAATCTGAATTGCTGCGAATCTGTGCCATCGTTGCCACCGCTGGCACAACCAATGTTGGTGTTGTTGACGATCTTGAAGGAATCTCCAAAGTCGCGCGTGCAATTGGTACATGGTTGCACATCGACGGTGCATATGGCGCGGCAGCGTTGTGTGCTCCAAGTGTGCGACATTTGTTTAACGGCATCGAACACGCCGACAGCATGATTGTTGATCCGCACAAGTGGCTGTTTGGCCCATACGACTCGTGTGCGCTTATCTATCGCAACCCAGCCGAAGCTCGTCACGCCCATACTCAACATGCCGAGTATTTGGACGTGTTGCAGCAAGATGGTGACGCAGTACGCGACGAGGCCTGGAACCCAGCCGACCTCGCATATCACTTGTCTCGTCGAGCAAGAGGCTTGCCATTTTGGTTCAGTCTCGCGATGCACGGCACAGAGGCGTATACGGCCGCGATGGAGCAAACTCTCGACGTGACTCGCCAGGGTGCGCAATTAGTCCGGGATGCAAAGCATGTGGAGCTGGTGCTTGAGCCCGAATTGTCGGTCATTGTGTTTCGACGAATTGGGTGGACGCCCGAGCAGTATCAGATGTGGAGCGACCGCATATTGGGTGAGGGTCTTGCTTTTGTGGTGCCGAGCACATGGGACGGCGAAACTGTCTTGCGCATGTGCATAGTAAATCCGCGCACAACAGTTGCGGGGCTTGCTTCAATAATCAATTCGCTCGCGTAAAGCGAGCGCTGCAACCAGGACTTATTTCTGTGCTGGTTCTTTCTTGACGACTGTCTTTTTGCGGGTGCCGTAACGCTTGTTGAAGCGCTCAACGCGACCTGCGGAGTCGATGATCTTCATCTGACCGGTAAAGAATGGGTGGCTGGCATTGGAAATGTCCAACTGCACGCATGGGTATG
>JBIHZV010000064.1:0-5737 GCA_044240275.1 Ilumatobacteraceae bacterium | reverse complement strand
ACCAATGGCGAAAAGGTGAAGGTCGACAACCCAGCGGACTTGCCGGCGACTGTATATATAGGTTCAATCGAAGAGCCTTTTTTCCGCGTCAGCATCATTACGCCAAAGGATTACACGGGTTCATTGATGGAACTCTGTCAAGATCGCCGAGGCGAGTTGATCAAACTCGAGTATCTGTCGCCCGAGCGCGTTGACATGCAGTACACGATGCCGCTTGCAGAAGTAGTTGTGGATTTCTTTGACCAACTCAAGAGCCGATCGCAAGGTTATGCAAGTTTGGACTATGAACTTGCTGGATACCGAGCATCAGATTTGGTGCGCGTAGATATTTTGTTAAACGCATTGCCAGCCGATGCATTTTCTACAATCGTTCACCGCGACAAGGCATATGACTATGGCAATCGCATGTGTGCAAAGTTGCGCGAGCTCATTCCGCGACAGATGTTTGATGTTCCGATTCAGGCGGCTATCGGTGGACGCATCATTGCGCGTGAGACAGTGAAAGCAAAGCGCAAAGACGTTTTGGCCAAGTGTTACGGCGGAGATATCTCCCGAAAACGCAAACTGTTGGAGAAACAAAAAGAAGGAAAGAAGAAGATGAAGTCAATTGGTCGCGTGGAAGTGCCCGGCGACGTGTTTATCTCGGCACTCAAACTCGATGGCTGAACAGCCCGCCAAAAACGGTGCCATGTTTCGGTCGTTGAAGAGTTTTAATGCTCGGTTATTTTTTGCCGGCTTATTGCTCTCAAATATTGGTTCATGGCTTCAACTCACTGCTACTTCATTTTTGCTCTATCGATTAACTGGTAGCGCTGTTGCACTCGGAGTCAATGCTGCATTGCAGTTTTTGCCGATGCTGTTGTTTGGGGCATGGGCTGGAGCGTTGTCCGATCGATACAACCGCCAACGCATCACGATCATCACCCAAACCCTGCTTGCATCGCAGGCCATTGTGCTTGGTGTCTGTGACATCACAGGCGTAATCAACATGCCAATTGTGTTTGTGCTCACTGGGGCACTTGGCGTTATCGGTGCGATCGACAACCCTGCACGACGCGGACTCGTGACCGAACTTGTGCCGGAACAAGATATGTCGAACGCAATGAGTCTGAACACTGCTGTGATGACGGGCTCGCGCATTTTTGGCCCAGCCCTTGCGGCAGCTCTGGTTGGTCCATTGGGCACAGGATGGTTATTCGTTATCAACGGCGTGTCGTACGCAGCGATGATCTATGGGGTTGCAGGATTGCGCAAGTCGGAGATGTTTTCGCCACCGTTACGACCAGCAGGCGGCACACCGGTGAGGGACGGTTTGCGTTTCGTGCGTCACAACGAGCGGCTGCTCGTCTTATTTAGCATTTTTACATTGGTCAGCACATTTACATTTAATTATGGTGTTTCGTTGCCAAAGCTTGCCGACACCGAGTGGGGCGACCCAAAATACTTTGGATGGGTTTTGGCGGTTACCAGTATCGGAAGTTTGATTGGCGCATTGCTGACGGCGCGGTTGCATCGAGCTACCTATAGGTGGATGGCAACGAATGTGTTGTTGTTGGGCGGTGCCAATATCGGCATGGCGTGGTCACCAAATGTTTGGGTCGCGTTTGTCTGGGCAATTCCACTTGGTTGTGGTGGCGCTGCAATGATTTCGGCTGCGAACTCGATCATCCAATATGAATCGCCACCCGACATGCGAGGACGAATGCTCGCCCTCAGTGCAGTTGCATTTTTAGGCTCGACACCGATTGGCGGGCCGATTACCGGTTGGGTGGCCGATGCGTTGAGTGTTCAGTGGTCGCTTGGCTATGGTGGAATTATTGGAGTGATTGCTGGTGTGTATATGAGTGTGTGGATTTGGAGAAGTGGTGTCGATCGCAACTAATTCGGTGATGTGGTTCAGGCGTGATTTGCGTTTAGCCGACAATGAGGCGTTGGTCGCTGCCGCACGTGCGGGGAGTGTGACACCACTGTTTGTCATCGATCCGAAATTCTTTGAGCACTCTGGCGCACCACGCATAGCGTTTCTCTTGCGCAATTTGCACGAACTCAATAAGTCGATGGGCGGGGCATTGGTTGTGCGCACCGGCGATCCGATTGATGTAGTTCCGGCCGTAGCCAAAGAGGTGGGTGCGACCCAAGTGTTTGCTGCAAAAGATTTTGCTCCGTACGGTCAGTCTCGAGATGCGCAGGTTGATGCATCACTGCGCACAGTTGGTGCAGAATTGTGCAGCATTGGGTCTGTGTACGCAGTAAATCCTGGCGTCGTGCGAAAGGCAGACAACACTCCCTATGCGGTCTTCACGCCTTTCTCTAAGATTTGGCTCGCTCAAGGCTGGTCGGTTCCGTTGCAACAGCCCAAAGTGGTGTGGCATGGCGCACCAACTGTCGCATCCGAAGATCTACCTGCAGAGCCAGAGTGCAATGCACAACTGCCACAAGCAGGAGAAGGTGCTGCATGGCAGGTCTGGGAATCATTTCGCGATACAGCACTGAATGGTTATGCCGAGACACGCAACAATCCAGACATCAATGGCACGAGCCAGTTATCGCCGTACTTGCGATTTGGCATCGTGCATCCGAGGTCATTGTTGGCCGAACTCGGTGACTCAAAATCTCATTCTGTTTTTCGAAGCGAGTTGTGTTGGCGCGAATTTTATGCAGATGTCCTTTTCCATCAACCGCGCACGGTGTGGGAAAACTTGCAATTGAAAATGAACAAAATGACGCACGACACTGGTGCTGATGCAGTGGCTCGATTTGAGACATGGTGCAAAGGCCAAACAGGGTTTCCAATTGTGGACGCAGGTATGAAACAGATGCTTGCAACGGGGTGGATGCACAACCGTGTGCGAATGATCGTTGCGAGTTTCTTGGTGAAAGATTTGCATCTGCCATGGCAGTGGGGCGCCAAGTTTTTTATGCGTCATCTTGTCGATGGTGACATTGCTTCCAATAATCACGGCTGGCAGTGGACTGCTGGTACTGGTACCGATGCATCTCCTTACTTTCGGATATTCAACCCGATTTCTCAGGGCGAACGTTTTGATCCGCAAGGTGTGTACGTGCGTCAGTGGATTCCCGAGTTGCGCGACCTTGGCAATGATGCCGTTCATGCGCCGTGGACTTTGGGGCTGCTTAACCCATACATTGAGCCGATTGTGGATCATGCAGTTGAGCGCCAAATTTCTCTCGATCGCTACAAGGCGGTGTCGGGTAAGTGAGCAGGCACATCATTAGGCGCACCGTGTCTCGGTATCCTTATGACGATGCTTGATGACCGTAAAACAGCCATTCTCCGCGCTGTAGTGGAGGAGTACATCTCGACTGCTCAGCCGGTTGGGTCTTCGCACATTGCCAATACGTCTGGCGTGCACGTTTCGTCGGCCACAGTGCGTAATGACATGAGTTTTCTTGAGCAAGAGGGATATCTGGCTCAACCCCATACATCGGCTGGGCGTATTCCTACCGACAAGGGCTATCGCTTTTTTGTCGACCATCTCACGCCATCGGGCACGCTTGAGCTCGCAGCACAAGATCGCATCGGTCAGTTTTTTGATACCGCGCACGGACGTTTGGAAGAAACGCTGCAGCGCACCAGCACGTTGCTTGCCGAGATGACCAACTACGCAGCGGTGGTGATGGGTCCAAAGGCCGAGGTTGCGGTGGTTCGTTCGGTGCAACTCGTTGGTTTAAGTGCGCACATGGCAATGGTCGTTGTTGTGTTATCAAATGGGGTTGTTGAAAGCGAACCGATCGAACTCAGTGCATCAATCACCGACGACCAGACTGCTGCCGCAACGCATGCGTTGAGCCGAATCATGATTGGCAAAGCACTCGGCGCATCGCTTCCGCTCATGACATCCGGCGATGTCATTGTCGATGCACTTGCAGCACAGGTGGTGCGCGCAATGAACGGACGACGGGTTGATGAATCAGTGTTTGTTGGTGGTGCTTCGGCAATGGCGCAAGCTTTTGACGCTGTCGAGATCGTGCGCTCGGTGCTGCACACACTCGAACAGCAGTACGTAGTCGTATCGCTTGTGCGCGACATGCTCAACCGCGGTTTGTCAGTTGCAATCGGCACCGAACACGGTGTCGAACCGCTTGCTACGTGTTCATTGGTGCTTTCACCTGTGGTGGTAGACGGCGCCACTCTTGGCACGGTTGGTGTACTCGGGCCAACTCGCATGAATTATCCGCAGGCACTCGCCACGGTCGAAATTGTTGGCGAACGCCTTGGACGAAGGCTTACTGAGGGCTGATCTTTTATGTCTACTGATTTTTATGAATTGCTTGGTGTTTCTCGTGGCGCTGATGCCGACGAAATAAAGCGCGCCTATCGCAAACGCGCTCGTGAACTGCATCCGGATGCAAATCCTGGCAATGCAGAGGCCGAATCAAAATTCAAAGAAGTTTCGCATGCGTATGAAGTGTTGTCAGATTCGGACAAGCGTGCACGCTACGACCAGTTTGGTGAGGCTGGTGTTGGCGGTCGCGGCAACGCCGGCGATCCATTTGGTGGCGGTAGCGCTGGAGGCTTTGGTGACATCTTCGAAGCATTCTTTGGTGGCGGTTCGCCATTTGGTGGTGGCGGTGGGCAACGACAACAATCGGGCCCACCTCGTGGTCAAGATATAGAAGTTGTCGCAGACGTTTCTTTTGAAGAAGCCGTCTTTGGTTGCAGTACAGAAGTGAAGATGCGTTCTGCTATTCGCTGTGAGGAATGCGCGGGCAGCGGAGCTAAAAAAGGAACATCGGCAAAGACTTGTTCAGAGTGCGGTGGCGCAGGGCAAGTGCGTCGCGTTCGTCAAAGCATGCTTGGACAGATGGTGACTGCTTCGCCGTGCGGTCGATGCAGCGGAATGGGTCAAGTTATTGACGCGCCTTGTTCTCCGTGCAGGGGTGATGGTCGCATTGTCAAAGATGTTGAACACACGGTTGAGGTGCCGGCCGGTATCAATACTGGCCAAACATTGCGTGTGAGCGGGAGAGGTGCAGTGGGTGTGCGCGGTGGTGGTGCAGGTGACTTGTATGTTCATATGCGCGTAGCCGAGCATGAGACCTATCGGCGCGAAGAAAACGATCTTGTCACCGACGTTGTGATCTCGATTGCTCAGGCAGCACTTGGAACTCACTTGGTATTAAGCACGCTCGATGGCGATGAAGACCTGATTGTTCCACCTGGTGTGCAGCAGGGACGCGAGTTTCTGCTGAAAGGTCGAGGTGTTCCACATCTCAATCAGGGCGGGCGAAATAAAGGTCGAGGAAACCTGCGTGCGCAGATTGTGATTGCAGTGCCAACCAAACTCAGTGAGGGTGAGCGAGATTTGCTGACTCGGTTTGCCGAGTCTCGTGGAGAGCATGTAACGCAGTCGGCTTCTAAATTGAAAGCCAAGATCAAGTCAGCATTTTTGTGATCGAAACACTGCGTCGGAGTGCTGCTCACGTTTTTGTTCGGTCGCTCGAAACACCAAACCTCAGCACCGACGATCAGCATCATCTGCTCAAGGTTTTGAGAGTTAAGTCAACTGATCAAATCACTGTGAGTGATGGAGTCGGCAAATGGATCACGGCAACACTCACCAAGGACGGCGAAGTTCGCGCGACGAGTGAGTTGTTTTTCGTTGAGCCACCAAAGTGGAAGTTGTGTATTGCGTTTGCTCCGGTCAAGGGTGAAAAGCCAGAACTTATTGTGCAAAAGCTCACGGAACTGGGAATCGACGAGATTATTCCGCTC
>JBIHZV010000063.1:0-5773 GCA_044240275.1 Ilumatobacteraceae bacterium | reverse complement strand
TCATTGCAGCAGCCCTTTCATGGTGGCGAGCAAGCCAGTTGCTCGATGGCAACAACACTCGCTGGCTCTCACCCTCGCCTAATTCGCCACGCAATCTGCTCATTCGCACATTTGTTGACTACACCCACCCCGTGTTTCCATGGATCGTTTTTTTCATCTCGGGCATTGTGCTCGGACGCCACATCCACCGATTAATCGAGATCCGTCTGCGACTCATGTTTGCGGCGATCCTTTTGGTGCTCGCTACGCACACTGCAAATTTTCTTTTTACGCCGGCTTCACAGATCTCCGATCGTGACTTTGTCTTAGCGAGGCTGTTATCGACCCAGCCCCTCGATCGAGGCATGTTGTTTTCACTCGGCACGCTCGCAACCGCCATTGTCGCAGTCTGTTTGGTGTCACTCATGATCGAGCGCATCACTCACACAATGCTTTTCATGCTTCCTATGAAAATTCTTGCACGCGCCGGACGCATGACGCTCTCCGTGTATTTTCTGCACGTCATATTTTTTAATCTTGTCGTTCACCGGTTGCACTGGGTGGGTCCCACAGGTCTAGACACCGCACTTGTATTGTCACTTTCGTTTTATGTCATTGCGCTATTTCTCGCGAGTGAGTGGAATAGGCATTTCGGGATCGGACCAGCAGAGCGCGTTTATCGAGTATTTGGAGGATGACCAGAGGTCATCGCACCATGTCTGATCACTTACCGCCGTTGTGGCAAAACCTTCTCTCCCACGAAACATCGACCCCATATTGGTCGACGTTGCGAGATTTTGTTGCTGCTGAACGACAAGTCGCCAACGTCTATCCACCTGTGGGCGCAACGTTTCGTGCATTCGCACTTACTGCACCTCTCGATGTGCGAGTCGTAATACTTGGGCAAGACCCGTATCACTCGCAAGGCCAAGCAAATGGTTTGTGTTTCTCTGTAGCGAGCGGCGTCAAGATCCCGCCATCGCTGCGCAACATCTACAAAGAGTTGCATGCGGATTGTGGTATCGAGCCTTCGTCAAGTGGCGATTTAACTTCATGGGCTCGTCAAGGCGTGTTGTTACTCAATGCGACACTGACGGTGCGACAATATGGTGCCGGAACACACCAGGGTCATGGTTGGGAAGTTTTTACCGATGCCGTTGTGCGCACACTCGGATCACAAAAGTCACCCATTGTGTTTGTGTTATGGGGTGCTTTTGCTCGCAATAAAAAATCGTTGATCACGCAACCACAACACACAATCATTGAGTCGGCTCACCCAAGCCCGTTGTCGGCACACACTGGATTTTTCGGCTCCAAACCATTTTCTCAAATCAATCAGGCACTCACTACACATGGATCCGACCCAATCGACTGGCTAATACCCAACCAATAATTCATTGGCTTTGTGCAGTGCTAGTGCGAAAAGATTAGATTTGGTCCATGGGAACCGTGCGCCGCTCTGGCTTTATTGAGTGCGATGCCGACACCGTTTGGGCATTCGTTGGCGCACCAGAACGACTGCATGAATGGTTTCCAATCACTTCGTGTCGCGTAGAAGGAAACAAGCGTTGGATCGCGCTTGCAGCCGGCATCACGTTTGAAGAAGACATCGTTACCCTCGACCACGATTTGCGTCGCTTTCAATACAAGATCGTCAACAACCCTCTGATCACGTTTCATCTCGGAACAGTCGACGTAATTCCCGACGGACCCAATCGATGCCTGCTGATGTATTCGACCGACATGGAACCAGAAGTGTTGGCGCTTCCGATCGGTGGCGCGGCAGGTGTTGGCATCGCCAAAGTCAAAGAAATGTTTGATCGGAAATAAATTGGGCCGCAAGATTCTTTTCATCACCACCGACCAGCAGCGCTACGACGCACTCGGTTGCAACGGCGGAATGATTGCGCGCACGCCAACGATTGATGCCTTGAGCAAGCATGGCATCACGTTTGATCGTGCGCATCCACAAAATGTTGTGTGCATGCCATCGCGCAGCACCATGCTCACTGGCCAGCACGTTGCAACCCACGGCGTGTGGATGAACGGTGTACCCCTGCCAGAAGATGCGCCAAGCATTGCAGCTGACTTGCGAGCGACCGGATACGCCACAGCACTGATCGGCAAAGCGCACTTCGAGCCATTGCTCGATCCATTTTTGCGTTTCACCGAAAACCGCATGGGTGCCCATCGCTCTACGAACGAAAACCCAAATGATCCTCACCGTGGTTTTGACCATATGGAACTTGCCACTCATGGTGCAGCAGGTGCACTGCACTACTCACAATGGATTCGCGATAACCATCCAGAAGCTGTATTGAATTACTACCGCGTTCTTGACAACGAGCTACAAGTCAATGCAGAAGGTGGTGGCGACACTAAAGCGCCGCAAGTGCACGTCAACCCAATTCCCACCGAGTGGTATCACACCGAATGGGTGGCTCAACGCACGATTGCGTGGCTTGAATCGTTGCCAGCAGATCGCGACTGGTTCTGTTGGATGAGTTTTCCCGATCCACATCATCCTTGGGATCCACCCGCATCAGAGATGAACCGTGTGCGTTGGCAAGACCTCGACCTTCCAGAGAATTACATCGCACATTCAGCAACTCGCGAAGCCGTACTCGATGACAAATTGCGCCACTGGCGTGGTTGGTACGACGGCACCTTTGTTTCAAACTACGAGGCACCGGCTCGTTGGGTGCCAGCCACTCTCACGCAAGACCAGGTGCGCGAAGTCAATGCGTACACACATGTCGAAAACGAACTGATTGACGAAGCAATTGCCAAAGTGATGGGCGCGATCGAGTCACGCGGGTGGGGTAACGATTTGGACGTGTTGTACACCACTGATCACGGTGAGTTTCAAGGCGACTTCGGTCTACTTTTCAAGGGTCCGTATCACGTCGACTCATTAATGCGACTTCCTCTCATCTGGCGCCCAGCACCAAGCGCCAATATCTCACCTGCTCGTGTTTCTGCACCAGTCGGCCACGTTTCACTCGCCGCAACATTTGCGCACATCGCAGGAATTGCTCAGCCGAGTTACGTAGAAGCACCGCGACTACCAATGCATCAAGCTGAAGCCGAACAACTTGGCCACGAACGCGTGCTCACCGAATGGGACTCGGTGTTGTTCGGAAAGATCGTGCACCTGCGAACGATCTGTCGCGATAACTGGGTGTGCACCGCCGCACTTGACGGCACCATGAGCAAAGCCGGTGAGGGCGAACTGTACGACCTCACTCACGACCCACTGCAACATGTCAATCGCTGGGATGACCCAAGCGTGCGTGCACTGCGCGAAGATTTGCTTGCCGACATGTGGGACAACCTGCCATCGCAGCAACTGCCATTGCGCTCAATGGACGCTCCAGTTTAGGAACTAGTCTTTCCGATTATGGATGTCGGCTTCATAGGTTTAGGCACCATGGGTTTGCCAATGTGCAAACGCTTACTTTCGGCTGGTATGAGCGTAAGAGTTTTTGACATCAACTCGAACGCGATGCAAACTGCAATCGATCATGGAGCTATCGCCAGTGACTCACCTGCAGACTGCGCAGCACATGTAGATGTACTACTTACTTCACTGCCACGCCCAGAGCACGTGCAGACGGTAATGGTTGAGCAAAATGCATTAAGCCAACTGCGACCGAATTCAATTTGGGTTGACTTGACTACCAATCGAAAAGACCTAGTAATCGAACTTGCCAAACTCGCTCCAACGAGGGTGAGTGTTTTGGATTCTCCAGTAACTGGGGCGGTTGATGGTGCCCGAAATGGAAAATTGACTTTGTTCGTGGGCGGCGAACCAGAGATTCTCGATCGGGTAAAGCCAATCCTGAACCATCTCGGTCTCGTGATCCATTGTGGTCAACTCGGCACGGGCAATGTTGTCAAATTGGTAACCAATCAACTCTGGTTCATCGCAGCAGCAGCAATTGGCGAAGGATTTGCGACTGGAATCGCCAATGGAGTTAATCTCGGCACACTTTGGAATGCAATTAAGGAAAGTGTTGGGGACAGCTTCGTTGTTCGTCACGATGCGCCATCCATTTTTGCGGGCCACTATGACCCATCATTTTCGCTCGATCTGTGTCTCAAAGACTTAGGTCTCATTACTGAACTAGGCCAGTCGGTTAACGCTGAACTTCCTATGACATCAGCTGCAGTTCACGCATTTACACTCGCGAGTGAAAGATATGGAGCAAGTGCTGCAGAGTTGCATGTGGCAAAACGAATTGAAGATGACGCTCAAATATCAATGCGACTCGAAGGCAATTGGACACCACACTGGGAGAAATAGAAAGGAGAAAAATCTATGACGCGTGAGTACCGCGTTGATGATCTCGTTGACTTCACTATCTACCCGCTTGATTGTCCTGAGAGCAAACAATATAAAAAGGCACTCGAAAATGCTCGTGCGCAGCTCAAGGAAGATGGTTGCGCGATATTCAGAGACCTTTTACGTCCTACTGCCGTGAGAATCATCAGCCAAGAAATCGTTGCACGAAAATCAACTACACATTTCTCGACTTCGAGCATGAACCCATACTTTCACTCCACACACAACCCCGATTACCCTGATCACCACCCCGTAAACACATTTATCGAACGTTCAAGCGGGTTTATACCAGGCGACTCTTGGGACTCATCGCTTGCCATTGATGTTCTTTTTCGTAGTGAAGCACTCACCCAATTCATTCGAGACGCGCTCGAAACCAAGGCGGTCTTTTGTTACGCCGATCCACTCGCTGGATTAACAGCAAATATTCTTGACCCTGGCCAACAATTTGCATGGCACTTTGATACAAATGATTTTGCAGTCACTGCCATGATTGACGAGGCAGATGACGGCGGTCTCTTTGAGTATGTTCCAATGACTCGCACGCCTGACGATGAGTCGTTTGAAAAGATTCAACAAGTACTTGATGGCGACAGAACAATGGTTAAAACGCTCGATTTGCGTGCAGGTGATTTACAGATTTTTCGGGGTCGTCACTCGCTGCATCGAGTTACACGAGTACCAACGAGCTCAAAACCAAGGCACGCGGCCATTTTTGCCTACACTGCCGAACCTGGCGTTATCGGTCGAGTTGAACGCACTCGACAATTATTTGGGCGAGTCCTCGCCGCACACGAAGAAGCAGAAAACCTGCGCGTACGAAGTGATTCGTTGATCGACTAAATAGCGGGTATTTGCTGTGTGATGCAGTGAATGCCACCACCACCGTAAGCAAGAATGCCACCAATGTCGAGACCAATAATGTCGCGATCAGGAATGTATTCACCAATAAGTGCAAGCATGTCATCGTCAGCTGCGTGACCGCAGACAGGCACAATTACTGCGCCATTAATCATATAAAAATTGAGATATGGAACTTGCACGCGCTCACCGTGATATTCAATCACGGGCAACACAGGAATTTCGTGCATCGTCACGCCAAATGATTGAGCAACCTTGCGATTTTCTTCAAGACGCAAATGATCGCTCAGTGATTTGTCGTTGCATGTTTGAAAAACCATCGTGCGCGGAGCAATAAAGATCGCAACATTATCTACATGTCCATCGGTATCAGCATCCATCGACAATCCGTGTGGAAGCCACATCACTTCGTTCAAGTCAAACTCACTGCGCAATCGTTGTTCAATCTGATCCTTGCTCATGTGTGGATTGCGATTTGGATGCAATAAACATTGCTCAGTTGTCGCCAACAGACCAGCTCCATCGGACGTGATTGATCCACCTTCAAGCACCATGTCAATGTTGCGCACCGAGTGACCAGCCTGTTTG
>JBIHZV010000016.1:0-18835 GCA_044240275.1 Ilumatobacteraceae bacterium | reverse complement strand
CCCGAAATTTTCCCGGTTGTTGAGCTAAAGGTAAGACCCTTGGTGACTGCTGGAGAGATTGTGTATTTTGTGACAGCCCCACCCGTAGTCCGAATGTCGTAGCCAGAAACCGACGCACATAGCGCAACATTTTCGACAGTAGCGCTCAGCGTAAACGCAGGAGCTGTTTCGGCCGACACAGATGAACTCGAAAGTGGAATCAAAACCACTGCAAGGCTGAGCAAGCCGACCATTGCAACAAACTTGCGTGCACTATTACGAATTTGGCTCATCTGATGCCTCCAAAAAGAACTAGTCAATGTTGTGATTGCTGGATCAATTATAGGTGAACATGTGCTTCGATCGGGCTCATGTTTCTTTGTGGGCGTCTACACCAATGTCCATAAGAGATTGAGAGCGCAATGGCAGGTTCTGGATTGTGATCGACCACTCAACTGGTTGCTGAACGGTTCTCATTGACCAATACTCACGTATTTGACGCGTCGTAGATTCCTTGAATTGCCGAGTTGAGTAACGCATCGAACTCTGCATCAGATTGCTTGGCCGACAACCCTTCCGTCAATGCTCGAGAGAAGCTCGCGATCACTCCAGCATTCTTCGCCAGTTGCTTATTGGCATCTTCACGGCTGTAACCACCCGACAACGCCACTACGCGGACAACACGAGGATGCTTCACCAACTCGGCAAAGAATCCATCGTGGTTTGGCAATGTGAGTTTGAGCATTACGTTTTGATCGGCGCTCAACTTATTTAGTTCCGACAAAATTGCGGCCTTCAACAACACCTCGGCCTCGGCCTTTTGAGGGCTCTTGATATCAACTTCAGGCTCAATGATTGGGACGAGTCCAGCTGCGATGATCTGCTTGCCAACTTCAAACTGCTGATGAACGACGTCGTTGATACCTTTTTCATTTGCCAACTTGATCACCGAACGCATCTTGGTACCAAACACACCGTGCTTCTTGGCCTTTGTCAAGAGCGCATCCAATTCGGGCATCGGCTTCATTACTTGCACACCATCTTGATCGTCAGCCAAACCTTTGTCGATCTTGAGGAAGGGCACGACACCCTTGTTTTCCCACAAAAATTCTGCAGCGCCCTTGCCATCAATTGTGCGATCCATGGTCATCTCAAACAAGATCGCACCAAGCACTCGCTCGCCAGAGAACGCCGAGCTCTTGATGATGCGTGAACGCATTGCATGAATGAGGTCAAACATCTGCTCGTCACCGGAGTATTCCGATTCCAGAACACCATAGAGATTGAGCGCCTTTGGGGTACTGCCACCGCTCTGGTCAAGTGCCGCGATAAAACCCTTGCCGCTTCGCACTTTGGTCATCATGTCGTTATTCATATTTTGGCTCCGTTTCGCTTACCTAACATCGTAATTGCCCAACTCGGCGCCACCGAAATCATGGTGTGCCAAAAATGCCTGCACATGTAAGACTTTGCATATGAACACGCTGCGCACTGCATGGCACCCTGTTGTTTTCTCACAAGAGTTGACCACTGAGCCAGTTGCCGCAACATTGCTCGACACCCCACTTGTGATCTGGCGAGACAGCAACGGCACGCCGCACGCATCTAGCGATATCTGCGTTCATCGCGGTACAGCACTTTCGGGCGGATGTGTAAAGGGTGACAACATCATGTGTCCCTACCACGGCTGGCAATATGACGCGACTGGTACCTGCGTGCATATTCCCCAACTTGAAGACCCCTCGCGTGTTCCACCCAAAGCAAAGGTGCCCGCCTATCAGTGCGTTGAGCGCAACGGCATGGTGTGGGTAGCACTTGACACTCCCAAGTTCGAGATTCCGCGCATCGACGAGATCACTGACCCAAATTGGACGTGGGTCAATTGCGGACCATATGACTGGAACGCTGGATCATCTCGACAACTTGAAAACTTCACCGACTTTGGCCACTTCCCTTGGGTGCACCCCGGTTTGCTCGGCGACCCAGAACGCCCCGTTGTTCCAGACTGCGACGTGAGCACAACCAGTCATATTGTGCACTACAACATCGTGCGCCCCGAAGCGCCCAACACTGATGATTTTCCAATCTTCGCTAACTCAGACACCACGAGTCCAATGCGCACCTCTCGATACGAGATTCATGCACCATTCACGTTGTTGCTTCGTCTTGGCTGGGGCGGGGTCGAAGGAATGATTTATTTCTTTGTCTCGCAACCCGTTGATGAGGATCACTCTCGCGGATTTTTGACGATTGGACGTAATTACAACTTTGATCAACCAGCGTCAGTGATTCGCGATTTTGAAGACGTAATTTTCAATCAAGACAAAGTGATTGTCGAGTCACAACGACCGAAGTCAGTACCGTTTGATATCACAAGCGAACTACACATGAAATTTGACGGAGTTGCACTTGCCTACCGCAAGATGATGACGGCAACCGGTTTCGCCGAATAAGCAAGACGCAAGTTAAGGCTCGACGATTGCAAAACCTGTAACAAACTTTTCTAGGTTGCCAAAGATATTCAGAAGTGCCGCTGCATCACCATCAACTGTGATCGCACCTTCTGTCATTTCGTGAACAAAGGTGGTGGCCTGAGTAATCACGTCTATCAATGTTTCTCTTTTGATGTGAATGGTCGCATCAGCAGCATCGTTGTGACGTCCCTGGGTTGACACAAGCGTCCTATTTGAGAGTGCCAATACCCACGACTGATCCGGCGTTCCTGCCATGTCGGTGAAGTTCCAATTGATCGTTGTTGCAAGCCCGCCAACTTGCTCTTGTATCAACCGCACCGCGAGAGTGTCAAACACTTGACCAATTGTCATCGCGCGCGTCATTCCACGAGCCCGTGCACCAAGCTCGACTGGCGGCGGCGGGCCATTGCGTAATTCTTGTGCTCCCATGAGATATGCGTTACGGAAAGTTGCTGACTCCGACTGATACCCAAGTTGCTCGAGCGTGTCTGCCTGCAACTCGCGGGCTTTGATGTTGGTCGGG
Source organism: Ilumatobacteraceae bacterium (assembly GCA_044240275.1). Lineage (GTDB taxonomy): Bacteria > Actinomycetota > Acidimicrobiia > Acidimicrobiales > Ilumatobacteraceae > UBA3006. The sequence goes on along the minus strand of JBIHZV010000016.1, from coordinate 15,859 downwards.
TCTGCAAATACTGCATGATTTACGAGTTCTGCCACCCAGCGATATTCACCAGCATCAAAAGACTTCTGCGCAGATGCCAAGAGTGCATCTATTCCACCCGCAAGCTCTACGTAGCGCTTGCCCGCATCAGTTGGTTGTAACTTATTGAGGTTGGCCGGGTTGCCGTCATACCAGCTGAGGTATCGCTGATACACGGCCTTCGAGTTATGCACGAGATCACCATAGAAACCACGTGTGTGCTCGTTGGCCAAAAACTCTTCAGGCATCGTCAAAAATTCAGCGATCTCTAACGGTGTCATTCCCTTATTTGCGCAACGCATTGTCTGGTCATGAATCCATCTATAGAGGTCACGCTGCAAGATCAGAAATTCGCGAACATCATCAGTCCCCCATCGCGGCCAGTTATGCGACGTAAACAAAATCTTGGTGTCAGCACCAAACAACTCGATGCTCTCGTTGATGTACTTCGACCAATTGAGTGCATTACGTACTTGAGCACCCCGGATGGGCACGAGGTTGTGCATCGTGTGCGAGCAATTCTCCGCCATGCACAACCAACCAAAGTCAGGAAAGAAGAAATTCATTTCGGCAGGTGCTTCGGTCTCAGGTGTCATCTGAAACACAATGCGAACTCCGTCAACGATCATTTCCTGACCCGTATGGGTGATGTCATGAGTTGGAGCCAGCAACGATGGTGCTGCTGTTGGCACTGAGTTACCAAGACCCGAGTCAATATGACCCTCGGGACCAGATGGAAGGAGTGGCCCAAATTGATAAGTCGCACGTCGGCCCATTGCTGGCCCTGCAATTACGTTTTCGGCAATCGCCTCATACAGAAATCCTTCAGGTGCAACGACCACACACCTGCCAGCATCCACATCAGCTCGTGTTGTTACACCGAGCACTCCACCGAAATGATCGGCGTGCGAATGTGTGTAGATCACACCTGTAACTGGGCGTTCACCAACATGTTGATTAATCAATTCGAGTGAAGCTCGAGCCGTGAAGTCGCTAGTGAGCGGGTCGATGACGACCCAACCCTTGTCGCCTTGAACAAATGTGATGTTGGAAATGTCGTACCCGCGCACCTGCCATACGCCTCTGGCAACTTCAAACAATCCGTGATGTGCGTTGAGTGTTGCATGGCGCCACAAGTGCGGGTTTACCGTGTCGGGCGGTACGCGACCATCACGCAAAAAATCGTATGCAGCAGTGTCGATTACTTTGCGACCCTTGTCATCAACGATCTGATCTTCGGTGCGTGCAGCAATAAAGCCGCGCGTGACGCGCTCAAGATCGGCAGGGTCAAACTCGCGGCCACCCGTAGTTGCGTTCAGGCGCTTGGTGAGATCAGTTGCTCGCTTGCTTGCAATTTGCTTACTTGCCATCTGACAAGTATCTCGCTTAAATCACTGGTTAAGCGAATCGCTCCATACATACCAAAAGGGCTGTGTAGCGAGGGGTACTTCGCTGCACAGCCCCGAAGGGTAAATCAATTAGCTGACAATTACTGCGGTCACCATGTAGCGCATGCCCTGTGGGGTTTCAGCATGCGTGAGGATGTGGCAGTGCCATGCCCACACACCCGCATCCTGTGCGGTGTAGACCACGGTCCAACGCTCGCCAGGAGCGACACTGATTGTGTCTGCGAAGTATGGAGAATCAAGAACAACTCCATCACGGGCCACAACCAAACCTGTTGGTTGGTGCATGTGCATTGGGTGGGTCATGAAACCTTCGTTGTAATAGTGCACAACCATGGTCTCGCCGACTTTCAGCGTGTACGGCGTCGTTGCAGGAAATGACTTGCCGTTGAGCGAGAGGCCAATGTTGCCAGCATCGTTCAACACCATCACCACTTCTTGCTCTGCTTTACCATCTGCATCACCTGTTCGACCACTGACTGCCTTCATCGCGAGAGTTTTCCAATCATCAATGATGATTGCACCAGCCATGCCGTTGGGAATTTGCACCTGAGCATTGTGGTGCGAGTGGTACATACCTACCGATGGACCATCAGCTACAAACTCGTAGTTGAATGTGGCACCTGGCTCAATTGGTTTTTGCGTGTAAGGGTCTACACCGTCCATCGCGTTAGGAACACGAATTCCGTGCAAGTGCAACGATGTTGATTCTGGCAATTCGTTCTTATGAATAATGCGGACCTTGTCGCCAGACTTCACATGGATAACTGGACCCGGGATCATTCCGTTGTATGTCCAGCCATCTACAAACTTGCCAACTTCAACTTCCCACTTAATAATTTTGGCAGTAAGAACAAATTCTTTATAGCCATCAGCCGACATGGTGTATTCGAGCTCTTGGTTGCCAATGCCTTCAGTCTTGGCCGGATACGTCATCGCGACGTCTTCCATTGCCTTATCCATTTGTTGCCATGTCATTGCCGACATAGGCGCGGTGTCGGCACTTGCCATCGTCGATGCGCCTTCGGCGACGGTCAGCGTGGCTTTCATCCCGGAAGCCTCGTGACCTGCAACCTCACAAATAATTGCAACTTCGCCAACTTCAAGACCTGAAACTACGAGCTCTGCTGTCTCGCCAGACTTCAACATGATTGTGCGTTTGTTGAGTGTGGGGATTGCAAAGTTATGCTCGAGCGTGCCGCCATTGACAACCTGAAAGGTGACTTCGCCTGGTGGCACCGTTGCAGGAGTCATGGTGACTGCAAATTCGGTCATTCTCACCTGCACGATGGTCGCCACCGCTGCCGATGACGAGCTCGAAGTTGACGAGCCACCGTTGTTGTTATTGATCGCGACGACTGCCACAACTCCCAATACGAGTGCGGCGATTGAGACAGCCACAAACATGAGACCAACAACCGACTTGGCTAGGAATGATTCATTCTTTTGAACTGTTGACCCTGACGGAGCGTCTGACATGATGTTCGCCTTTCGTTGCGTGACATCAGGTTATGAAATAGTTCCCGTACACATTCAGTTATTCCGCAATGAGAAACAACAGATACCCCACTAAACACAGGACTATATTTCGATGTGACGATTTGCATCTAGTCCCATAATTTGTTCACGAAAATTAAATAGTGATACCTAACGCAACTTAGTGATACCTAACACTTAAAGCGTTGCTACTACACCGTCGATCACACGTATCGTCTTCGGTGTATCAAATATCAAAGCATCCAGTATCTGCAAATCGATTTCATCGCTGTCTACAACCAGGATTGATGCCGAACCAATTGCCACAACAACCGAGCAATCGTCTAATTCTTGGCCAGCAGAACTCAGACGTAATGATCTGCTTTTTGAACCATCTCGCACCATCAAATTGAGCGCACGCATTGGGCCATCAATCAGGTTGGCAAAGACCACATCGTCTCCACGGAACGTTGTGACCGACCTAGGTTCGCATCGGTGATCGACCCCATTGATGTTGAGTGCCACTCCATTGCCTTCGGCAACACAGAATTCTCGAGTTACTCCAGGAAAAGATGAAAACGGAACGTCTTGCGTGATGTCAGCCGTCGACAGCCGCCAAGTCCAATCATCCGGAAGCGATCCATCGCAAATGATTTCATATTGCACCCCAAGGCCATTGCGCCACGGAACCGCAATTCGTTCAGATGCCCTCTGCAGAATCATATTTTGCGCAAAATCACCCAGAACTCAAGTGCGTTCTCTTGCGTTGGAAACATTCGACCGACTGTAAATGGAATGTGCTTACTCTTTGACAACGAAGTCATGGTGTCCACAAATGTCTCAGGAGTAAAAAACCAAGCGTGAACATCAATGTAAGAACCATTAGATGCCTTCAACACATCAATTGCCATTTTTGTGCGCTCTGCACAATTCTCATCAGGATCACCATGGTCACCCTGCCAGTGTCGAACTGCGTCATTGTGGGTCGTATGCGCAAGATGGGCTATGACCGCCGAATCAAGGTGGACCGTGCGCTTTTCTAGGTGCGCATCAATCATCTGCTGCGCTGTAGACGGTACTAAAAAGTGATCAAAACAATACCGATGATCAGGAATCAAAAGAAAGTATCGACCACCTGGAAGTAACAAGTCAGCAATGCTTCGAAGGTGACCGATGATGTCTGGCTGATGCTCAATCGCATGGCTGCTCACCACAACATTAAATTTGTCGCTGACCACCGAGAGATCCGAGCCAGTACTGACCCAGTTGATTTCTGGAACTTTCTCGGGATCGAGGCCCAACTGGATTGCACGAGCACGCAAATCATGTGTTGACAACACATCGACATAGGAGACATTTGATCCACGCAACATTGGTGCCGCAAATGGGCCAATCTCCAAGACTCGCGCATTCGGTGGAATCAGTTCTACAAACGACTGACGACTGTTCACGGGTGGCAGATGAGGAGTGCCTCGTTGATTAATCCACTTTCGCTTCAATCGATTTCGGACACGCGAGCTATTCACGAACGTCATGGGCAGTACAGATTGCCCTTCGTTCGAAACATTTGCACTTCGGAAAGTTGCTTCGCCGATATTCCTACCACTGTTTCGAGATCCCAACCGCAGATCACCGTGCTCAGCATGTTGGCATTGGTGAAGTTTGCACCAGCGATTACGGCTCCTGTGAAGTTTGCGCTCGCCAAGTTGGCACCGGTGAAATCTACGCCAGTTACATTGGCTCGAATGAATTGAGTCTGCTTGAGATTGGCTCTCACAAATTTCGCACCAGCCAGGTTGGCCACACTGAAATCAGTGAACTCAAGTTTGAGCAATGAATAATCGACGCCAACAAGGTTTGCGAACTGACACTTCAGTGTCGTAATACACATCATGTCAAGAGCAGGCAAAGTCGTGGTTGTCTCGGGAACGGTTGTTTCAGGAACCGTTATCTCTACAGCGGACGGAGCAGTCTCTGACAACGTCGATTCCACTTCGACCAGCGAGTTGGCTACTTCGTCGGATGTGCTTGATGCACTTGGAGTACTACTCACTGCACAAGCCGACAACAACACCAGGCCCAGGGTGATCAGCGCGGCTGAAGACGGTAAAAAGTGAACTTTGTTGCGTGCCATTAACAAATACTACGCCAAATATTGCTACTTTTAGAGGCTCATGACTACTTCACAGAACACTCAATGGGGCACCCCAGACATGGTTTCACAACTTAAGCGAGTGCTTGTGCGCACGCCAACAACAGTTGGCAAATTTGTGGAAGAAGGTTTCTGGCGTCAACCAGACACTTCGGCTTTGCTTACCGAACACAAATCATTTACCGAACTTCTAGAAAGTCTCGGTTGCACAGTTGATGTTGCGCCACCAGTCGATGGACTCGTCGATGCGGTCTACATGCATGACCCAATGATCATGACACCACACGGTGCGATCTTGTTGCGTATGGCAAAGCCAGTGCGTTCGCCAGAACCAACCGAGTTTCGCAAGGACCTCGAGAGACTTGGCGTACCAATCTTGGGGCAACTCACCGACCCGGCATTTGCCGACGGTGGAGACAAGGTTTGGCTTGATGCAAAGACCCTATTGATCGGTCATGGCTACCGCACCAACCAATTCGGCATCGACCAAGTGCGTGCGCTGCTCGCACCACATGGTGTTGATGTTTTTTCGTTTGATCTTCCTCACTACGAAGGTCCAAGCGCAGTATTACACCTCATGAGCGTGCTCTCGCCTATCGCACACGACAAAGCAGTTGTATACGAACCACTCGCACCAGTGCGCTTGCTGCAGTTTCTCGAATCGCGAGGCATTTCGTGGTTTAGCGTGAGCGAAAAGGAAATGCTGACCCAGGGCAGCAATATCTTGACCATTAGACCAAATGTTGTCGTTCTCGCAGCGGGCAACCCAGTCATCGAGGCTCAGTTGCGGGCAGCAGGTGTTGAAGTGCACCTTTTCAATGGCGACAATGTGGCGGTCAAAGGCGACGGTGGACCAACATGTCTCACTGCACCCCTGCTTCGGGTCACGAGCAACGGCTGAGTAGCGCTAGTTATCTAGCGAGCGTTTATAACTCGCGAATGTGTCGGCGCAAAAAGTCGAGTGCGCTGATCACCGAGAGCTGGCGCATCTGATCGCGCACGCCAGGCAATGGAAGTGTTGTTGAAGCAGTGGTGCCGTCCGGCAAACACACAGCCACACACAATGTTCCGGGCTTGACGCCTTCTTGCGAGGCTGGCCCTGCGACACCCGTCAGTGCAAGACCGACACTTGCGCCAAGCACTTTGCACGCACCTACCGCCATCTCGATCGCTGCTTCTTCATTGACAACCATGTCGCTTTGCACTCCGAGTACCGAATGTTTGACCTCGGTTGCATATGAGACGACTCCGCCACGAAACACTTCACTTGCACCTTCAACACCAGTGAGGCGTCCAGCAACTAACCCACCTGTAACCGACTCGGCAAGTCCAAGTGTGAGCCCACGCTCGCGCAACATGTGCAGCACTACCGACTCCATAGTGTCAGTGTCGACTCCAAACACAATGTCGCCAATGGCATCGCGAACTGTCTCTTCCCACTTGTCCAAAATCGCGACAACTTCGGCTTTGGTGGAAGATTTTGCAGTGAGTCGAACTTTGATGCCTTCCCATCCACTCGCCAAAAATGCAAGGGTCGGATTACCAACACTCTCAAGTTGCTCGATAACGCCGAAGAGACGCTCATTTAAGCCACTCTCGCTCTCGCCCCACGTGCGCAACACACGACTCGCGATCACCGAGGCAGAACCAGAACGCATCAATAAGTCGGGAAGGATTGCGCGCTCAAACATTTCATACAACTCATACGGAACGCCAGGCACCGCATAGATCACCTTGTCGCCAACCGGGCAGATCAACCCTGGCGCAGTACCACGGCGCTGCTCGATGATCGCAGCGCCCTTTGGCACCATTGCCTGGCGCATATTGATTTCGGGCATGCGACGATTGCGTGAGGCAAACATTTCAGAAATGGCCATGCCAACCGCGTCATCAAATTCGAGTTCGACGCCCATAATTTCGGCAATTGCTTCGCGCGTAATGTCGTCGTGTGTTGGCCCAAGTCCACCACAAATGATGACCGCGTCGGCATCGGCAAGTGTCGAGCGAATTGCTTTGACCATGCGTTCAAGGTTGTCGCCCACCTTGACCTGCAAGCACGAGTCAATACCAGCAGCCGACATCTGCTCTCCAAGCCATGCCGAGTTCGTATCAACAATCTGCCCCAGCAATAATTCGGTGCCGATAGCAACAACATCACAACGCATTGTCTAGACCTGCTTACGTGCTTTGAATGCGACAGCACCGTATTGCAAGCCGCTATACAACGTGAGCACGGTGGCGATTACAAGTGAACCTTTGGCGAGATAGTTGTAGTCGGCAGCACTCCACGGCAACACCGAAAACCCCACTGACACTTGCTGAGCAAATGTCTTAAATTTTGCGGCCTTACTGGCGGGAACGCTCACACCTTTTGCGCCAGCAAACACGCGATACAAACTGATCGCAATTTCGCGTGCTGCGATCAGCCCTACGAGCCAAGGGCTAAACATGCCACGGCTCACCAAAATAAACATTGCACCGAGCACACAAACTTTGTCGGCCAATGGGTCAAGAAATGCTCCGCTGCGAGTTGTGCCGTGTTTGCGCGCAAGTTGGCCGTCCACGAGATCGCTCAGGCACAACAAAAACCACAAGCCTGTTGCTGCCCAAGAACCAACATTGTCTGCGGGGATAATTGCAAACATCAATGGGGAAACCAGTAATCGGCCAACCGTGACGGCGTTAGCCCATGTGCGAATCGCGCTTGGATCAACAGGCATGATTAGAAATCCCCTTCTTCATCGTCACTATCTTCTACCGAACTTCCCTCCGCCACCAAATCTGGCCCCATTGCATCCACGATCTGCACGTTTGCAAACTCACCAACAGGCAAGTCTCGACTTACATGCACAATGCCATCAATGGATGGAGCCTCCCAGTGGGTGCGCCCAATACCAACTTCGTCGACAAGCACCTCGACCGTGCGACCAATGAGTGCATCACGTCGTACTGCAGTGATGTTGTCTTGCATCTCGCGCAACTCGGCAATTCGCTCGTTCATGAGTTCGGTTGGCACGTGATCAGGCAACGTCAATGCATGTGTACCTTCTTCTGGGCTAAACGTAAAAAATCCGCACCAATCCAATTGCGCGTCTTCAACAAACTGCAATAACTGATCGTGGTCTTCTTCAGTCTCCCCTGGGTATCCAACGATGAAGTTGCTGCGAAAAGCTGCATCAGGAGACAACGCGCGAATGTCGTTGATGCGCTTGAGAAACCGTTCGCCGTCTCCCCATCTGCGCATGCGTCGCAAGTGAGCCTTGCTGACGTGCTGCAGCGACAAGTCAAAATACGGCACTCCAGTATCGAGAATCGCTGCAATTAATTCGTCGCTCAAGTCGCTTGGGTACAGATAAAGCAAGCGAGTGCGCTTCACTTTGGCGGCAACAGCGCGCACAAGTGGAACAATTGAACCAGCACCAAGTTCACTCGGGCGGTCCTTGCCATAGCTTGCAAGATCTTGCGCGATCAGCACGATCTCTTTTGCGCCTAGCTCGTCTACCTCGTGCAAGATCTGAGAAATATCACGACTTCGTTGCGGGCCTCTAAAACTTGGGATCGCACAAAAACCACAATTGCGATCGCAGCCTTCTGCAATTTTTACGTAAGCCCACGGAGCGGTGCTCTTTGGACGCGGCAAATTGAGTAGGTCGAATGATGGAATTGGCGCAGCCGATATCGAAATTGGTTTGCGACCCATCTGCACTGGCACACCAAAGCCAGCAACTTGATCAACTTCGGGCAATGCCAGAGCGAGCTCCGTACCGTAGCGCTCGGCCATGCAGCCAGTGACAACAAGCCTTGCTCCATCTTTGCGCTGAGCACCAAGGGCAAGCACCGTATCGATGCTTTCTTTGCGTGCATCTTCAATAAATGCGCAAGTATTTACAACAACTAAGTCTGCAAGTGATGGGTCATCGGTGGCAATGAGCCCGTCAGCAAGCAACGTGCCGACAATTTTGTCTGAGTCAACATCGTTCTTTGGACAGCCAAGCGTCTCGACATAAAAACGTTGCTGCACAACATGTAATCCTACTGCTCGCCCGTTTAGTAATTGAGCTTGAGTCCTTTGTATGGCCACGGCATCGACACCAAACGACCAGTCCCAGAAAGCGTGATGTACGCAGTCTTATTGTCTCTGCCGCCAAAGCAAATGTTGGTCGTCAGTGGGTCGCCGGTCAAAATCTGCTCGAGCACCTTGCCATCTGGAGAAATCACAGTGATGCCAGCCGTTTGCAGACCGATCGTGGCAACACACACGTTGCCGTCACCGTCTACCGCAAGCGAATCAAACAATTGCAAGCCAGGCAATCCACACAACACACCAGATGGATCAATCGGCGAGAACGGTGTCGTCTCGCCTGGTGCCGTGATCGTTGCGTGAAACACACGACCCGTAAACGTTTCGGCCCAGTACAACTTGGTGCCGTCTGGAGACAAGCCGATTCCGTTTGGTGACTCGGTCGGAAAGATCACTTCCTTGATCATCGAGCCGTCGGTCTTGGCGTAATAGATACCCGTGAAGTCTGCTGTGCGGTGTTGACGAACTCCGTGATCGGTAAACCACATGCCACCCTGTTTGTCGAACACCAAGTCGTTTGGTCCACGCAACTTAATACCATTGCACTCTGTATAGAGGTCGGTCACTTTGCCGGTTGCAATATCCACGCGCTGAATTCGGCCACCGATGTAGTTGTCTGGATTAAATGGTCCAGGAAATGTGAGCCCAAGAAAATCGACTTCCGAAAAAGATCCACCGTTGTTGCACACATAAATTGCGCCATCAGGACCAATGGCAATTCCATTTGGGCCACCAGGTGTGTCAGCAATTTTTTGTTTGCTGCCATCTGGCAGCACTCGCGTAATCACCTTGCCAAACATCTCAACCAAAATCACACTGCCATCCGGCATAGCGATTGGGCCTTCAGGAAAACGGAGTCCAGATGCAATTTCGGTAAATTCAGTCATGACGAGACTGTAGGTCTCCAACTGGCCCGCCATGCAAGCGGCACAAGACTCGTCAACTAGCTTGTTGCAGCTGTTCGAGTTCTTCCAACGTCATCAACACTTCACGAGGCTTTGAGCCATCGCTTGGACCAACGATTCCACGGCTTTCAAGCAAGTCCATGATCCGGCCAGCTCTAGCGAAACCGATTTTCAGCTTGCGCTGCAGCATCGATGTTGAGCCCTGACGCGTGCGCACTACCAAGTCCATTGCCTGACGCAACAATTCATCGTCATCGCTGTCGCCAGTGGTGCCGCCAAACAGATCTGCGCCACTGCCACCACTCTTCTCGCCATCAACACCAGACACATAGACAACTTCAGGTGCTTGGCGGCGCCAATGCCCTACAACCTTGCGCACCTCTGCTTCATCAACCCATGCCGACTGAATTCGCTGCGACACCGATGTGTTTCCTGGCAACAACAACATGTCACCTTTACCAATCAGTTTTTCTGCACCAGGCTGATCCAAAATCACGCGACTGTCGGTCAGGCTCGACACCGCAAACGCCATACGTGCAGGGATGTTGGCCTTGATGACACCTGTGATGACGTTGACGCTTGGACGCTGCGTTGCAACGATCAAGTGGATACCGACCGCACGAGCTTTTTGGGCAATGCGAGTGATGCAGTCTTCTACGTCACGAGCCGCAACCATCATCAAGTCGTTCAACTCATCAACCACAATCAAGATGTATGGAATGCGATCAAAACTCTGGTCGGTGTTTTGTTCTTCCGACAAATCACCACGGTCGTATGCTGCGTTGTAACCAACAATGTCTCTGAAGCCGGCCTCGACCAACAAGTCGTAGCGACGCTCCATTTCTTTAACCGCCCAACCAAGCGCATTGGCAGCCTTCTTTGGGTTTGTTACTGGCGGCGTGAGCAAGTGCGGCAACCTCGCGTACTGCGCCATTTCTACTTGCTTTGGGTCAATCAAAATCATCTTCACCTGATCAGGTGTTGAGCGCATCAGTACCGATGTAATGATGCAGTTAATCGCACTCGACTTACCAGCACCAGTGGTGCCAGCAATCAACATGTGCGGTGTGGTCGAGATATTAAGAAACACTGCGCGACCAGCGATGTCTTTACCAACCGCGACATCAAGTGGATGTCCGGCTGCTCGTGCTTCTTGCGACATCATCAAGTCGCCTAGCGAAACCAACTCGCGTTGCGCGTTTGGTACTTCAATACCAATTGCCGACTTGCCAGGAATTGGGGCCAAAATGCGCACATCAGTTGCAGCCATTGTGTAAGCAATGTCGCGCGACAACGAAGTCACTTTGGCAACTTTGACGCCACCACCTAACGACAACTCAAATCGCGTAACTGTTGGGCCGCGCGTGTAACCAACTAGCTCGGTTTCGACGCTGTGTTCTTTGAGCGCTTCAACCAACTTCATACCGCGCTCCTGAGTCGCACGCTCGTCGGCCTTCTCGTGTCGAGTCACAGTCAACATGTCGAGTGTGGGCAATGACCAACTGCTTGGATTTGCTCCTGGCCCGAGCGGCATCTGTTGAGCAACACCCTTCACAATTGCCACAGCTGTAGGCGACGGAGCCGAAGTTGGTACATCACTTTGCGAGAGCTTTGGCTTACGCTTCTTGCGCTCACGACGAGGCTTTACTACTTCTTCATATTCGTCTTCATTTACTTCATCTTTTTCATCACTATTTGCTACGTCTTGATCATCGTAATCTTCACGCGTTGCCACATCGTCATCATCAAGAGCTATGTCGTAAAACTGTGGTTCATCAGACTCAAGTTCAAATTGCAGATCACGACTGTTATTACGGCTGGCATCACGATTGCCGTGCGGCATTGACACGCCATTTACCCACGCCGAGATGCGACGATACAACTCTGGCAACGTATTACCAGTAATCAACAACACACCGCCAAGCATCGACCCGAGCAACAAAATTGTTGTGGCAATTCCGCCAATGCTCTGACGCATCGGCTCGCCGATCAACCAGCCCATCCATCCACCTGCACTCGAGAGCGCATTGATCTCGGCATTTATCGAGCCGCCACCTTTGAGAATATGAATTTCGCTCAACACTGCAATCGACAACACAGTCCAACCCAGCGCGAGTCGGACACGATGTTGCACTTCTGTGCGCTTAATAAAGGCGACTCCGGCGCCGATGACAAGCACCGGAATAACGAATCGTCCAATGCCGATTGTCCAAGACAACAATGTGTTGAGACCGCGACCAACCGGCCCAGCCATGTGCGCATACACCGACATAAAGAGCAAGATGCCAAGACACACCAATGCAATGCCACCAAATTCGTGACCACGACCCTCAAGGATCGACTTCAGCACCGACGGACGGCGGGTGCGTCTAAATTGCATTTCATCGGGGTCAACAGGTTTATGGCTCCGCAGTGGCCTGATCTGAGCGTCGCCGCGTGATGCGGGTCGCGATTGGGCGCGAGCCGATTGAGACCCCTTACGGGGCTTGGTTGCCATCCAACAAACTTACCAATGGGGTACTACTCAATTGGGGCATACCCACGTTTGGTCAATATCCATCTGTAGCACACCGTGCTACAGTGGATCCATGTCAACGATTATCACGCAGCGCGAACTCAGAAACGACAGCGGCGACATCATGCGACGTCTCGATGACGGCGAAACATTCGTCGTGACGAGCAATGGTCGACCAGTAGGCGAACTCACACCACTTCGTCGCAACCGATTCGTCTCGTCCATTGCCGTTGCTGCAATGTTTGCAAATGCACCGAGCATCGATCCTGTTCGTTTTCGCAATGACGTAGATACACATACCGATCAAGACATCTCCCCTCGTGCCTAAATCACGAATTGTTCGGGGCCTTCTCGATACATCTGTAATTATCGATCTAGAAAATATTGAACGAGCCAAGCTGCCTACAGAAATTGCAGTCAGCGCACTTACTATGGCCGAGCTCGCTGCTGGCCCGCATGCCACAAACGATCTCAACGAACGAGCCGCACGACAAGATCGACTGCAACGCATCGAAGCACTTGTCGATCCATCGCCTTTGGATGCAGCGTCATTTCGCGCCTATGGTCGCATTTACGCAGCGGTTGTGGCGTCGGGGCGCAAAGCGCGTGGGCCTCGCATGGTTGACTTGCTGATCGCATCAACGGCATGTGCGCTCAATATTCCGTTGTTCACCAAAAATCCAAATGATTTCAAATCAATCGAGCATCTGGTCAAGGTCATCGCCCTCTAAAACCTGCCACTGCTGGAAACTTTGTGACTACGCCTCCATCACGATCGGCACAATCATCGGACGGCGCTTAGTGCGCTCCGATACAAACTTGCCAGCAGCGCGGCGGACTTCTTTTTCAAGTGCATCTACGTCACGAGTTCCAGCTTTGAGCGCCTTCTCCACGGCTTTCGCTACCGTTGCCACTCCCTCATCAATCAAATCTTCCGCTTCTGGGGCATACACCCAGCCACGAGTAATGATTTCTGGACCAACAAGTACACGTCCGGCGTCGATGTCAACGGTGACAACAACAACGACAACACCCTCTTCGGCCAAAACTTTGCGGTCGCGCAATACGCCCTGACCAACATCGCCAACGATTCCGTCCACATACAACATCCCCGCCGGAACTCTGCCTGCAAGTTCAATGCCGTTGTCGGTGATTTCAATTACGTCACCGTCTTCACACAGCACAATTCGCGAGTCTGGAACGCCCATAGTGCGAGCATGCTTGGTATTCGCAACCATGTGGTGGTACTCGCCATGAATTGGCACAAACCATTCGGGCTCTGTAATCGACAAATACATTTTGAGGTCTTCGGCTTGAGCATGACCTGTTGCGTGCACGTCGGCAATACCCGAGTGCACCACATCGGCACCAGCGCGCAACAAGCCGTCGATCACGCGATTGACATTGCTTTCGTTGCCAGGAATTGCGTGGCTCGAAAAAATCACTAAGTCTTTAGGCCCAATCTTGACGAACTTATTGTCACCTCTTGCAAGCAGAGAAAGCGCAGCCATCGGCTCACCTTGCGAACCAGTCGAAATAACACATACTTTTTCAGGTGGGTAATTGTCGATCTCTTCAATGTTGACGAATGCATGATCAGGCAACTTGATAATGCCGAGATCGCGCGCCATGCGCACGTTATTGATCATCGACCTGCCAAGTGTTGCTACTACTCTGCCGGCATCAATCGCTGCCTCGGCAATTTGTTGCACGCGATGAATATGACTTGCGAAACTTGCAGTAATAATGCGTTCGGTTTTATGTTCGGCAAACAACTGTCGCAATACAACTCCAACGCTGCGTTCGCTCGGTGCAGAGCCTCGCTCTTCAGCATTGGTGCTGTCGAGCATCAACAAGCGAATTCCGTCTCCCGCTGCCAATGCACCAAGTCGAGCCAGGTCTGTGCGGCGGTCATCAACCGGTGTGAGATCAATCTTGAAGTCTCCCGAGTGAATAATCACTCCCTGCGGCGTGTGCAGTGCAATGGCATGCGCAAATGGCACCGAGTGTGTCACCGGAATGAACTCAACATCAAATGGTCCAATACGACGGCGCTCGTTGTCGACGACTGGAATCAGTTCGGTTTTGCCCAACAACCCTGCCTCTTCGATTCGGTTGCGAGCAAGACCAAGTGTGACCGGCGATCCATAAATTGGAAACGAAAGTTCGCGCAATAAAAACTGCAAGCCGCCCACGTGATCTTCATGACCATGAGTCGCAACGCACGCTTCAATGCGATGCGCATTTTCGCGCAAATACGTGAAGTCGGGCAACACCAAGTCGATGCCATGCATATCTGCATCGGGAAACATCAATCCACAATCGATCAATAACAGTCGATCGTCTTGCTCGATCACCATACAGTTGCGACCTATTTCGCCAAGACCACCAAGAAAAATAATCCGGACTGGCGCCGCCATTATTTTTGAGCCAAGCGAGCAGCGCGCAAGTTTTCGAGCACTTTCTTACCGCGCTCTTCGAGGCCAGCTGGTGGCGGACCCATCGGCAATCTTGCCTCGCCCACTTCAAGACCCAACAAGTTCATCATCACCTTGCTCGGCAATGGATTTGGATTGTCATCGCCCGTTTCAAACGCAAAACTCTCGAGCATGCGAGCGTTAATTCGACGTGCACCGTCTACGTCACCCTTGGCCCAACACTCAAACATCTCTTGGTGATCGCTGCCTGTCCAGTGTGTAGCCACACCAATTACACCACAACCGCCGATTGCCATAAACGGAAGTGTGAGCCCATCATCGCCGCTGTATAAATCGAAACCAGCAGGTGCTTGCGACATCAACACAGCAGACTCGGCTGGGTTGCCGGCAGCATCCTTGACTGCAGCGACATTTTTTACTTCGCGCGCCAATTTGAGCAACAACTGCGTCGAGATCTTGCGACCGGTGCGCACTGGTATGTCGTACACAACAACAGGCAGTGAAGTTGCTTCACACATCGCACGCATATGCGCTTCGATGCCTGCTTGTGATGGACGGTTGTAATACGGGGTCACGGCCAAGATGCCAGCAACGCCCAGCTTGGTAGCTTCCTTCGTCAAGTGCACCGAATGCGCGGTGTCATTCGTGCCCGTACCCGCAATGACCGGAATCGTGACAGCCTCGACAACTGCAGCAAACAGACTTAAGCGCTCATCATCGGTAAGCACAGGCGATTCGCCAGTTGTACCCGCAATGACAAGCCCATCGTTGCCGTTGTCTTGCAACCATTTTGCAAGGCGCCGCGCACCGTCCAAGTTGAGTGCTCCGTTTTTATCAAACGGAGTAACCATTGCTGTTAGTACACGAC
>JBIHZV010000062.1:0-5964 GCA_044240275.1 Ilumatobacteraceae bacterium | reverse complement strand
TGAAACCGCATCCGCAGCAACAATCAACACCGATGTAGTCATTATCGGTGGCGGTGTCATGGGTGCTTCTATTGCACTCGAGTTGTCCAAGGCCGGTCGCAAAGTTGTGGTCATTGACAAGGGTGGCGCGGCAGGCGCAGGCTCTACGAGCGCATCTTCGGCAATCATTCGCTTTACCTACTCCAACTTCAACACCATCTTGATGGCATGGGAATCGGCGCAATATTGGTACGACTGGAACAAGTTCGTTGGTGTGGAAGATCCAGATGGCATGGCCAAGTTCATAAAAACTGGCTATTTGGTATTTCTCACAGAGGGATACGACGGCATTCGCCAACGAGAGCTCTGGGACCAGTTTGGAATTCCGTATGAAGTGCTGAGCCCAGAAGAAGTGCGCAGGCGTTGGCCGGCTTTCGATACTGGCAAGTACTACCCGCCAAAGAGTATTGAAGACCCAGCATTTGCAGATGATTCATACGACCAACTCTCGGCATTGTTTGACCCACTCAGTGGTTTTATGGACGACCCAATGTTGGCAACTCACAACCTTGCCAATGCAGCCAAGTCGTACGGCGCGGAGTTTTTGTTTCACAAAGAAGTTGTCAAAATTAATTCAAACGATGGGGCAGTGACAGGGGTGACGTTGAAGAGCGGCGAGACGTTCAACGCTCCAACCGTTATCAACGCCGCAGGCCCACACGCCGCAGCGATCAATCGCATGGCTGGCGTGTATGACGAGATGAAAGTGCACCACCAGCCATTGCGCCAAGAAGTGTTTTCGCCACCGGCACCAGTTGGATTCCGACTCGAAGACAACGCACCGATTGTTGCCGACCTCGATTTGGGTCAATACTTCCGGCCACACATGGGCGACTTGCTCAATGTTGGTACTACCGAACCAGCCTGTGATGAATTGCATTTCATTGATGACGCAGACGACTGGAATGACTCGGTTACCGTCGAGTTTTTTGAGCGAGTGATGCTGCGACTTGCACGTCGATTGCCTGACTTTGGTGTGCCCCTCAAATTGCTCGGTATCGGTGCGTTGTACGACGTCACCGATGACTGGATTCCCCTGTATGACAAGTCGAGCCTGAATGGGTTCTTCATGGCGTGTGGCACGAGCGGTAACCAATTCAAAAACGCACCGCTCGTTGGCAAGTTCATTCGAGCTCTTGTTGAAGCCCAGGAGCAGGGGATTGATCACGACGTGACTCCAGTTGAGTTCATTGGTGAGAGCACAGGTAATGCAATCAATTTGTCGGCATTTTCACGATTAAGAACCCAAGGCGTCACCGCCGGAAACGTGATGGGCTAAGTTAGTGGTGTGTCGTATTTGATTCCTTCCCCATTGGAAAAGATGCTGGCAACTGGAAAAGTGTTGTTGGCAGATGGTGCTACAGGAACTAATTACTTTCAGATGGGCTTAACGGCTGGTGAGCCACCAGAATTTTGGATTACTGACCATCCAGACCGCGTAATGTCACTGCACCAAAAGTTTGTGGATGCGGGAGCGGACATCATCCTCACCGACACCTTTGGTTGCAATCGTCATCGACTTAAATTGCACAATGCTCAGGCTCGTGTGCATGAACTAGCAAGTGAGGCTGCTCGGTTAGCGCGCAAAGTTGCCGATGGCGCTAGTCGACCCGTGATCGTTGCGGGCTCAGTTGGCCCAACCGGAGAGTTGTTTGAACCCCTTGGCGCGCTCACTGAAGCTGAAGCAATCGACACATTTGCCGAGCAGATCCAGGGTCTCTTAGACGGTGGAGCAGATGTTGCGTGGATCGAAACGATGTCGGCCCCTGAAGAAGTGCGCGCAGCAGCAATGGCAGCGATCAAGGTTGGTATGCCATACGTGGCAACAATGTCGTTTGATACGGCAGGTCGCACAATGATGGGCATAATGCCGAGCGCGCTTGAACAAATTTTTGAAGGACTCGACCCGCAACCTCTAGCAATAGGCGCAAATTGTGGCGTTGGTGCATCCGACATGTTGGTCTCAGTTTCCGAGATGAAGAGTTTTGTCACTCCAGTTGTCGCAAAGGGCAACTGCGGAATACCTCGCTTCGAAGGTGTGTCCATTAAGTATTCGGGAACACCGGAGTTGATGCATACGTATGCAGGAATGGCAGTTGATGCGGGCGCGCGCATTGTGGGCGGTTGTTGCGGTACTTCGCCAGAGCATCTTGTAGCGATGCGCAATGCTCTCGATACGCATGTGGCTGGTGCAGCGCCAACAACTGAAGAGATCATCAGCAAAATTGGACCTCTCACCAACTCTGTACCGACGGTCGCAGACACATCCACCAGGGACGCTCGCCGCCGCCGATCAAAGGACTGATCTCAGTGAGTCGCCAACTTTCCATCGCACCTGGATATGAGAGTGTTGCAAAAGTTTTTGGCAAGTATCACAAAGACGAATTGGCTGGCGCTTCGTTTGCTGCAACGGTAAACGGCACACAGGTTGTCGACCTATGGGGTGGCATAAAATCTGACGGTACGACATGGGATGATGACACACTCTGTGTCATTGCATCTGGCACAAAAGGCATTTGTACCGTTGCGGTGCTGATGTGTGTCGATCGCGGTCTCATCAACCTTGAATCCCCGATTGAGTCTGTTTGGCCCGAGTTTGCCGCAGGAGGCAAGGGACATGTGCTCATTGGCGACGCACTTGCGCACATGGCTGGCGTGCCCGGTATTGAGCGCGAAATCACCGCAGAGGAAATTGCTGATCCAATCCTGATGGCGCAACTCGTCGCCCAACAACATCCGTTTGTGCCAATTGGATCACCCACGTATCACGCTTTGACGTTTGGTTGGATTGCGAGCGAATTGGTGCGACGTGTTGATGGAAGATCAATCGGTACGTTCGTACGTGAAGAGATTGCACAACCGTTGCAACTTGACTTGCATATCGGTGCAGCAGAGAACGTTTTGCCTCGTATCGCATTGACCACGCGCGCAAAAAACTACAACTACACGGCGCTACTTCCAGAATCAACCATGGACCCTCGGTTGGTGCATGTATACGGTATGGCTCAAGTTGAATTCGAAGAATCGACGGATTATGCAAAAATTGAGTTGCCTGGCGGCGGAGGTGTAGCGAACGCGTATGCAATGAGTCGCTTGTACGCAATGCTTGTGAATGGTGGTGAGCTGGATGGTGTGCGACTGTTGCAACCCGAGACAATAGAAATAGCAAGGCGCGAACGTTCCGTAGGTAATGACGCACTCTCTGGGCGAGAGTTACGTTTCGGTATTGGTTTTGAGATCAACCCAAACCCTTCGCGACTAGGCATGGCCCCGGATGCATTTGGTCATACGGGTGCGGGCGGGTCTACACATGGTGCATGGCCAAGCATGAAAACCAGTTTTTCGTATGCGATGGGCGAGTTTCAGACCGAAAACAGCGACTCGCGAGCGTTTGAACTACTCGATGTGCTTGACGAATGTGTGATGCGTCAGTCAAAGAAGAAGTAACGCAGAACACTCTCGTTCTTTCATTACGTATGACACGCCAAGCACAGATCAAGAATGGTTTCGCGCCTAAAAGTTGCGTGCGCTGTGGTCTGCCGTTTGAATGGCGCAAAAAGTGGGCAAAAAATTGGGATGAAGTTAAATACTGCAGTGCACGGTGTCGCGACGACAAATAATGCTGGAGCTATTTCCCCTGCCACTTTGGTGGGCGCTTTTCGGCAAATGACACCGGGCCCTCAATTGCATCCTGCGAATCGACGGCAAGTCTGTAGGCAGTGTTGATGCGCATCTGTTTCATTGCCTCTTGAATGTCAACATTCTCGAGCGTGCGGTTGAGCTCAAGAACCGCGGCCACGCTCAGCGGGGCAGACAAACAAATCTCGGCAGCCAACTGATGTGCACTCGTCATCAGGTCGGCGAGCGGCACGACACGATTAACGATGCCCCACGACTCGGCCTCGATGGCTGAAAGTCTGCGGCCACCAAAGATGATCTCGTTGGAGAGTTGGCGAGGCATGAGGCGTGGTAAACGCACGGAACCAGCATCAGGCAAAACGCCTACGCGTGTTTCGGGTAAAAAGAATTGTGCGTGGTCTGCAGCGACGATGAAGTCTGCGGCCATTGCGATCTCGAAACCGCCGCCCACAGCCATGCCATTGACGGCTGCAATAATCGGTTTGTTGCGATTGGGCAACTCGGGGAAGCCGCCAAAACCACCCACTCCGTAGTCGGAGTCAAATGCTTCGCCTTCGGCCGCCGCGTTCAAGTCCCATCCTGCAGAGAAAAATTTTTCGCCTGCTGCGGTAAAAATAGCAACTCGATGTATTGAGTCAGAATTGAAAGCCGAAAAAATTTCGCTGAGTTCACGACTTGTTGCTGCATCGATGGTATTTGCTTTTGGGCGGTCGAGAATGATCTCAAGAATCGCTCCAGTGCCTGCCGGGGTAGTCGACGTGGTCGTTGTGATTGGCATCAATTTCTCGTTTCGCTATTTGGTTTCTTCAATGAGCAGCGCGTCGACTGCAATCGCGGATGTGGTGGTCGCAAGCACTGGGTTGAGCTCAACTTCCACAACCGAAGAGCCTACGACAGCTTGTTGCAGTGCCATAACCACATCGACAAGAGCTTCGATGTCAGCAGCAGGCTTGCCGCGGTAGCCATTAAGTATCGGCGCGATACGGAGCTGTTGCAATGCTGCACGAATGTAGGCGCTGGTCGCTGGCGAGAGCAAGCACTGCGTGTCCCGCCACAATTCAGTGAGCACTCCGCCTGCGCCAAGCGTGATCATCCAACCAAGTGGGGCAGTGCGTCGAATGCTCACGAGAACTTCGGCAACAACGCCGGTGATGGTTTGCTCCACCAAAAACTCGGTGATGCTTGCGGGTATTGAGGTAATAGAAGCCTCTAGATCTGCGGCAGTTTGAAGGCCAACTACTACAGCGCCAGACTCACTTTTATGTGCAAGCCCCAGACCCTTGAGGGTGATGGGGTAGCCAATTCTTGATGCAGTGGCGACGACTGTGTCGCGTGTGCAACGTGCACCCTGAGGTATGGCAATGTTCCATGTACTCAAACGTTCCTTTGCGCCTGCCTCATCGACAAGGGCGGTTGTTCCTGGTGCCGAAACTATGTCTGGCGCATTCTGCGGAGCATGTTGACCAAGCCACGCACAACGGTCAAGTGCTACAAGAGTCTCGTGCAGACCCTGTGCTGGAGTCATGCCGAGTGCAGTAATCGAATTGCGCATCGATTCCGAAAAGCACTCTGGAATTGTTGCGACGATGATGCCCCGTCTCTTGGTGTTGTTGCTCGCTGCAGCAAAGGCTTCGGCTGCCACAACCCAACTGCTTGCATCTTGATCTGGACGGGGAGGTGCGTCGAGCAGCAAAATTGTTGCGTCATGTTCGCCGCGCATTGTTTCTGAAAATGTGTGAGTCATGGCTTCTTTGTCGCCCCACATAAACGTGTGATAGTCGAACGGGTTACCAACTGACACAAGTTCGGTCAATGTCGACTCAATGCGTTTGCGTTGCTCGTCTGGGAACGGTGCAAAAACCAAATTTGTTGTTTCCGACAAATCGGCAACGAGCGAAGCCTCGCCACCTGAGCACGATAATGATGCAATGCGGTAACCCGAAAGAGGTCCACCGTCGTCGAGCAATTTGAGTGTCTCAAGAAGTTCGGTTGGTGTTTCTACAGTTGCAACGCCACATCGGTCGAAAAATGCCGCGTAAGCCTGACGATTGCCAGCAAGCGATGCTGTGTGCGACGCAGCAATCAGTGCGCCTGCTTCAGACTTGCCAGTTTGCAGCGCGACAATGCGTTTGTTGCGTGCAAATGCCTCTTGAGCTAGAGAGGCAAAGCGAGGCGCATCGCGAATGGCTTCAATAAACATCCCAATAGCGGTGACGCGTTCGTCGTGAATAAATGTCTCGAGCACATCTTCCACGCCGCCACCAGCTTGGTTGCCAACCGTGACCA
>JBIHZV010000126.1:0-19371 GCA_044240275.1 Ilumatobacteraceae bacterium | reverse complement strand
ATTGAGCATCCACCTGCTGAGTCGACCCTCGGCATCGGCTGCGAATGGATCAAAGCGTCCGAATACTCGCATGCGAGTTGGATGCTTTGCGACTGCGTCAAGACCGTATGCATTGTCCCACTGATACATGATTGGAGTGATGTCAACACAATGTGCCACTCCATTGGCGTCCAAAATGTTTAGTAGATGCTCAGTATCAAATGGATCGGGAGTCCATGGAAATGGACGGTTCGGAAACGAGATTCCCCAGGCATGGATGTGGGAGTCAATGATGAGTGGCATAGATGTTTTGCCGAAGCACAAGTAAACATACCAGCACTTGACTTTTGTACGCTATATTTTGTATACATTAAATGGCTCTACAAACTAGAGACGCATATATACGTATATATACGTATATATGCGTCTCTAAACCTGTCTATACGTGTCGATGCGAATGTGAATGAGATGAGGAACGGTTGCTTATGAACGTTGGTGACAATGTCACGATTTCAGATATTGAATTCGCGCCACTCGACAGACTGTTTAATGCCAGATCGTTGGCGGTGGTAGGTGCATCGGCTGATTTGGACAAGATTGGAGGGCGTCCACTCCGCTATCTCAAAGCAGCAGGTTTCACAGGCGAAATTCATCCGGTTAATCCGCGGTACACGGAGATAATGGGTCTGAGATGTAGCCCAAGTCTTGTGGAGATTGGGCGGCCCGTGGATGTTGCCATTATTGCTGTTCCCGGTCAGATGGTCGAGGCCGCCATTGATGATTGCGTGAGCGCAGGCGTTCCCTTCGCGATCATATTTAGTTCAGGATTCGGCGAGGTTGGTGCCGAAGGTCGAAAACGTCAGGAATCTCTCGTTCGCCGGGCTCGAGTTGGTGGAGTCCGCATAATCGGACCGAATAGCCTCGGCATTGCAAGCTCGCCGAATAATCTCATGGCTAGTTTTGCAACTCTTTTTGATCGTCATCCCTCACTGCTTCAAGGTTCGGTCGGCTTCATCTCGCAAAGTGGAGCACTTGGCGTATTCATATACGCACTTGCTGAGGATGCTGGACTTGGATTTAGTCGGTTTGTATCAATCGGGAATGAGTCCGATATCGATGTCGCGGATTTTCTTGCATACATGGCTCTCGATCCCGCAACAACTGCAATCGGTGGATATTTAGAGGGCATCTCTGATGGTCCACGCTTCTTGCGAGCTGCTGAATTAGCGCGTAGTGCAGGCAAGGTGATGTCATTTCTCAAGGTGGGTCGATCAGAAGCGGGACGACGCGCCGCCGAGTCGCACACTGGTTCGATTGCTGGCGCAGATGCCATTTATGACGCGGCGCTTCGTCAAGCGGGAATCGTGCGGGCGTCTGACCCACAGAGCCTGGTTGACTTTCTTCACTTCCATGGTTCACAGACGGTTCGTCCCGGAGGTTCGGGCGTCGCAGTTCTGACGATTTCCGGCGGAGCTGGCGTGTGGTGCGCTGACCGACTTGCCGATCTTGGAATCGATCTTGCTGATTTGTCAAGTGACACCGTTGAGAGATTGCGCGAGGTCCTTCCTCCATTCGCTACACCACAGAATCCCGTCGACGCGACTGGCCAACTCATTAACGATCCCAAAATGTTTGAGTCGTGTCTCCAGATCTTGCTTGATGATCAGGCTGTTGGAACACTTGTTGTAATACTCGGGCTCCAAGAGCGTGGCGGAGAAAATTTCGCTCAGCAAATCGTCACGGCTTGCAGGGCGACAACCACAAAGTTGGTAGTTGTCGCATGGCTGGCTGCTCCTGACGCCGCGATCTCTGTGCTTCGCGAAGCCTCAATACCGGTGTTCGGTGATCTCTCTCGTGCGATCCAGGTAGTCGCCGAGTCCATCCGGGCGAACGCCTACAGAATTCGTACTGTGCGAGGGATCAATGATCAAGTTCAAAGTAATGCTCAACGCGAGTACGTGGGGAAGACAGAGTTTGATGCAAAGCAGTTGCTTCGCGATCTCGGCATCGAAACGCCGCCTGGCGAGTTGTGTCACTCCGTTGACGAAGCGGTTGTCGCTGCTAGGAAAATTGGCTTTCCGGTCGCATTGAAGGGGCAGGTCCTTGGATTGGTTCACAAGACGGAGCATTCCCTCGTTCAACTTGGCCTGAGTGATGAAGCAGAAGTGCGCCAGGGTTTTCAAGAGCTACAGGTTGCACTGAGGGAAGCAGCCCAACCCGATCGTGTGCAAGGAGTTCTAGTGGAGAAGATGGCGCCTGCTGGTCTTGACATTGTGGTTGGCTGCGTATTGGATGATGTCTTTGGGCCGACAGTGATGTTCGGATTGGGTGGGATTCACGTTGAGTTGTTCAAGGATGTGGCATTTCGGATTGCACCGATTACGGTCGAGCAGGCGCTCGAGATGATGCAGGAAATCCGCGCCTCGAAGCTGATGGATGGTTTTCGTGGATCAAGTCCGTTTGATCACCAACCCGTTGCACGAATCCTTTCTCGTCTCTCCCATTTCGCATTTGAAAATAGAGAAACCATTCGAGAGATCGAAATCAATCCAGTGCGGGTCCATTCCGGCGGAGCAGTAGCACTGGACGCATTGGTCACCATGAGATGAAAGTAGGACAGCTTTGAGTCAATTATCAGTGAGTCGAGTCGTTGATGCGCATGTGCATATGTGGCCGGTGCCAAGGCCAGAGCGTCCATACCCCTGGACGCCCGACCCCCATCCAGTAGAAGCACTCCTACCCGTTCTTGATGCAGCGGGTGTCGAACGGGCAGTGCAAATTACTCCAACAATCATGGGTTTTGACAATGATTATGGCATTGAAGTTTCACAACGAATGCCAGACCGAATCAGCGTCGTCGGTAGATTCGATGCAACGGCTCCCGATCTTGAGAACCGACTTAAAGCGTGGATGAGCAACCCGGGCGCCGACGGCGTCAGACTTACCTTCTTTGGAGCCAACTCTGCGACGCCTGGAATACTTCTTGGATTGCGTCCCTTTTGGGAAATGTGCGCGGAACTCCGCGTTCCAGTCGCGGTGCTCGCTCCCGATGCTCTGGTTGAACTCGGAGAGGTTGCCATATCCCATCCGACTTTGCGGCTGATTGTTGACCATTTAGGCCTTGGCGTCTACGAGGGCAGCCCTGATCCGTTTGCAGGATGGCAGCATTTGCAAGCACTTGCGACAATTCCAACGCTTCGAATCAAGATTTCAACGCTCGTTGAGACAAGTAGCGAACCATTTCCATATCTCGACGTTCACGATCGGTTGCAAGAAGCAGTCGAGTTGTTCGGTTCACATCGCCTTGTCTGGGGCTCCAATTATCCGGTGGTATTAAACAAGTGCTCCTACAGGGAGTCTCTGGAGTTCCTCGGTGCGTGCACATTTCTTTCCAGCGAGGATCTCGAGTGGATCACCCATAAGAGCTGGGAGACATTTCTGGGTCAGGCATGAAATCTTTGAAAATTTCAGGTTGACAGATATACTAAAATCGGTATACAGTATCTTGCATGCAGTCGTTCGACTGTTTCATTGGGGACAACAACACGGGGGTGTGAAATGAAAAGAAGTGAATTATTCGCTACGGGTACGGCTGGGCATCGGGTGAAGCTTCGTCGCTTACTCGGAGTCGGTATCGGAGCAATCGTGCTATTCGGGGCTACGGCCTGTGGTAGCAGTTCGGATTCTTCTAGCGTCGATAGTGCGGTAGAAGCCACTACGGCTGTTGAACTTCCAACGACGCTTTCGGTGTCGATTGGATCAGAGCCCGGCAGTCTTGACCCACTACTTAAGTCGGATGGTCCTCGCGACACATTTGGTCTGAGCGTATATGAGGGTTTAACTATTCGAGTCGGTGATGCCTCTGGCTCAGAGATCGTGCCAAACCTTGCGTCGAGTTACGAACTTGATGGCACTGCATGGATTTTTAAATTGCGTGAAGGTGTTCTCTTTCACAATGGACAACCTTTAACAGCTGATGATGTGGTGGCAAGTTGGAACCGCATGCTCAGCGAAGGTAGTGAGCACTTGGGCTCAAAGGTATTTGAGGACACGGTAGTCACCGCGGTTGATTCAATGACTGTCTCGATCGCACGGCCAATCGCTGACCCGACCACGCCGGCTCGAGCAGCGCTCGTCATGATCGCACCTGCCGACTTTGCCGCACTGGCAGATGATCGAATGGCATCGGAGATGGTGGGAACTGGCCCTTATCAAATGACCGTATGGAATCGTGCAGAGAGCATCGTTCTCAATGCATTTCCTGATTATTGGGGCAACCAACCGAGCATCACCACCGTGAACGTATTGTTCTCGGAGGAAGTCGCGGTTCGTATGGCAGCACTCGAGGCGGGTGAAGCTCAAATGGTTCTAAACATGTCTCCGGACTTAATCTCCGATTCCTTTAATACTGTCGGCACCCCGGTTTCAGAGGTCTCGATCATGCGTCTCAATAGTCAGCATGGCCCATTCAAGGATTTGAAGGTACGTCAAGCAGCCAACATTGCCATAGATCGGCAGGCGCTTAGCGATTCAATCTGGGGTGGATTTGCCTCGGATGCTGGATCTCAAGAGGTTGCGAAGTACGTCTTTGGTCATAATCCAAATCTGAAGCAAGCTGAGTTCAACCCTGAAGAGGCTCGACGTCTCTTGACGGAGGCCGGTGCTTTGGGTGCAAAAGTTGAGGTCTATGGAACCCGCGGTCACTGGACCAATGACGGGTTGCTCGGACCAGCAATTGTCGAAATGTTGAATGACGCTGGATTTGCTGCAGAGCTAAAAGAACCACCGTTCGCTGACTGGGTCAAGAAGGTATTCATTGCAGAAACCGATGACACTCAGGCACCTGACATTACGCTCTACAACCACAGCAATGAGCTGTTCGATTCGTCATTGACGATCGGTCAGAATCTCACGTGCAAGGGCTCGGCATCAACGACCTGCATTCCGAAGGTAGACGAACTAGCGATTGAGGCACTTGGGGTTGGATCAGATTTGGTCAAGCGTCAGGATCTCTACAACCAGGCCTGGCAGATCCTCGCGGATGATGTCGCCTTCGTTTCGCTCGGAGAAGTTCAGAAGTTGACATTCCATGCCAAAAACCTGAACTGGTCCCCGGAGGCCGACGGCTTCCTACGGTTCCAGCTCATGTCATTCAATTCCTAAGCGTTAGTCCGCAGTACTTGGTTGTGGGGGGCATGAGGCCCCCCACAACTTTTTTTTACAACTGTCTTGTTAAGCGGGGAGCGCAATGTCGGATTTAGTTAGGCCAGTTGCCAACTCACCACTTCTTCAGGTCAGTGATTTGAGCGTTACATTTCCAACGCGAAGCGGAGTAGTTCATGCTGTGCGAAGTATTGGCTTCGAAATATATCCCGGCGAGCGAGTTGCTGTAGTTGGGGAGTCGGGTTCTGGAAAGTCGATGACAGCCTTGGCACTCCTCGGGCTCACACCTACGACTGGTGTTGTACGTGGATCTGTGCGCCTACGAGGGCGGGAACTACTTGGACTTTCCGACAAGGAAATGGCCGAAGTTCGCGGCACAGAAATCGGACTCATTTTGCAGGATGCGACAGCGGCGATGGATCCATTGAAGACGGTCGGCAGTCACATTGCGGAGTCCTTGATTCTTCGCCGAAAGATGTCGCATACCGACGCACATCGAACCGCACTTGAACTCGTTCGACATGTTCGAATAAGTGATCCCGAGCTGCGAATGCGCCAGTACAGTCATGAATTGTCTGGTGGAATGGCACAGCGAGCATTAACCGCATCGGTTATTGGTCTAGAGCCTGATCTTCTCGTCGCCGATGAACCCACGAGTGCACTTGATGCAACGACATCCAATGGTGTTCTTGAATTACTTCAGGACCTCGGTCGCGACCGTGGTATGGCGGTGCTCCTCATCACTCACGACCTTGGGATAGTTTTACGCTTCGCTCAACGAGTCATTGTTATGTATGCGGGTCGTATCGTTGAGACGGGAAGCGTAGAAGAGATATTCGCTTATCCTCGTCATCCTTATACAAAGGGGCTGCTCGCTTCCGTTCCTGGAAGGCGGGGTCGACAATCGGTGCAGGCTATACCTAGTGGATCGCCGACCCAGTTAGGTGACACAGCTTGCAGTTTCTCGAACAGATGTGTCCACGCTGCTGGTCGAACAATTTGTACGGAGGAGTTGCCAGTGCTCCGTGGAATCGCTGGAAGCGCTCACCATCTCTCGGCATGTCACTTTGCCGCCGAACTGCGAGCCCCTGAACCCACCGGTGCGGATCATCAAGAAATTGAATTGACCGAGCCGAGGGTGCTTCTTGATGTTAAGAACATAAATAAGGTCTTCACTGTACGACGCAATGCAATTCGAGGCGTGGTTCACGCCGTTGAGGATGCGACTCTCACGGTTCGCGAAGGTGAGGTTCTTGCACTTGTTGGGGAATCCGGATCGGGTAAGACAACTCTTGGGCGCATCGTCCTTGGTCTCGAGACGCCAACGCAGGGTTCGATGACGTTTGATGGTGTCGATCTCGCGAACAGAGTTGAGATGCGCAAACCCGAGGTTCGCAGACGGATTCAAGTGGTGTTTCAGAATCCGAACTCATCACTCGATCCGCGTATGCGGGTCGGTGACATCATCGCCGAGCCACTCCTTGTTCACAAGATTGGCACTCGCAAGGAGCAAGCCGAACGCGTAAATGAATTGCTGTCGCTGGTTGGACTCGAGGAGGCTCATGCCGACCGGCTGCCGTTCGAGTTTTCCGGTGGTCAGCGCCAACGAATTGCCATTGCTCGCGCATTGGCACCGCGACCAGATTTGCTCGTCTGTGATGAACCACTCACAGCACTCGACGTCTCAGTGCAGGCCCAGATCTTAAACCTGCTGCAAGAAATCCAACACCGAGAAAAGCTGTCGTACCTTTTCATCGCTCACGATTTGTCGGTAGTCCGACAGATCGCTGATCGAGTCGCGGTGATGTACCTTGGAAGAGTCATCGAGACGGGATCTTCAATTGAGATCTTTGCGCGTCCGCACCATCCATACACGGCGGCACTTCTCTCGGCAATCTCGTATGTTGACCCAACGATCGAGAAGTCGCGCGAGCGGATTGTCTTACGCGGCGCGTTGCCGAGTCCACTCAATCCTCCTCCTGGCTGTGTATTTCATACGAGATGCTGGAAAGCACAAGAGATCTGCAAAAAAGTTATACCTGAGATGGAAACAGTGTCGGGTCGAACTTTTGCCTGTCATTTTCCTGAGAACTCCGATCTCTTATGATCAGTCGCTCGAGAGCAGGGTCTGTAAGTAAGGGTCTGCTTTATCTTCTTTTTTTGCGGATCAGTAGGGTTTTGATTGTTGTTTTTGGACTTGTTGTAGTCGTCTTCATTCTCACTCGTACGCTCACTGATCCGGTCGACATCATTCTTGGACCTAACTCAAGTCTTGAACAACGTACGCGGATTAATTCCGAACTTGGATTCGACCGTCCACTCTTGGCGCAGTTTGGCAGTTACATTGGCGACCTTCTCCGTGGTGACTTTGGAAGGTCGTTGTCTCTTGATCGGCCGGCAATCGACGCGATTATGGAGAGACTTCCAGCAAGTTTGCTGTTGGCGGTTGCGTCAATTTCAATTGCTGTCGTTGTCGGCTTGAGTCTTGGTATTAGCGGTGGACTACGCCCTGGCTCAATCATCGATCGTCTTACCGTTGGCATTTCATCCATGTCAGTTGCAGTACCTGATTTTTGGTTGGCTCTCACCTTTATTTCGATTTTCTCGGTTCAACTCGGATGGTTTCCGACGGGCGGATACCGAGGACTCGACGACCTCCGATATCTAGTGATGCCTGCAACGACCCTCGCACTGCTACCAACTGGCCGCTTGGCAAAAGTTGTGCGGGAATCGGTCATCGAGGAAATGGCGAAGGACTACATAGTGGCGGCTCGCTCACGCGGAATGCGAACATTCACAATTTTGCGACGACACGTGATAAAGAATATTGCGATCTCCACGACCACAGTGATCGGGTTCGATTTCCTGCTCCTGTTCAGTGGCTTTGGAGCTTCTCTTGAGGTCGTCTTTGGATGGCCTGGTATCGGTCGCTTGGCAATTCAGGCGACACTCGTCTCCGACGTGGTGTTGGTGTCCGCAATTGTGGTGGTCACCGGTTTGATTGTCGGTTTTGGGAACCTTCTTCTCGACTTATTACATGCCGTAATCGACAAGAGGATCACCACGTGAAGTCGGCCATCGAAGTTCAGGGTAAGAACGACAACACTCCCCGGTCGTTGATCAACCGGGTGATTAGTCGCGATTGGCTCGTTGTAATTGCCAGTGTATTTCTTGGCTTATTGTTCATCTGCGTACTGTTCGGACCATGGATTGCCTCTGGCGCCCAAGATCAGAGCCTTGGTGATCGGCTGCAACCTCCTTTCTGGAACGGAGGTGGAAGTTGGTCGAATCCACTCGGTACCGATGAGCTTGGCCGCGACGTCCTTGAACGTCTCATTGCTGGTGCGCGGATCACTCTCTTTATTGGCTTCGCTGCGGCGGCAGTTGAAGTGTTGATGGGTGCAACATTGGGGTTGATCGCCGGCTTTCGAGGTGGTTTCGTTGAGCGTTTCGTAATGCGTTGGGCAGATATTCAGATGGGTTTTCCAACCCTCCTGCTGATACTTCTCTTCCTGCTCACTTTTGGTTCGAACACGAGAATCCTCGTGCTCGCTCTTGGAATTAACGGATGGATGATCTTCGGACGATTAATGCGTTCGGAAGCCAGACGCATAAAGAACGAAATGTACGTTCAGGCCGCGAAGGTTGCAGGAATGCCGAGTCGTCAGATCCTGTGGCGACACGTCTTCCCACACGTGCGAAGTCGAATTGTGGCCGTCTATCTACTTGAGGTGCCTCGCGTGATCCTCGCGGCTGCTGGGCTGAGCTTTCTCGGATTGGGAGTGAGTTCGGATCAGATCACATGGGGTCTGATGATCGGCGACTCGCGATCGATTATCTCCGTTGCGTACTGGCCAAGTTTGTTTCCTGGATTAATGATCGTGATTACTGTCTCGAGTCTTTACATCGTGGCGGCGTGGCTAGAACCACGACTTGACTCAATCCGAAATCGATCAATGAGGAAGGTAAAAAATGGGTGATGTAGCGATGAGGATCGACAGAGATTCGTTAGTGAAGTGGTCGACGGCGATGTTTCGTCATGCAAGCGTTCCCGACCAGGATGCAGCGAACATCGCCAACTTCCTGGCCGAAGCCGATGAACGTGGTCATCCGAGTCACGGCACCGATCAGTTGCCGGCATACGTGCGCGGCTTCAAAGAAGGGCATCTTCAGTCTTCTCCACAACTTCAAGTGGTGCAGCGGCGGGGAAGTCTTGCAGTAGTCGATGGCGACAACGCTCTCGGTCACGTGGTCGCAAACTTCTCGATGGATCTTGCAATTGAGATTGCCAAGGAACACGGCATCGGTCTCGTGAGCTGCCGAAACAGCAATCACTTTGGTATGGCTGGCCACTGGCCATTGAAAGCAATTCGCGCAAATTTGATCGGCTACACCACAACGAATGGTCCGCCGGTAATGGCGCCGTGGGGTGGGAGCGTCGGTGCCATCTGTAATAACCCATTTGCGTGGGGAATTCCTGCTGGAGATGAGACGCCAATCCTTCTCGATATGGCATTGACTTCTGGTGCGCGTGGCAAGGTGCGACTTGCGAATCAGAGAGGTGAGTCGATTCCTCCAGGCTGGGCACTCGACAAAGAAGGTCAACCAACAACGAATGCGCAGGCAGCACTTGACGGTGTCATGCTGCCGCTCGCCGAACATAAGGGATCTGGGATTGCGATCATCAACGAGGTGCTTGCGTCAGCAATATCCGGGTCGCAATTTCTCACTCAGATCACATCCGTGACGATGGCATCGACGGGGGTTCACACGTCGTGGCGGATTGGTCATAGCTTTTTGGTTATCGATCCGTCGTTTCTACGACCACTTGACGAATTCCTTCGGCATGTCGACGAGATTATTCGCCAGCTTCGGGCGACCCCGGCAACGCCTGGGACTACTGGCGTTCAGATCCCAGGTGCGGGGGGATTTCGCAGAGCGGATCAGGCCCAACGCGAAGGGATTCAATTCGCCGCTCAGTCGATCGCCAAGCTCACCGACTTTGGAGTCAAGTGTGGAATCCCATTTCCAACCAGTGCATTAATTCAGAAAGGTCCAACCCAATGAAGATTCTGAACCAAATGGGACCACAGGTCAGTGCAATGATCTCCACTCAATTCCCAGACGCAGAAGTTGTCAACGTACCACTCGAAGGTCCGATCAGTGAGAGCATCACGGGCGACGTGCTTCTTTCCTTCCGTCGCGCTGCGACCATGGTTGAGGTTGCACAGCGTGTGCCATGGCTGCACATTGCAGGTGCGGGTGTCGAGGGCCTCGACTTGTCGGTATTCGACCACGGCAGAATTGTTACGTGCTCGCGCGGTGCGCACGCAATACCGATAGCAGAGTACGTCATGGCCACGATCATCGCTTACGAACGGCGTGTCCCTGGTATGTGGGTGAATGACGAACCGAAGGGTAATTGGATGCCCCTTGACGAACTTGAGGCACGCATCGACTCGGGAGAACTTCGACCACCGACCAATCAGGTGTTGGCGGAACCTGAACGATGGGGCTGGATGTGGATGGGCGAGATGGTTGGAAAGACAGTTGGTTTGGTCGGATTCGGTGGAATCGGAGTAGCCGTTGCTGAGCGAGCACTTGCGTTTGGAATGAAGGTGGTGGCAATTCGCCGCACCAAAGAACCAAGTCCGATCAAAGGCGTCACTCTTATGAATTCGTTGGACGATCTGCTGTCGGAATCCGATCACATCGTTATTTGTGCACCCGCAACCAAGCAAACCGACCAAATAATCAATGATCATTCCTTAACAAAGGTGAAACCTGGCGCCCACATCGTTAATGTTGCGCGCGGGTCGCTCATCGACGAGGATGCACTGATTCGTGCCCTTGATGACGGACGTCTTTCGCTCGCATCGCTCGATGTTGGTGTTGGAGAACCTTTAAAGTCATCTCATCGGTTCTACTCGCATCCCAAGATTCGTCTGAGTCCGCACGTTTCGTGGACTTCTCCTAGACGCCAGGAGAGAGTGATTGGAATCTTCGTCGAGAATCTTCATCGATCGATTCGTGGTGAGGATTTGCTTGGAGTGGTCGATCCAGCTGAGGGCTATTAATGGTCATTTCCAATACTTTTAGCGAAGCAGTCCTAGGGCAATTCGTCGTTGCGGTACTCGAGTCAGTTGGTTCCCCTGTCGCTACTGCCGCCAGCGTTGCGCGGGTCCTCATTGATGCGGACTTGCGAGGAATCGACACACATGGCGTCGCACGACTTCCGGCATATGTGAGATTGATTGATCTTGGTTTCCTTGATGTCACTGCAACACCACGAGTGTGCCGCAAAGATGGCGCTATCGCAATCGTCGATGCAGCTAATGGGTTCGGACAACCAGCCGGCGAGCTAGCCATTGACGAGGCCTGCACATCGGCAGAAGAATTTGGAATCGGCTGGACATCGGTTCAGCACAGCAATCATTTCGGTATCGTCGGTTACTACACGAGACTGGCGGCCAAGCGTGGATTCGTCGCGTTCGGTGCGACAAATTCGGCCGCAGTCGTTGCACCCACACGCACCTCTGGACGGTTTCTTGGAACGAACCCTCTGGCATTCGCGGTGCCCGGTCCGTCAGGTATCGCAATCAGCCTTGACATGTCAACCAGTGCCGTGGCCGGAGGAAAACTGGAAAAGGCTACTCGTGAGGGAAAGTCAATACCGCTTGGCTGGGTGCTTACGCAAGATGGCCAAGGCACTACCGATCCTGCTCGCGGCATCATGGCAGGTGGGGCATTACTGCCCCTAGGTGGTACTGAAGAGCACAGTTCTTATAAGGGATATGGGCTCGGGCTGATGGTGGAAGTACTCACAAGCGCCCTCCTTCTTGCACCCTATGGTCCTGGTGTTGGCCCGCTTACAAGTTCGGCGCCAAAGGGCGCAGCCGAGATCAGCCAATTCTTCATGGTGCTGAATCCTGGACGATTCGGTGAGTATTCCGATTTTGTCGATCATGTCAATAATCTCTGCTCCGATCTGCGTAATTTACGACCGAGCGATCCATCTGCACCGGTTCTCGTTCCAGGTGATCCCGAAGATGAAATGTACAGTCGAAATTTTGTACAGGGGATACCGGTTCACTCGAGCGTGCTCGATTCTCTTAATGAACTGGCGTCGCGTGTTGGTGTCCCACACCTCGGATCGAGAGACATGCCATTTGCTGACGTCGAGGAGCGACCATGACGTTTGGGGATGGTGCACGCAATCCGCGGGAGTACTTTCGACCACTTGCGATCGGTGCGCCGCGGCCGACACTCGACGTAACAATCAGTCCTTCTCGAATGATTCATTTCTTTGATCCAAGCAATGAAAAAATGGTGGGAAAACTCCCGCAACTTGCGGCGCAGGTCGACATCCTTCTTGGCAACCTCGAAGATGCGATACCTGCGGATCGCAAGGAGGCTGCCCGGAACGGTCTTATCAAGATTGCAAATACGGTCGACCTCAACGGCACTCCGCTGTGGGTTCGGATCAACTCACTGGAGAGCCCGTGGGTGTTCGATGACATCACACAACTTGTATCGAGTGTGGGTAAACGAATCGCAGTCATCATGGTTCCCAAGATTGAGGGTCCGCGCGATATTCATTATTTGGATCGTCTTCTCGCACAACTCGAGGCTCGCGCGGGTCTCACAAATCAAATTGCATTGCATGCGATCATCGAAACATCGCTAGGCGTGATCAATCTTGAGTCGATTGCGAGCTCAAGTCCCAGGATGCAGGGAATGAGTTTCGGTCCTGCCGATCTCGCTGCGTCACGCGGAATGAAGACGATCCGACCGGGTGGTCCACATCCTGGATACCGGGTGCTTGATGATTCAGATCCAGCCTCTCCAGAGGTCCCTCGCGCGAGCGTCGTCCAGGATCTTTGGCACTACTCAATTGCCCGAATGGTTGACGCCTGCACGGCTTCGGGAATTTTGCCTTTCTACGGCCCATTTGGAGACATCAGTGATAAGGATGGATGCGAGTCGCAATTTCGGTCCGCGTATCTGTTGGGCTGCGTTGGGGCTTGGTCATTACACCCGACTCAGATTGAGATCGCCCGAAGTGTTTTCAGTCCGGACTCGAAAGAACTTGCATTTGCGCATCGGGTTATCGAATCGATGCCAGATGGTAGGGGCGTGCTCGTCATAGATGGGAAGATGCAAGACGATGCAAGTTGGAAGCAGAGTCAGGTCCTCATGTCTCTTGCTCGAATGCTGGCAGAAAAAGATCCATCCTTCAGACCGATTCTTGAACAGGTGTTAAAGACAGGAGAGAAGAGTGAAGGAAATAGTTGATGACGAGAAGACACTTTTGAGTGGTCTTCGTGCACAGATCCATGCTTGGTTTAAGGAAATCATGCCTGAGATTCGCGACCTACGGGATCCGAATCTTCCAATCACGGAGTCACAGGATTTTGCAATGCGTCGCCGCTACGCAGAACTATTGGCACGCGACCGATGGGCGGGATTGGCATGGGATACGCGCTGGGGTGGTCAAGGAGCAGCATTCGCCGAGCGACATGTGTTCGCCGATGAGGCCGCACAGTTCGACGCCCCCGATCCCTTGAGCCGTCTCGGGGTTGACATCATTGGGCCGACGATCAACGTGCTGGGAACCGAGGAGCAAAAAGCAATGTTCCTTCCAGATATTTTGGCAGCGACAGTCATTTGGTGTCAGGGTTTCTCCGAACCTAATGCAGGTTCGGATCTTGCGTCACTTCGCACCAAGGCGAGCCAATCAAAAGATGGTTCTTGGACGATCACGGGTCAGAAGGTCTGGACCTCATTTGGCCAGTACGCCGATATCTGTGTGGTGCTCGCGAGAACCGATCCTGACGCACCCAAACACAAGGGGATCAGCGCCTTTGCTGTTCCGTTGTCGCTGCCTGGCATCACGATCAAGCCGATCGCTCAGATAACGGGTGGCCACGACTTCTGCGAAGTTTTCTATGACGATGTGGTCGTTGACGCTACAGCTCTACTTGGCAAGCCTGGTCAAGGTTGGCTTTTCGCCATGACAGCTCTCGGATTCGAACG
The DNA here is from genome assembly GCA_044240275.1 of Ilumatobacteraceae bacterium. GTDB lineage: Bacteria > Actinomycetota > Acidimicrobiia > Acidimicrobiales > Ilumatobacteraceae > UBA3006. The sequence continues at coordinate 5,193 of JBIHZV010000126.1, read as the reverse complement.
TTCCATCAATTTTATGACTCGACAGGTACGTCTTACGAAGCAAGTCGCTGATCTCATCGACCAGATTCGACAGCATTCGGATCGCATTCCCGAGAGACTGAAGGACCACGCAGTTTCTATTCACATTCGGTCCACGGCATTGCAGGCAACCATTGGTCATCACATGGCATCGCTCGATCGTGGTGAGGAGCCTGGTCCCGATAACAACGCTTCCAAGATCTACTGGAGCGAGTCGTATCAGCAATTGGCCGATTTGGGATGCGAACTTGAACAGACCGTCACTGGATTTCGTGACGTCCAACTTGCCGACTGGTCGCAGGCTTATCTTGCGGCCCGCGCCACCTCGATCTACGCAGGCACTAGCGAGATTCAGCGGAACATCATTGCCGAACGTGGCCTCGGACTACCAAAGTAGAAATAATAGGAGAAAATACAATGAGAACTTTGATTATCGACGAGAACGAACAATCTCTCCATAATCTCGCGACTGACTTTTTTGCGACTCGGGCATCTCTGGTGTTGCAGCAGGAATCGACGCGTAGATCGGCGACCAACTCCGAACGACCATCCGTCATGAGGGATCTCTGCACGCAAATGGCTGGGCTCGATTTTTTTTCTCAAGCCGCCTCGGAGTCTTCCGGTGGGATCGGACTCTCGCGCCTCGCCTCGGGTCTCGTCGCAGAAGCCGCCGGTGCTGAACTCGTAAATGGGGCGTGGATGGACCAACTGCTTGCAGTGTGGATGTTGGACGCATCTGGAAACGATGTGGTTGCACCTTTTCTGACAGCGGAAATGCTTGCTTCTATAGCTTTCAATAATCCATTGGCACAGGTGCAGTGGGATTCGGACTTAGGTACCGTGAGTGGGACACTCTGCGGACTCAACTTTGGTGCGGAGGTTGATCGCTTCGTCGTTCTTGCCGCAGATGCAGTTCTTGTGATTGACCCTCATGCTGACGGTGTTGGTAGCCCAGTGGCTTCGCCTGGCATCGATCCGCTGTCGTATGCCGTATCCGTAACTCTTGAGCATGTACGACCGGAACACGCTCGATTCCTTTTACCGGGCGAGCATCGGACGTACATGGCGCTGTCATCAACTATTGCCGCCGCCTATTCTGTAGGTGCCGCATCTCGTTGTTTAGATATCGCCATCGCCTACGTCAAAGAACGGGAACAGTTTGGTCGTGCAGTCGGCTCGTTTCAGGCAATCAAACATCGTGCGGCAAATGGGGCAGTCGATATTCTCCATGCACGGTCGCTAATTCGCTCAGTGCTTTCGGATCCATCGTTTGAGCATGCGAGTGAGGCAAGAGTTCTCGCTGACCAGTGCTATCGGAGCATTGCAGAGTCAGCACTTCAAATGCATGGTGGAATCGGCTTCACAATGGAGGTACCGATTCATTTATTTCTAAAGAGCGCACAACGTATGCGCGGATGGCCGCGTCCGGTCGAAGAGTCTTTTGAAGACGTCAAGTACCAATTGGGTCTGCAAGAACCAGCTAGGAGAAACTCGAAATGAGCAGCATTGAAAATTGGTCTACAGAGATCGCCGAAGTTCAGTCCGACGATGTCTTGATTCGGGGTTACCGCCTTTCACATCTCATCGGCAGGATCTCTTTTACCGACTCCGTTTATCTGGTTCACACGGGGGAACTCCCTACGCCGCAACAGCGAGAGATGCTCGATGCAATCTTCGTTGCCCTCATCGAACACGGAATCTCACCGAGCACGATCATTACTCGTACTCTTGCATCATGTGGCACACCGTCGCAGGCTGCGGTTGCCGGAGCAATACTCAGCATTGCCGACTGGCACGGAGGCTCGGGGGAACAGTTGGGGAAGGTTCTCGCCGAAATCGTCTCACAAACAACCTCACAGGGGTTGAGCTCAGACGATATTGAGGTGTCTCTGCAAATCCGGGCTACCGAGCTCGTTGCTGAATATCGAACCAAGAAGCAGCGATTTGAAGGGTTTGGTCATCCACAGCACCCCGAGGGTGATCCACGGGGAATCATTCTCATGAAGCTCGCCGATGATCTCGGTGTTGCAGATTTGCACGTCAAGCTCGTACGGATGATTGATCAAGAAATTGAGAAATCGATGGGGCGACGACTTGCTGTAAATGTGACCGGCGCAATCGCTGCGTTGCTACTAGACCTTGGGTTTTCCTGGATGGCAATTCGCGGAATGGTAATAGTGCCAAGATCGGCAGGACTGGTTGCACACGTCGTTGAGGAACTTGAACAGGGAAATAAGTGGCGACATGCTGCAAGCGAGAATGTTACGTATCTCGGCCGTACACAACGGGACTTGCCGCTCGAACATCCAGATACTTCCAAACGGTAACGCGAGTGACTCAAGCAGATCTCGTAGTTGTTGGTGGTGGCATTATCGGTTTAGCTACTGCACGTGCGGCGCTCCTACGGCAACCTGGTCTTCGTGTTCGGATTATTGAAAAGGAAGATTCTGTCGCCCACCATCAAACGGGACGGAACTCAGGTGTGATTCATGCGGGGGTTTATTACAAACCTGGTTCAGCGAAGGCACGACTGTGCGTTGAGGGTCGCGAACAAATGGTGCAGTATTGCCGCGACCACGGGTTGAAGCATGAGATTTGCGGGAAACTAGTCGTCGCTGTTGAAGAAGAAGAAAGAGAACGTCTCGAGGTGCTTCATCAGCGATGCCGTGCGAATGGAGTTCCGGTCGAGCGGCTCGGGGTGTCCGAGATGAGAGAAATTGAGCCACATGTCTCTGGCATAAGCGCGATCCATATCAAGGCGACTGGAATTGTTAATTACGCCGAGGTGAGCTGCGCCATCGCCGATGAGATTCGTGCGCAAGGCGCTGAGATCAACCTCGGTATGGAACTTCTACGTGTCGATGACCGAGGCGGAAGTATCCAACTGACGACTACTGCCGGTGAGATATCCACTCGACGGGTGGTCAATTGTGCAGGTTTACATGCCGACCGAGTGGCGCAACTATTTGATGTAAATGGTGCGAGAGGAATGAAGATCATTCCATTTCGTGGGGAGTACTTCGAACTTTCTGCAGCCAAGAACTACTTAGTTAAGACGCTCATCTATCCGGTGCCGAATCCACTGTTCCCCTTCCTCGGGGTTCACCTCACGCGGGGCATTAATGGACATATTCACGCGGGTCCGAATGCAGTGCTTGCGCTAGCTCGCGAAGGATACACATGGCTCGACGTCAGCGGTCCGGATATCTTTGAGTATCTCCGTTTCTCAGGATTCCAAAAACTTGCAAGAAAGCATTGGCGTTACGGCCTGAGCGAAATGGCACGTTCTATGAGTAAGCACATGTTTGCACGAGCCCTCGCACGGCTTGTCCCTGAGATTCGTCAATGCGACCTCGTTTACAGTTCGTCCGGAGTGCGTGCACAAGCGGTTCATGCCGACGGTCGACTCGCAGAGGATTTCGAATTGAACGTCACGAACCAAGGACGTGTGCTCCACGTGCTGAATGCACCATCGCCGGCAGCTACGGCGTCATTCGCAATTGGAGATCAGATTGCAAAAGAACTTTTGTGAAGAATCCCGTTGTGGTTCGATGCGACTGATGGCCCAACGCCTTACTATCTGGTAGCAATTTGATAGATCAGGTTTATTGTTAAATTGGACGATTGAAATTCTTGATCAGCAGCAAAATTGTGCTATAAAATTGTTGGGCAAATCGGGGTGAGTTGCCAATATATTTTCTTGGGGGGAGGTCACATTTATGGAACAGTTCGTCCAACTATTTGTTTCTGGGCTTTCGGTAGGTGCGATTTATGCACTTGTGTCGCTTGGGTTCGTTCTTGTCTTTAAATCGACCAGAGTTCTCAATTTGGCGATGGGTGAATTTGTAATGGTTGGCGCCTATTTGGGCTATTGGTTTATTACACATCTGGGTTTTAATTTTGTTGTAACAATAATTTTAGTGTGCGGGATAATGGGTTCGCTGGGTCTGTTGGTGCACTATGGAATCATGCGCAATTTGGTGGGACGGCCATTTTTTGCAATCGTGCTTGTAACAATCGGCATCGCCACCGTTATTCGCGCTGCCATCTTGATCGTCGCAGGACCAATTGAGCGACCAAGACTAGATGCACTACCACAAACTATTTTTTATGTTGTCGGTGCATCCATTGAGGCCTACAACATTTTTATTTTTGTGGCGGCTCTTGCTTTGGTCGCTGGTTTTTACATGGTTTTTCGGTTTTCCAAAGTTGGTCTGCACATGCGTGCCGTTGCAGAAAACCTTCAAGCCTCGTCGGCAATGGGAATTAGTCCTGACCGCATTTATGCACTTGCGTGGTTCATTAGCTTGGCAATGGCCGGCGCCGCTGGAGTTTTCTTTGGTCACTACAGCGCGTCCATCGACCTGAACATCGCAGCAATTGGTATTAGAGCTGCCCCTGCGGCAATTGTCGGTGGACTTGACAGTATCGAGGGTGCGATCGTCGGAGGTTTGGTCGTCGGAATTCTCGAGCAGGTTGGGTCGGGTTACCTGGGGGCAGAATATCGCGACGTGATCCCATTTCTGATCTTGACACTGATGCTCTATATCCGTCCATCTGGGCTATTTGGCTCTCCAGAACTTGTGCGAATTTAAGGACACAAACTCATGGCTGCAGACAAGTTCGTTACGAGTTACAAGCAAGAAATAAAATTATTAGGTACGCGCGCACGTAAGAACTCGGCTATTGGTCTTGGTGTTTTGATGGTGATTCTGCCGTTCGTATTGAATGCAGATTTGCAACCGCCGCTCAATTTTCCCTGGTATTCATGGTCAACAGTGCTCAATTTAACCATCACTGCAGTAATCGGCGCCGCAGCGTTCAATCTTTTGGTGGGCAATACGGGTCAAGTGTCTCTTGCGCACGCTGGTCTTTTAATTCTTGGAGCCGTGAGTGGTGGGTGGCTAGGTCCGATCTTGGGACTCAATTTTTTTCTCGTACTACCACTCACACTGATTATTGGAGCTCTAGCAGGGTTCATCATTGCATTACCTGCTTTGCGACTGAAGGGTCTCTATCTGCTCCTTGCCACTTTGGGCATCTATTATTTCGGTCAATTCGCCTACAAGAAGTTTCTGGTATCCCAGTTTGGATTCTTGCCAATAACGTACGACTATCCCAAGGTTCCTTCGTGGGTGCCATTTCTCAACAGTGCAGAAGGTGACTTCCTGATCA
>JBIHZV010000015.1:0-19824 GCA_044240275.1 Ilumatobacteraceae bacterium | reverse complement strand
CCATCGGCCAACATGTCGAATGCCTTGCGCACAGTTGTGTTGGTCGGGGAATTGCCGTTATCGCCAAAGCCGAGGCGAATAGAAGCAAGCGGGGCTGACAAAACGAGCAGAATTGCGGTTGCACCGAGTGCGGCTGACCAAGGGCGACGCTGAATAAAACGACTCCAGCGATACCAAAATGTGAGCTCCTTGGCTTTTTTCAAGCGATGTTTGATTGGAGTGCGCAACGGCTTGAACGCCAAACTGATGAGCGCAACACCAACGGTGATGGCAAGACCAACCAGGAAAATCTTTATTGAGTGATTGATTACTGCTATCAGAGAGAACAAAACGAAAGCAACGAGGGCAACGAGAGCGGCACGAGTTGTGACGTTGACTCGATGTTTGACCATTGCAAGTAGGGCTGGAAGAAATGTGATTGACGCAATAATCATCAAGAGCACACCGACTACTGCGCCAATAGCCAAGCCACGGGCAAATGCAAGACCCATTAAAAACAGTCCAAGCAATGAAATGATTACTGTGATGCCAGCAAAAATGACAGCACGACCAGAAGTGTTAACCGCGTCAACGACCGCATCTTCGACACTGAGACCATTCTCGAGTCCTTCGCGATAACGCGTAACGATGAACAGTGCGTAGTCGATGCCAACTCCTAGTCCGATCATCGCAACGAGTGATGTGGTGAAGTCGGGCATGCCTACGACGTGACTGATTATGGTGACGAGTGAAGTACCTGCTCCGAGACCAATCAACGCTGTGCCAATTGGTAATCCCATCGCGAGTACCGAGCCAAATGCAAGAACCAGAATGATTATTGCTGCAAGTAATCCGTACAGTTCGCTTGCTGGTAACTCAAACACATCAAAGATTTCCCCGCCGTATTCAATCTGAACACCGTCAAGATTGAACTTCTTACCAATCTCTTGGATTTCTGAACCAAGTGAGATCAATTCGCTTTGTGAGCGCAACGTGACGTCAATTACGGCAAAGGCTGTAGTACCTGATGGGTTGATCTTGCCTGGGGTGTCGAAGGGGCTTGATACTGCAACTCCCGGAATTTGGGCAACTTGGGTAAACATTTCAGTCATGGATGATTTGATTTCATCCGATGTGACTCCGTTGGGCGAGGTGAATACGATTTGTCCGCCGAAGCCAGCACGGTCTGGGCTGTTGGCTTCAAGGAGCTCGCGAACGTCATTTGACTCGCTCTTTGGGAGCTCAAATTGTGTTGCGAAGTTTGGGCCAACCGAATTTGAGATTGCCCCAAGAGCAATAACGAGCAGCAACCAAAATCCGACCATCATTCGGCGATGGCGCACGGAAAAACGAGCGAGACGAATCAACATTGAGGGGTTTCTTTCAGGGGGTAATGCAAGCGGGGCTTGCGTATGAACAGTTTTAAGGCTAGTCAGGCATGCCTATTTTGTCTGGCCACAATCCCGTGGCATTGTTCACTACTGGATTGATGGTGAGAAATTTATTTGCGCCACGAGACATCGGTGGGCCACTCACCAATGCCACCTTGTTCGATCAGCATCCCTGACAAGGTTCGGCTTGTGTGACGCGATCTCCACACCAACATGTCTTGGGCCATCGCCAGTGTTGTCGCAGGATCATTTATGTATGTTCGCCAGGTTTTGTCGGCTGCAAGGTCGAACGACAACGATGAACCATTTCCAAATTGCACATAAGCGCGGTCGTCATAACAACGAGTTGCGAGATGTTGCTGCTCAAGTCGTTGGTCCCATGGCCAATCGCGCGCACCCATGCGAATAAACACTGATCGCCAGTCGTATTCCCATGTCGCTGCATCGCGCCAGACTGCCGGCGTTGTTCCTGCAAGAAACGGTGTCAGCGGTAGGCCGTCGCATTGCATCGGAACAGGCTGATCCAGTGCTTCGGCAATTGTCGGAAGTATGTCGACATTTTCTGTGAACTTGTCGACGATGGTTCCGTGCTGCTTTGTGTTGCGTGGGTCGCGAACGAGTCCGAGAATGTGATAACTCTGCGGGAAGAAGCCAAGTTTTTCTTTGAGGCCATGATCGCCAAGCTGCTCGCCGTGATCGGCCGTGATGATAATCATGGTGTTTTCCCACACACCCAACTCGTCAAGCTTGTCCCACACGCGACCAAGTTGCTCGTCAACATCACTGATCATTCCGTAGTACTGCGCTCGCATATGACGCTTGCCCTCTTCGTCTAGTGGGGCGGATGCGTCGGGGATCTGCAAAAACATTTCGTGTGAAGGATGAAGATCATCACCGTGAGGAATTGGTAACTCGACATCGGCTGGGTTGTATGCAGTTGACCACTTGCCGGCAGCAGCGTAAGGCGGGTGTGGTCGCAAGTAGCTGGCGTGCGCAAACCACGGGCCATTTTGTTGGTCGAGCCATGCAAGTAGGTGGTCGGTCAAAAATGCAGAGATGCCAAACTCGGCAGGGCGCTCTGGTTCGGTCTTCAGAACCTGTTGGGCATCCATCGGAACATCAAAACCATTTGCCCGCAAGTGATCAATCCATAAATCATGCGGTTCGGGAATAAAGAGTTTGCAGTCAAACCCAGGAAGCACGCCTTCATACGAGTTGAGTCGCCAGTCATCGGGCCCTGTTGCATCTCGCGGATCAATTGCTTGATCGGTGTAACCAAAAAGTGCAGGCGCATACCCTGCACGTTGTGCGAGCAACGCAACATTGTCAAAACTTCGATTGAGTGGCGTGCCATTGGCAACGACACGATGATTCATTTGATACATGCCCGTGTACAAACTGGCGCGACCGGGTGAACAAGGTGCGCACTGGCTGAAGTGCTTGGTGAGCCGCACGCCCTGTTGTGCAAGACGATCTAGGTTCGGTGTCTTTACAAGGGGATGACCAGCAATCGAAAGACAGTCTGCGCGAAATTGATCCAATGTGATGAGCAGAACATTGAGTGACATCAATGGTGAAGCGTAGTGTGAGTGACGTGAATGATGGATTGCCTATGAGTGAATTGATTTCCACTGGCACGGGAGTGCGTTTGAGGGCGGTGAGGTGGGGAGACCCAACAACTCATTCGGGCAAGCCAATTGTGTTGGTACACGGTCTCGCATCCAATGCCATGTTGTGGGAAGGCGCGGCACTTGCACTTGTGCAACTCGGGCATCCTGTTCTCGCAGTCGATTTGCGCGGCCACGGCTTGAGCGACAAACCGGAAGATGGATACGACATGAGCTCGGTGACAGAGGATTTGGCGGGGTTGTTGACCGCGATTGCGCCTCGTGGTTATGCGATGCCTGTTGTGTGCGGGCAATCGTGGGGTGGAAACGTTGTGATTGAGCTTGCCCACAAATATTCGCACCTTGTAAGTGGAGTGGTGCCGGTCGACGGCGGGTTTTTGGAATTGCAAAATAATTTTGCTAACTGGGATTCGTGCGCAGTTGCGTTGCGTCCACCAAATTTAATTGGTACACCAGCAAAGCAGATGCGCGCATACATGCAATCGGCACATGCCGATTGGCCACAGACCGGCATTGATGGCGCGATGGCGAACATGGAACATCTGCCCGATGGCACGATAAAGCCATGGCTCACTCTTGAACGCCACATGCTGGTGTTGCGCGGTTTGTGGGAGCACAAGCCGACTCATCTCTATAGCGACATCAAAGTGCCCGTATTGTTTGTGCCAGCCGAGGGACCAGGTGGTGTATTTGCCGAAACAAAACGAAGTGCCATTGAGCACGCTGTGCAGTTAGTGCCGAATGTGCGGGTTGAATGGTTTAGCCCAGCCGACCACGATCTGCATGCCCAACACCCTTCGCGCTTTGCCGAAGTTGTGCACGCAGCAACAACAGACGGATTCTTTTCATGACACTTCCTCGCATCTTGACCATCATGGGTTCTGGCGAGACAGCGCCAACCATGGTCACGACTCACCGCATGCTTGCAGCAAAGTTGCCAAAACCTGCGCGGGCTACGTTGCTCGACACTCCGTATGGATTTCAAGAAAATGCGCCAGAGCTTGCAACAAAAGCAGTTGAATATTTTAAGACCAGTATCAATATTGCACTTGATGTTGCAGGTCTTACTCAGGTAATCGGCGCTGACGCGCTTGCAGTCGAGCGCGGACTGCAATTGGTTGCTGATGCACAATATGTTTTTGCTGGGCCTGGCTCGCCAACTTATGCATTGCGTCAATGGGCGGGTACTCCACTTGCTGGTTTGCTCACCAAAAAGCTTCGCGATGGTGGCATTGTCACTTTTGCATCTGCAGCTGCACTTACACTCGGTCGCTACACGTTGCCGGTCTACGAGATCTACAAAGTTGGCGAGGAGCCTCGATGGCTTGAAGGTCTCAACATTCTTGGCGAGATTGGTATTAATGCTGCATTGATTCCGCATTACAACAATGCCGAAGGTGGTCACCACGACACACGTTTTTGTTACATGGGCGAACGTCGTCTTGCAATGCTCGAACGCGAGCTACCTGACGATGTCTATGTATTGGGTGTAGACGAACACACTGGTGTTGTGATTGATATTGATGCACAGACCGCAACTGTGGTGGGTAAGGGCGTGCTCACCATCCGTGTAAAGGGTGTGTCGACCGAGATTGCTAGTGGCGAAGTGATGCCGATTGACCGCTTACGTAATCCGGTTGCAGGTAGCAAGACTGGCGGGCCTTCAACTGTGTCTAGTAACAACGAAGTGATCAATACTGCAGCGATCGATACCGCTACAAAACCTGCTGCCACTTTCGACAGCAATTTACGTCAAGCAACCGATCGACTCAACGATGCTTTTGCTCAAGCAATTACTGCTGGTGATGCCGATGCTGCTGCGCGTGCTGCGCTCGATTTGGATGAAGCAATAACCGGTTGGTCGGTTGACACGTTGCAAAGCGACGACGCTGACTATGCCAGGTCGGTATTGCGCAGCATGATTACTCGGCTTGCAGGTGCTGCAACTGGTGGCTTGCGCGACCCACGGGAAGTTGTTGGGCCGTTTGTGCAGGTGCTGCTCGACTTGCGAGTGCAGGTTCGAACAGATAAGCGCTTCGATTTGTCCGACATGATTCGTGACCGTCTGGCCGAGGTCAGTGTGGAAGTGCGAGACACGCCACAAGGCGCCGAATGGGGCTTTCGCAACTAGACCTTTGCCGCACCTCGAGATACCAGTTTTTGCGGGTGGAAATTATCTACATTATTTATCGAGCGGCGAGCCAAGCGGGGCGAGAAGCCTCAAACTTGGATATCGCATCTGCGTCAGCCAACGTGATGCTGATGTCGTCAAGACCGTTAATGAAACGCTGCTGAGTCTCTGAGTCCATATCAAACGTCTCGGTAATTCCTGCGCTTGGGATCTCGACAGTGAAACGGTGCAAGTCGATGGTGATTTCGGCCGTTGCATCATTTTCAATGACTGCCCAGATGCGGTTGACGGTTGGCTCTGACAGGACGATCGGCAACAAACCATTTTTCGTACAGTTGTTGCGGAAGATGTCACTGAAACTTGGGGCGATAACGGCATCGAAGCCACCTTGCTGAAGCGCCCACACGGCATGTTCGCGTGATGAGCCAACGCCGAAGCTTGGGCCGGCAACCAACACTGATGCGCCAACATAACGCTCGTCATTCAATACAAAGCTGCGATCATCGCGCCACGTAGAAAACAAACCCTTTTCGAAACCCGTGCGCTCGACGCGCTTGAGCCACTCTGCAGGAATGATCTGGTCGGTGTCGACGTCTGAGCGCTTGAGAGGAACTCCGCGGCCGCTGATGATGCTTACTTTTTTCATGACTCGGCGCTCATTTCAAATCTGCTGGAGTGGCGAAGTGGCCTGCGATTGCAGTGGCTGCAGCAATTTGTGGTGAAACAAGATGTGTGCGCCCGCCGCGACCTTGACGACCTTCAAAGTTGCGGTTAGATGTAGAGGCGCTGCGCTCGTTTTGTGCAAGCTTGTCGGGGTTCATTGCCAAGCACATTGAGCAACCAGGCTCGCGCCAGTCGACACCCGCTGCAATAAAGATTTTGTCGAGACCTTCTGCCTCGGCTTGCTTTTTGACTTGGTGGCTACCAGGCACAACCATCACGCGCTTCACGGTGACAGTGCGACCTTCGAATACTGCTGCAGCAGCACGAAGGTCTTCGATGCGACTGTTGGTGCATGAGCCAATGAACACGGTGTCGACAGTGATGTCGCGAATAGGGGTGCCAGCGTTCAGCCCCATATAAGTGAGTGCTCGCGCAACGGTGTCGCGTGCAGTTGCGTCGGCATAATCGTCTGGGTTCGGAATGCGGTCGTCAATGCCGAGCACCTGAGCAGGGTTTGTGCCCCACGTGATTTGTGGCTTGATGGTTGCTGCATCGATAACGACTTCTTTGTCCCATGCAGCACCTTCGTCGGAAACGAGCGTGCGCCACTCGGCAACCGCTTGGTCCCACGCAGCACCTGATGGTGCGTACTCGCGACCCTTCAGATATTCAAAAGTTGTTTCATCGGGTGCAATGAGACCAGCCTTTGCACCAGCTTCGATCGACATGTTGCACACTGTCATGCGACCTTCCATCGACAGCGAGCGAATTGCAGATCCGCGATATTCGATGACGTGGCCGATGCCGCCGCCTGTACCGATCTGGCCAATGATTGCCAGGATCACATCTTTTGCAGTGACGCCAGGTGAGAGCGTGCCTTCAACCGTGACGCTCATCCACTTTGGACGTGATTGTGGAAGTGTTTGTGTGGCGAGCACATGCTCGACTTCGCTTGTGCCGATACCAAATGCGAGCGCACCGAATGCACCGTGTGTTGCAGTGTGGCTGTCGCCGCAGACGATGGTCATGCCCGGAAGTGTGCGACCCTGCTCGGGCCCGATGACGTGCACGATGCCTTGCTTCGGATCGCCCATTGGGTAGAGCGTGATGCCGAACTCTTTGGCATTGACTCGCATAACGTCGAGTTGCTTCGCCGAAATTGGGTCGGCGACTGGCAAGTGAATGTCTTTAGTCGGCACGTTGTGATCTTCGGTCGCAACGGTGAGATCGGGACGACGCACCTTGCGATTGTTGATTCGCAAACCATCAAAGGCCTGCGGGCTTGTCACTTCATGAACAAGATGCAAATCGATATACAACAACTCGGCGTCGCCGGGAGCATTGTTGACCATGTGGCGGTCCCACACTTTTTGCGGCAAGGTCTCTGGGTGCGTGATTGAATTTGCCATTCCTCCATTCTGCCGTGATTTAGACAAAAAATCACCGTTGTACTGCACTCCGTGGCACCTCACGTACACATCGGGGCATGACAAAACACACCAATACACCAGTAGCCCTAGCCACCTGCGTCGAACAGAGCCTGCATATGTCGCTCGACGGGTTTGATCTGAAGCGCGCCCGCCTCTATGGCATCAGCGTGGTGGATGAGGGAGGAGTTGATCGCCTTGAAGACGGCGCATTACGAATCACATTTCTTGCCGAGCACGGTGATGTATATGAATTAATTGATGCACCGACAAGCGCAATTGTTCGAATGTTTGATGCCGCAGTGGTGTTGACCTGCGGATGGGCGGCGCCGATTGATCGCAGCGATAAAAATGATCACCATGACGACGGCGATCACGACGATGTTGATGACAAAAAGCTTCCGCCGAGTCAACATCCGCAACGCCGCCGAGTACGACTCGTGGTCGTAGTGGGAGATCAGGGTGTGGGATCGGTATTGCGATTTGCCGATACACCTAAAGAGATTGTGACCGACGCGGGTTCGGCGCGTGGCAGTCTGGCCGATGCCGTAAACAACCTGTGGTTTGACAGTCCCGTGCACGTGGCGCGATCTAGTACATAGTCGATCTGCCGATAACTTGAAGGTGTGAGTACATGGGCGCAAGAGGTGCGACAACTTGCCAAAGATCGAGACGCCGTTATTTTGGCGCACAACTATCAGTTGCCGGAGATACAAGACATAGCCGACCATGTAGGTGACTCGCTTGCGCTCTCGCGCATTGCATCGCAAGTCAAAGAATCAACAATCATTTTCTGCGGCGTGCACTTTATGGCTGAGACCGCCAAAATCTTGAGTTACGACAAGACCGTGATTATCCCTGATGCGCGAGCAGGTTGTTCGCTTGCTGACACCATCAACGCAGAGCAGTTGCGCACGTGGAAGGCCGAGCATCCTGGTGCGGTAGTTGTGAGCTACGTCAATACAACGGCTGCAGTGAAAGCCGAGACTGATATTTGTTGCACGTCGTCAAACGCGGTTGAAGTGGTGCAGTCAATAGATCCAGATAAAGAAATCTTGTTTTGTCCAGACCAATTTTTGGGAGCACACGCGCAACATATGACCGGTCGCACCAACATGCATATCTGGATGGGTGAATGTCACGTGCACGCAGGAATTAACGGTCAAGATCTGAAAGCGATGGTTGCTGCAGAACCAGATGCAGAATTGTTTATTCATCCCGAATGTGGATGTGCAACATCGGCCATGTACCTGGCATCTAGTGGAGTAGTGCCAAAAGAGCGCACCAAAATATTGTCGACGTCGGGGATGATTACCGCGGCCAAGGAGACTCGCGCGGCGAAAGTTTTGGTAGCAACCGAAACAGGCATGTTGCATCAATTACGCAAAGCAAATCCTCTTGTGATTTTTGAGCCAGTCAATCGTGCTGCTGTGTGCAAGTACATGAAGATGAACACTCCAGAGAAATTGCTAGAGGCATTGCGCACAGGCAAAGACGAAGTGACTGTGCCGCGAGACATTGCAGACAGAGCGCGACTATCGGTCGAGCGGATGATTGCGATAGGAACGCCATCAAGGACGAAGGAATAGCAATAGTCGTGACAACGCGCGCAGTTTCTTTGCCTGCAACATTGAGCGCACCAGCTGTGTCGTGGACACGAGATACCGATGTTGTCGTGCTTGGCTCTGGTGCCGCTGGCCTGGCCGCAGCACTTGCTGCTCGGCCAGTACGCGACGTATTGATCGTTACCAAAGACACGCTTGATGCGGGCTCGACAGCATGGGCCCAGGGTGGACTGGCTGCAGTGTTTGACCCGGCCGACACTTTCGCCGAACACGTGCGTGACACATTGGATGCAGGCGGCGGACTGTGTGATGAGAGTGCTGTGAGTTCGTTGGTGCGCGATGCGCCAACAGCCATTGATTATTTGGAAAAGATGGGTGCCGCTTTTGATCCGGGCGCAGATGGGTCGCGTGCTCTCACGCGCGAAGGCGGACACTCGAGGTCGCGCATTGTGCATGCCGGCGGAGACCAATCTGGCGCCGAGATTCAACGAACGCTCGACGAAAATGCAATCAACGCTGGTGTGGAAGTACTCGAGAATGCTTTTGCACTCGACTTGGTGTTTGGGCCAAACCTTGCATCGGGCAAGCGTCAAGTGGCTGGCATTCGCATCGCGATGCTCAATAGTGACGGCACAGTTGCAAGTGTTGGTGTGGTCACTGCGCGCGCGATCGTGATTGCGACTGGTGGATATGGCCAAGTGTTTGCAAGCACGTCAAACCCACCTGCGGTAACTGGCGATGGTCATGCACTTGCACTGCGTGCGGGCCTGACCTTGCGTGATTTGGAGTTTGTGCAGTTTCATCCAACAGTGTTGTGGCAAGAAGTTGGCTCGACAAAACAGCAGGTATTGATTTCGGAGGCGGTGCGCGGCGAAGGCGCCGTTTTGTTTGATGCCGCTGGCGAAAGAATTATGCAAGGTCTGCATCCGCAAGAAGACTTGGCGCCGCGAGATGTGGTTGCAGCAGCAATAAGCGCGCGGATGGCAAAAAACATTAATGGCGTCGATGACCATGTGTATTTGGATGCGACACATATTGGTGAACGCTTTGCAACACGGTTTCCGTTTATCACCAAAGCATGTAACGCGGCAGGCATTGACCCGCAACACGATCGCATTCCTGTTGCTCCAGCAGCCCACTACACCTGTGGCGGTATCGACTCAAATATGGACGGCACAACCGAAGTCGAAGGGTTGTATGCCGTTGGCGAAGTGGCCTACACGGGAGTGCATGGCGCCAATCGTTTGGCGTCAAACAGCCTGACCGAGAGTCTTGTGGTGGGCACGCGAGTTGGTCGCAACTTGGCATGGAAGATGCCGAGACGTGTTGAACCTGTGACTAACACGATTGATTCAGGTGCGCACAAGACAACTGGATTATTGGACGACTCGTTACGTGCGCACGTGCGTGTGATGATGTCGAAACATGTTGGAGTATTGCGCCGACCAGACGGTCTGCAATTGACCATGGATGCATTGGCAGTGGCAGCAGAAAAAATTGATGCCAAAACATCAGCATCACGACGCAACTTTGAAGCAACAAATATTTTGACAGTAGCCACAGCTGTTGCCGCATCGGCACTGGCTCGCACGGAGAGTAGAGGCTGTCACCGTCGCACCGACACGGTAGAGGCCCGCGATATCTGGTTGCGACATTTGCAAGTTTCAATGAGCAATGATCAATTGGTTATCGCCAATTTGCCGACAGAGAGCGCATAGCAATGCAACACCATCAACTCTCACATGAAACTGCCCAACGATTGGTGGCGAGCGGGCTCGTGCTTGATGACGTACGTCGATTAATTGCTGTTGCTCTAGATGAAGACCTAAAAGATGGTCACGATGTCACTACTAACTCGACAGTGCCGGCAAGCCAGCGAAGTACTGGAGTGTTCGCTACTCGTGCCAATGGATGTATCGCGGGACTAGATGTGGCAATTGCGGTGCTCGAGATGATGTGCGGCAGCGACCAGATTGTGGCGACCAAGCTTGTTGATGATTGTGCTCGGGTAAAGCCTGGCGACAAACTCATGAGCGTTGATGCACCCACGCGCGGATTACTCACTGCCGAGCGCACTGCACTCAACTTGCTTTGTCACTTAAGTGGTGTTGCAACTGCAACAAGCGAGTGGGCCGATGCGCTTGCCAAAACTGGCGCGCAGGTGCGCGATACGCGTAAGACAACACCGGGTATGCGGGCACTCGAAAAATATGCGGTGCGCTGTGGTGGAGGAGTAAATCATCGCATGTCGTTGTCGGATGCCGCGCTTGTGAAAGATAATCACATTGCCGCTGCAGGTGGGGTGGCCGAAGCGTTTGCATTGGTGCTGGCTTATGCACCGAACATTGCGATTGAGATAGAAGTTGACACGCTTGACCAACTGCGCATCGCACTTGGGGCAGGAGCCGATTTGGTGTTGCTCGATAACATGGCGCCGGCAACGTTGAAAGAAGCGGTCGCGATTGCTGCAAGTCATCGAAACGCAACCGGCAAAGATGTGATCTTGGAAGCGAGTGGCGGTCTGACCCTGGAATCAGTAGCTGCAGTTGGCGCCACTGGTGTGCGCTACATCTCGGTGGGTGCTCTAACACACTCGGCCAAAGTGCTCGATATTGGGCTAGATCTATAGCCGATCTGTAGAGGCTTTTACAGCAAAAGTTTTGAGCGTTGGTGAACGCTGGTGATTGCAGCAAGCAACATTGGCACATAGGTGCGATGATCGGTGTAGATGGCGTTGTGTGCGCCATCAATAAAGTGTGCATCTACATCGTCGAGCAACTCGATGAGTCGTTGTTGGCGATCAACTGCAACGACCTCATCTTTGGTGGTGATCACAATTGACGCCGGTACATCGACTTGTTTGAGCCACGAAGTTGAATCGAAGTTGCCAATTGCACTACCTGCTTCAATAATTTTGCGCCAATCATGCGAAGCCATCTGCTCCAGAGCCCACGGCTCAAGCCCATCACCCTTGCGTTGCAAATACAACTGCTCGGTGAGCCACTCGATGGTTTGGTTGGGAGTGAGACGCGCAAGTACCGCCAACCCTGTGAGCCCCAAGAATGACAGTCGCTCTTCGCGCGACACCGCAAAACTCGCAGCGGTCGAGCACAATACAAGTCCGCGCACTCGTGACTCGTGACGTTTCCAAACCAGCTGAGCAATGGTGCCACCCATGGAGTAACCAACCGGGATAAACGTATTGATGCCGAGCACGTCGGCAATTGCTGCGACGTCATCTGCGCAATCTTCCAAACGAAATGGACTCTTTGAATTGATTCCTTTGCCGTGACCGCGATGATCTGGTGCGATGATTCGAAAATGTTCGCCGAGCGCATCAAATGCCGTGAACCAATTGAGGTCAGCAGTTGCTGTCCAGCCGTGCAATAAAAAAATGGTTGGAGCGCCAGGTGGACCCTGCACCTCACGAATAAATGTTTGACCACGACCCGGTAATTCGAGCGCACGACCTGGAGGGAGAGACATTGTGTGTGAGCTAAAGCTTTCTATCGTGCGGATTCGGTATCGAGCACTTTGACTTTGAGCTTGCCATTCGGTGCGTCGTAGGTAACCGTTGCACCTTTTTTGGAACCAAGCAAGCTTGAACCAAGTGGAGAACTTGGGCTCATCACGCTGACATCGCCAGCCTCTGGGCGCTCTTCAACATGGCCGATTAAATATCGCTCTGCGTCAGAGTCCGCATCGCCGTCGTAGACGATGGTGACAATGGTGCCAAGACCGACCACGCCATCTGGTGCCGGGGGAATAATTTCGGCATCTTCAAGGAACGATTCGATCTGGCGAATGCGACCCTCCATGTGACCTTGCTCGTCTTTGGCTGCGTGGTAGTCGCCGTTTTCTTTGAGGTCACCCATTTCTCGGGCTCGTTCGATTTTGTCTGCAACTTGGATACGGCCACGAGTGGTGAGATCAGTGAATTCGGCGGTTAAACGGTCGTGGGCCGCCTGAGAAAGTTGGTGCTTTGCCATGCGCACAAAGGTTAGCGGTGCTAATTGCGCCCTACGATATAGGGGTATGGCTACGTCAAAAACAACATCACCATCTGGCAAGAAGCATCGCATAGCAGTCATTGGTGGTGACGGCATTGGCCCCGAAGTCGTAATTGAGGCGCTCAAAGTATTGCGTACTGCTGGTGCGCAACTGGAGACAACCGATTTTGATTTGGGTGGTGCACGGTATTTGCGCGATGGTGAAGTGTTGTCGGACGAGACGCTTGCACAGTTGCGCAGTTTTGATGCCATCTTGCTCGGCGCTGTTGGCACGCCTGGCGTGCCACCTGGTGTGATTGAGCGCGGACTGTTGCTCAAGATGCGTTTTGAGTTGGACTTGTACATCAATCGTCGACCATTTGCAGGCACGGCACCTGGGCACACCACGCCGCATGACTTCATTGTGATTCGCGAAAACACCGAAGGGCCATATGTTGGCGAAGGCGGTGTATTGCGAAAAGGTACGCCACAAGAAGTTGCAACGCAGGGCAGCGTGAATACGGCACACGGCGTAGAACGCTGCGTGCGCTACGCATTTGAGCTGGCTGCAACTCGATCTCGCAAACATCTCACGCTCGTGCACAAGACAAACGTGCTTACCTTTGCTGGCGATTTGTGGCAACGCACCTTTGATCGCGTTGCAAAAGAGTTCCCTCAAGTAGCAACTGCATACAACCACGTAGATGCTGCTTGCATTTATTTTGTGCAAGACCCGCATCGCTACGACGTGATCGTGACCGACAACTTGTTTGGCGACATCCTCACCGACTTGGGTGGAGCGGTGAGCGGTGGAATCGGTATTGCGTCATCTGCAAACCTCAATCCAGCTGGAACCGGACCATCGATGTTTGAACCCGTGCATGGTTCGGCACCCGACATCGTTGGCACGGGCAAGGCAAACCCAGTTGCGGCCATTCTTTCGGCAGCACACATGCTTGAGTTTTTGGGCGAAACTGCAATGGCGGAGCGAGTCCGCGCCGCGTGCCAAGCACCAGCAAGTGGCTCTACGAGCCAAATGGGTGATGAAATTAGTGCAAGAGTGGCTAAATAAGAGCGATAGTTTAGAACGACATTTAGATAACTGAACACAAACGAGGAAAACATGCCAATTACCACGACACCAAAAATTTGGATGAACGGCAAGCTTGTCGATTGGGACAAAGCTCAAGTGCATGTGTTGACGCACACGTTGCATTACGGCACCGGAGTATTTGAAGGCATTCGTGCTTACGAGACAAAGAATGGTCCGGCCATTTTTCGACTGACCGACCACATCAAGCGTTTGTACAAATCGGCAAAAATCATGGGAATGGACATGCCGTACTCGGTTGACGAAATTGTTCAAGCAACAAAAGACACGGTGAGATCAACTGGATTGCCAGCTTGCTACATCCGTCCACTCGCGTATTACGGATATGGCGAAATGGGATTGAACACATTGCCATGCAAAGTGGACATCGCTATTGCCTGCTGGCCGTGGGGTGCATATTTGGGTGATGACGCAGTGGAAAAAGGTGTGCGCATGAAGATTTCTTCATGGACTCGTCACGATCACAACACGATGCCGCCGGCTGCAAAAACCGTGGGCAACTATGTCAACTCAACTTTGGCAAAAGTAGAAGCGCTGAAGGCCGGATACGACGAGGCGATCATGCTTGCGCCAAACGGCTTGATTGCCGAGTGCACGGGCGAGAATATTTTCTGTGTACGCGACGGCATCATTTTGACTCCGCCAACATCGGCCGGCGCGCTCGAGGGAATAACTCAGAACAGCGTGATGCGTATTGCACGAGACTTGGGTTACGACATTCGCGTCGACAACATCG
This sequence comes from Ilumatobacteraceae bacterium, assembly GCA_044240275.1. Taxonomy (GTDB): domain Bacteria; phylum Actinomycetota; class Acidimicrobiia; order Acidimicrobiales; family Ilumatobacteraceae; genus UBA3006. The sequence goes on along the minus strand of JBIHZV010000015.1, from coordinate 5,204 downwards.
CGCGAAGCGATCTCTACATCGCCGACGAAATCTTTGCCTGCGGCACCGCAGCCGAAGTTGGTTCGGTGAGCATGGTGGACGAACGTTTGATTCCGTGTCCAGGCCCTAAGACTCGGGCCATTGCGGCGGTCTACGCCAAGGCTGTGCGCGGTCAAGACGAGCGTTATATCGACTGGTGCGAACTGGCCTAAATCACATCGCTGTGACCAGAAAGGGGATATCCCCATTCAAATCCACAGACTTATCCCCAGCGTTATTCACAGATGGGGTAAGGCTTTGAGGTCATTGTCCCCAATGTTTTCCACAAACCCTTACGGGTGATGTTGGCGAACCACTACCTCAGGGGTGATACTGGAGTCTGTGAATTACTTCGGAGCAGCATCAACAAGTATCTCGATCATCATTATTAGTTAGGCGTACGTCTTTCGACGTTCGCCCAAGCCGCCCTCAAGGGCGGCTTTTTTAATCCCTGAAATAAGCGAAGACTTTGAAAAGAGAAAAAAATGAAAGCAGCACAGAAAAACACCACAGTCGAAGTGTTTGATACGACTCTCCGGGACGGCATGCAAGTGGAAGGCGTCTCGGCCAGCGTTGAGGACAAGTTGCGCATCGCTGAGCAACTCGATTATCTAGGCGTGCATTTCATCGAAGGTGGATGGCCAGGCGCGAACCCGAAGGACATCGAGTTCTTTGCCCGAGCCCAAAAAGAATTGAAACTCACGACATCAACATTGGTGGCCTTTGGTTCGACACGACGCCCGCTTGGAAAGGTTGACGACGATCCAACACTGCGCAACTTGATCGAATCGAATACGCCTGCAGTTTGCATCGTTGCAAAGTCATCCGACTATCACGTTGAGCAGGCATTGCAGACAACTCTCGACGAGGGCTTGGCCATGATCAGTGACTCTGTGAAGTTCTTGCATGGTGCTGGTCGACAGGTGCTCGTTGACATGGAGCATTTTTTCGATGGCTACAAGAGCAACCCAGAGTTTTCGATGCGCGCGCTTGAATCAGCAATCGTCAATGGAGCAACTCACTTGGTGTTGTGTGACACCAACGGTGGATCGTTGCCATTTGAAGTGCAAGACATTGTTGGAGCAGTTCAACGACACGTTGGCAATGACATCATCATCGGAATTCATTGCCACGACGACACGGGTTGCGCGGTAGCCAACTCGCTTGCTGCAGTACACAGTGGAGCACGCCATGTTCAGGGAACATTGAATGGTCTCGGCGAGCGCACGGGCAACACCAACTTGACCACGGTGATTCCAAACCTGCAACTCAAGCTTGGATATACCTGCTTGCCAGACGGCAGGCTCGAGCGGATCACGGCAGTGAGCAATTTTGTGGCTGAAGTGTTGAATCGTCCGCTGAATCCGCAAGCACCATACGTTGGCTCGGGCGCATTCGCGCACAAGGCAGGGTTGCATGTGTCGGCAATTGCTCGTGCAAAAGATGCTTACGAACATGTGTCACCAGAGTTGGTTGGCAACGGAACGCGATTTTTGGTTTCGGAAATGGCTGGTAGGGCAACCATCGCGATGAAGGCCGAAGAACTCGGCCTGACCATGGACGGACCTGCAGTGAATCAAGTGATTGATGACCTGAAGCGTCTTGAACACGAGGGCTACCACTTCGAAGCAGCAGATGCATCGCTCGAGTTGTTGATGCGCCGTGCAGCAGGTTGGGAACAGAATTTCTTCAAGGTGGATTCGATGCGAGTGATCACCGACGAGTCATCAATGGGTAATTTCACTACCGAAGCAACTGTCAAAGTTTGGATCGGCGATGCTCGAGAGGTGTTTACCGCTGAGGGCAACGGTCCAGTAAACGCGATTGATACTGCACTACGTGCTGCACTTGCAAAGAGTTTTCCACAGCTCTCGAAAGTGCACTTGACCGACTACAAAGTGCGCATCTTGGATTCTGGGTCGGCGACCGGCGCAGTCACGCGCGTGCTGATTGACGCAACAAACGGCGATCGGACATGGACGACTATTGGCGTGTCGGCCAACATCATCGAAGCCTCATGGCGCGCACTCGAAGAGTCGCTCGTATTCGGCTTGCTGCACTCGACCAACAACTAGGATCTTGGCAGTATGGCTGCTCCAAAACACACCCCAGTTCTTCCAACAAATAATCCCCGTATTTACACGTCACCAGAGCATGTGCCTGGCAGCTGGACGGTTGATCGACCAGGAATGTTGGACGGTCGCCAACCTCGTGGTGCGAGCCTTGGCAATCAGGGACCGGACCAGGGATATGTATTGACACTTGCGCGTCGCGTTCGCAAAAACGTGCGTGTTAAAGAAGGTGAGTCGGTTGATGATGCGATTCAGGGAACTATTGCAATTGCGCTGAGCAGGGCATCACAGTTTGGTCGTGCTCCAGTAATGCATGACCTGACATTCGCTCTGACCATTTGGGGGTGGTTGCTCGATTCGCCGCCAGCCGACTTGTTGGCAAAGCGTCGTGAAGTGTTTAGCGGGCTTGGCCATGCGGCTCATCATTACGCCGAAATTCGCGCACTCGTAGACATGGTGCCCGCAACCACGTATCAGTTGTCAAACGACCAATTGACAAAGTCGATGCCGATGTCGTGGCGTGCGCTCACCGGCGCATAATTCAGTTGTGATCAGCGATTTAGATCGCAAATTTTTCTAAGTCAGCTAGGTCAACAAACTCAAGTGTGCGCACATGAGTTGCGCGCAAATTAACGCGTGGTGCATGACCAGCCTCAAAAGCCTCTTGCCACCTGCCTGCACACAGACACCATTGATCGCCATCTTTGAGCCCAGCAAAACCATATTGAGGCATTGGAGTTGAGAGATCGTTGCCCGCTGACTTTGAAAATGTCAAGAACTCAGTTGTCATAATCGCGCAGACCGTGTGGACACCAACATCGTCGCCACTCGTTTCACAGCATCCTGTGCGAAAGAAGCCAGTCATCGGAGACGTGCAGCAACTATCGAGTGCTTCGCCATAGACATTGGTTTGGTTTGTGCGAGTTGTGTCAGCCATCGTGTGAAGGGTAGTGGACGCCATCGCAGATCGGCACGCCGAGATAACCTGAAGAGAGATGTCAACTGCCACACCGCGCTATCGCTTTGCTCCTTCACCTACCGGATATTTTCATGTGGGTGGTGCGCGCACGGCCTTGTACAACTGGTTACTTGCACTAAAAAATAACGGCATATTTGTGTTGCGCATTGAAGACACCGACGAGTCACGCAACGAACCGCAATGGACGCAGGGAATTATTGATGCACTTGCTTGGATAGGCATCGACAGCAACGATCCACATTTTGAAGGTCCATATTTCCAGTCGACATATGCCGCCGAACATGTGGCTGCAGCCCAGAAGCTATTTGATTCGGGCAACGCTTATTACTGTGACCAGACATCGGAGCAGATTCAGGAGCGTGCCAAAGCCGCGGGTCTGAATGGCTACGACGGCTTTTCACGCGACCGAGGTCTCGCACCGGGTCCAGGTCATGTGTTGCGGTTTAAGGTGCCGGCTGGAAAAACCATCGTGCACGACACTGTGCGTGGTGAAGTGGAATTTGAGAACTCGACCATTGAAGATTTTGTGTTGTTACGTGGCAACGGCACGCCAGTATTTTTACTGGCCAACGTAGTTGACGACATCACGATGAATATTTCGCATGTGTTGCGAGCCGAGGAACATCTGCCAAACACTCCAAAGCAGCAGATGCTGTGGAATGCACTTGGCGTAACACCACCAGTTTGGGCTCATGTGCCTGTGTTGGTGAATGAGCAGCGCAAGAAGTTGTCGAAGCGTCGCGACAAAGTAGCCGTTGAGCAATATCGCGAAGAGGGAATCTTGCCTCAGGCCATGGTCAACTATTTGATGACACTCGGATGGGCGCCGCACGGCGACACCGAGATAGTGCCCTGGCAACAGATTGTTGAAGAGTTTGCGCTCGAAAGTGTCAATCACTCGCCAGCTTTTTTCGATATCAAAAAGTTGCAGTCATTTAATGGCGAGTACATCCGCATGATGCCGCTCGAAGATTTCATTAGTGCCGCCGAAGTGATTTTGACTTCGAGTGCTGCGCCGTGGCCTGCTGAGCGTTATAAGCCAGAGTTGTTTAGAGCAATGGCAGCACTTGTACAAACACGCATCGTGGTGATGGCCGAAGTATGTGCCCTTGTCGATTTTCTGTTTCTTGCTGAGCCACCCATTGACGATGCCGCTTTCACGAAAGCATTTAGTGCCGATTTTGCAGCTCCAACGCTGGACGAGATTGCCACTGCATTCGCAACTTGCGAATGGAATGCAGAATCGCTGAAGACCGCAGTTGAAACTGTGGGGACGAAGCACGACGTGAAACTCGGCAAGTTGCAAGGACCATTGCGTATTGCCATCACGGGCCGAAGTGTGGGACCACCATTATTTGAACCGATTGAGTTGCTTGGCCGTGACGAATCTTTACGTCGCATCAAGTCGGCACTCGCTCGCGCACAGGGCTAGGTAACCGTGAGCAAGTTTGCGCGAGTTGTCGGTCTGCTCGTGGCAATCTCACTGATGTACGGCTGCATCAGCGTGGCGCAAGTGTGGTGGGTTGGTCGAAGTGATCAAGCGAGATCAGTCGATGCCATCGTTGTGCTTGGAGTCGCGCAGTACGACGGCCGACCATCGCCGCAATTGCAAGCACGCCTTGACCATGTACTAGCACTGTGGCAAGAAGGTCTTGCGCCGCTCGTGATCACAACGGGAGGCAACCAACCTGGTGACAGATTTACTGAAGCCGAGACATCGGCAAACTACTTAATCGATGTTGCGGTGCCGGCCGAGTCGATCGTGCAAGAAAACAGCGGATCAACAACGCGAGAGTCGCTCATCGCAGTTCACAACATCATGCAAGACCGTGGACTGCACAGTGTCCTGATCGTCACTGATCCATATCACTCGTTGCGATCGCGTTTGATTGCCCAAGATTTGGGGCTTGTCGCTTATATTTCTCCCACCCGCACTTCACCGTTGCGGGGGGCGAGCGCAGTGTCGCGGCATGTTCGCGAAGCGCTCGGGGTAGCTCTTGCAAATCTCATTGGTTTTGCAAATTTGGAGCGCCTCACCAAATAGTGTGTGGCGATTTTGGGTACGGCGATATCCTTGATCCGTCACTCTGGGGAGTGGTGTAACTGGCAACACAGCAGATTCTGGTTCTGTTATT
>JBIHZV010000060.1:0-6376 GCA_044240275.1 Ilumatobacteraceae bacterium | reverse complement strand
TGTATTTGATTATTGGTTGGGCTGCGCTCGTTATTTTGCCATGGGCATATCACCGTGCTGGCTTTGCCAGCTTGTTGCTCTATGCGCTCGGTGGCATTGTGTACACCGTTGGTGCTGTGTTGTTTTATCTACAAAAGCCAAAGCTTTCACCAGAGATATTTGGCTTTCACGAAATCTGGCATGTATTTACTGTGGTTGCTGGCGTCTTGCAGTTTGCTGGCGTCGGTGTACTTATTTCGCGCGTCGGTTGACACCAAGCGAGACGATGGTTGCCGGAATAAAAAATGCACGACCGTGGAATGAAACATCATCCCAATGTTTTGTCGTCACTGGAGCGTGCCACGCGCGAATGCGATAGATGAGGAATAACAAGATCAGTGCATGTAACGAGATGATTGACCAAGCAAAACCTTGTGTGCCGATGATGTCGAGAAACGGTGCAGCAACAAGTGGGCCGATCATTGCGCCAAGGCCATAGAGCGTGACAAGTTGCGACGCTGCAGCACCCATTTGTTCTTGTGACACCCAGTCGTTTGTGTAGGCGCCACCTACGGCATACAACGGAAAACTAAAACCCCCGATGGCAAACAGAAGTGCAGTGGTGACCCAACTGCTTGGCGTTTGGGTGAGCATGACAAGACCCAGAACAATCACGGCTAGTGAACTGAGCACGCCGATGATGCGTCGATCGAGGTCGTCGGATGCTGAAGAGATAGGCCAGGTAAGTGCCATGCCACCAAGGTTGATAGCAGCAATCAAAATGCCGACGCGACCCACGCTGAGACCTTCTCGTGTTGCATAAATGACTGCCATGCCGAGCATGCCACCGTGTGCAAGACCGACGAGCAAAATAGTTCCTGCACCCGTAGGAACAATTCTTGCGAGTTCACGCATGGTGATGTGCGTGTTATTTTCGACTTGAGGAGTTGCTGCTTGTTCTGACATGACGACAGGAATTACAGCGAGCGATGAGACAACTGCTGCAAATGCGAAACCCGTGAGCGTGCGTGCATCAAAATTAAATACCAGCAATTGACCTACACCGTAAGCACCGATCGTCACGACGTTGTACATGGCGAGTAGGCGACCGCGGAATGTGTTGCTCGCAAGACCATTCAGCCAAGACTCGGCAACGACATACAAACCCGCAAAACAAAAGCCTGTGCTTGAGCGCATAAGAATCCACACGATGGGCGAGTCGTAGACACCAGTGATCAGCACCGATGCGCTGAGCAGTGAGGCGAGCGCAGCGTAGACGCGAATATGACCTACTTGCTTGAGTGCACGAAGCGCGTACCAGGAGCCGAGCAAGAAGCCGGCGTAATAGGCGGTGGTGATACCGCCACTGACGAGAGTTGGTAGTTGCTTGAGTTCGGCGCGAATGCCGACCAATGTGCTGAAGACGCCGGCGGTAACAAGCAAGAGCGCGAGGCCAGTGAAGAGACCCCAGGTCGAGAGCAATATGGTGCGTCGTGTGGAGTTGAGGTTTGGGAGGAAACGCACAGCATCAGTCAACCACGAGAGTTGAATCTGATTGAGGTTCTTTTGTTGCGAGCAACTAGTCTGTTGGCAAGTCGGGTCGCTAGCTCAGTTGGTAGAGCAACGGACTTTTAATCCGCAGGTCCAGGGTTCGAGCCCCTGGCGACCCACTGCAGAATTGTGGCGTGATATGGGGTATCTAATATAAAGATACCTACCCATTGGTAATCGTTTTGGCAGATATTGCGCCATACTGGAAAGCATGATTACAGCAACAATTATCGTTCTGGCCCTTGCCCTCGTTGGTCACCTCGCGGTGAAGAATGCCGTTGACTCATTCAATGGTTACGGCGAGAGCGACCCAACTTACAAGTTTTAATCAACTGATCGGCCGTCTCGCGAGGCGAGACTAGAGGCAATGACCACAGTTGATAGTTCTGCAAATCAGGTAGATCTTTCGATCACTGGCATGTCTTGCAACGCCTGTGCCATGACAATCGAAAAGGGTCTCAATCATCTCGCTGGAGTTGAGGCAACCGTCAACTTCGCAACCGAGTCTGCCCGTGTCACTTTTGATGCCTCGCAAGTTGACACCATAAAACTGGTTTCCCTGGTCGAGTCGCTTGGCTATGGCGCACGACCGCTCGCCGAAACCACTCCAGACATGTTGGACGCAGAGGTTCGTGAACGCGTTGCCATGCTCAAGTCGCGCTTGACCGCAAGCATCGTTCTGGGTGTTCCAGTTGCACTGGTGTCAATGTTTGCAGTGCTGCAGTTTGCCAATTGGCAGTGGTATGCACTGGCGTTTTCTGCGCCCGTCGTGACGTGGGGAGCATGGCCTTTCCATCGTGCTGCACTGATGAATGCTCGTCATCGTGCAACAACGATGGACACATTGATCTCGCTTGGGATCGTGGCTGCAGTTGCGTGGTCGGTTTGGGCACTGTTCTGGGGGCACGCGGCAACTACATCTGCACAAGACTCGATGACGAGCATGACCAGCATGGGTAGTGGCGTGCATGTGTATTTTGAAGTGGCCGTAGCCGTCACAATCTTTTTGTTGGCAGGTAGATATTTTGAAGCACGAGCAAAGCGCCGCGCGGGTGATGCATTGCGCGCATTGTTGGCATTGGGTGCGCGCACCGCAACCATCCTGCGCGACGGTGAAGAAGTAACTATTGATGCAGTATTAATACGAGTTGGCGACATGATTGTTGTGCGCCCAGGCGAGATCATTGCTGCAGATGGTGTTGTGATGGAAGGTGCGTCGAGCATCGATGCATCAACGCTCACAGGCGAAAGCGTGCCGGTTGATGTGCAAGTAGGGAGCAAGGTCACGGGCACAACGGTGAACTTGACTGGACGATTGGTAGTGCGTGCGCGACGAGTTGGAGCCGACTCAACTTTTGCGCAAATCACCAAACTTGTGCGCGACGCGCAATCCACCAAAGCCCCAGTGCAGCGACTTGCCGACCGAGTCAGCAGCGTGTTTGTGCCAACAGTGATCTTGTTGTCATTGGCCACATTTGTTGCGTGGTATTTCATGGGAGACGATATTGAGCGTTTGGCCGATGCATTTGAAGCCGCAGTTTCGGTGCTGATCATTGCTTGTCCTTGCGCGCTTGGTCTAGCCACTCCAACTGCGTTGATGGTGGGTAGCGGACGAGCCGCACAAATGGGAATCGTGATCAAGGGTGTTGACGTATTGCAAAGCACGCGACGTATTGACACCGTGGTATTTGACAAAACCGGCACAGTAACGACAGGAGTCATGCAGCTGCTTGACGTTGTAGTGGCAGCCGATGCAACTCGCGCCGAAGTGTTGGGCTTTGCCGGTGCATTGGAGTTTGCAAGCGAACACCCCGTGGCAAAAGCCATTGCCTCTGCTGCACGCGCGGAACTCGGGCAACTTGCAAGCGTGCAACAATTTGAGTCGATTGCCGGGCAAGGAACAGTTGGTGTGGTTGACGGTCATCGTGTGATGGTTGGCGGTGAGCAGTTGCTTAATGCGCGCACCGTGATTATTTCGAGCCCGCTGCGTGAAGCATTGAAAGTTGCGCGTGACTCGGGCAACACGGCTGTGTTAGTTGCCTACGACGGAATGGCAAAGGCAGTGTGCGTGGTGGCCGACAGACCTAAAACAAATAGTGCTGCAGCAATTGCTTCGTTGCGCGAACTGGGTTTGCGACCAGTGTTGCTCACTGGCGACAACTTGGCCACTGCATTGGCTGTTGCAGAACAAGTAGGAATAGAAACTGATGATCAACACGTAATAGCTGGTGTGTTGCCTGCAGAAAAAGTGCGCGTGGTTGCCGACTTGCAGAACCGTGGCTATGCAGTTGCGATGGTGGGCGATGGAGTGAATGATGCAGCAGCACTTGCTCAGGCAGACGTGGGTATTGCCATGGGCACTGGAACAGATGTTGCAATGAGCGCAAGCGATCTCACCATTGTGAGCGGGGACTTACGTCTTGTTACTGATGCGATCTTGCTGTCGCGTGCCACACTGCGCACGATCAGCGCCAACGTGTTTTGGGCATTTGCATACAACGCAGCAGCAATACCGCTTGCCGCACTTGGATACATGAACCCAATGTGGGCTGGCCTTGCAATGGCATTGTCGAGCGTGTTTGTGGTCAGTAATTCATTAAGACTGCGTAGTGCAAAACTTAGCCAGCACACTGCATTTGTTCACGCAACTCGCTAATTGCAGTGCTTCTCCAGCTGTGCACAGTGCGGATGTTGACACCCGCGTCAGTGGCAATTGAACGAAAACTTTTGCCGTCTGCAAGTTGGTGCAACACACTGAGAGAACGCGGCCCCAAATTCCATTTAGATGCTTCCTTGAGCAGGTTGACTATTTCTTCATCAGGGTTGACTCGAGTTTCGGGAGTCGGAATCATGTCGATTGCATCGTCACCCCATGCAACAGCGAGTTGCTTAAGGCGACTGTCGCGCACAAACGCAAAGTATTCAGAATCACGCACCAAGTTGGAGGCGATCTTGATGGGTCGCTTGTCGATTGGATATGTGCGGATTTGTATCCAGGCTTGAGCGACGGTGTCGGTGAGAGCCTCGTCAAAACCTCCGCGAGCCAACTTGCCACGCCGAGCAGCAATGGAGATCAACGGTGGCAGAAGTCGCTGCAACACAATGCGAGTTGCGAGCTCGTCGTTGGCTGCGCGAATAACGAGTTTGAAGAGGTACTGATCGCCGACCGAATCGGTTGCTTCAAGACCAAAGCCGGCTCGAATAAGTACTTCGTCGAGGTTTGCTACTCGCTTGCCTGGAAGTCCCCAGCCATTGACACGTCTGAGTGTGGATGGCGCAATTGCGAGAGTCGACCACTCCTGCACGAGTGTGCGAACCGTGGACGATTTGCCTGTTGGGTGAACGATGGTTGTGGGACGTATACAAGTGCGTGCTGTTTTTGCGGTCATGCAGATGATGATCCGCACCGCACTCACCGCACTTCTCACTGCAAGTCGCACTGCAACTAAGAACACAAGCAACATTGTGAATGTTAATGATGCAAAGATTGAGAACTATGAGAATTACCTTGCCCTCAGGCACTCCCGCCGAAATCGATTTGAGTGTGGCCAACCCAGTGATGGGGCTCGTGATTATGCCGGACATCTTTGGATTGCGAACATTGTTTGATGAACTCGTGGCGCGACTGGCACGCGAGTGGAATATGGCAGTCATTGCGATTGAGCCGTTTGCTGGTCAAACGTTGTCGGCAGACATCGCCGAGCGGATGGCAGTCGTGCCATCGCTGAGCGATGATGCGATTCTTCGTGACATGCACGAAGCTGCCGATGCACTAGGGGTGGATCGAGTTGGGTTGATGGGGTTTTGTATGGGCGGAATGTATTGCCACAAAGCCGCACGAAGTGATCGGTTTGCTCGGATCTCATCGTTTTACGGAATGATTCATATTCCAGAAGGTTGGATGAGTGCTTCGCAGGGCGATCCACTTACGTATCTCGAAGGTGGCAATGCCGACCGAGTGCTTGCAATCATCGGATCACTTGATCCGTACACACCGCCAGACCAAGTGTTGGAGTTGCTCACCGTAGGTGTGACTGTGCAGGAATATCCCGAAGCAGTACACGGCTTTGCTCATGATGCTGCGCGTCCGGCACATCGCGCAGATGATGCGCAAGATGCTTTTAGTCGCACACGCGACTGGCTATTAACTAGCTAGAACGAACTGTCATGCGGTCACGCATGATGATGTGATAGCGACGATCTTGTTGCTTGAGCCAACCGAGTCGAATAAAACTTGCGATGGCTTTGTTGACACGCTCGCGTGATGCGCCAACCATGCCGGCCAACTCTTCTTGTGTAACAGGCAAGACAAAATCATCGCTGCCGCCAGAAAGTTCGAGCAATCGTTTTGCAGTGCGCCCGGTGACGTCGAGAAACACACTGTCGGCCAACACTTCGTCCATCACGCGCAGGCGTGTTGCGAGCAACTTAGTGACACCCCACAACATTGTTGGGTGAGTACGCATTTGTTCAACTACCGGCGCATACGGAATGCACAGAACAGAACTTGTTTCAATTGCGCGAGCCATCGCACTGCGCGAACCATTGTCGAGTAAACCAAGTTCGCCAAATAAATCGCCGTCTTCCATCAGCGCCAACATGCTTTCGCGACTGTCGAGCGGCTTGTTGCCAATGGCAATTGCGATACGCCCACTGAGCACAACAAACAGTGCATCTGGAGTGTCGCCTTCATTAAACAACACATCGCCTCGTTGGAGTGTTTGAGTCTTGGCCAACGCACAAATCGCTGAGAGCGCTTCCACTGGTGTTTCTGCAAAGAATGCAGTGTTGGAGAGTAGTTCTTCGTGTGTCATGAAGTTATGACGGTACTACCCTAAATGAGCGT